>NZ_JAYMGZ010000003.1:0-311826 GCF_037078405.1 Haloarcula sp. DT43 | reverse complement strand
CGGGAGCAGCCAGTCCTATCCCGACATCGGGGAGTGAATCGGAAGCGCCGTCGGCGACGGGGAGACGAAGCCGTTCGGGACCGACGCTTTCCGTTGTGCGGTCGGACCAGCCGCGTATGCACCGACAGCGACGTGGAGCGGGACCGCTCAGTCGACCTGGACTGTCTCGGCACAGCGTGACGACGCGCCCAGGGCCGTCGGAAACGAACGGGGGCCGGCGATGACGGCGACCGACTTCGACGCCGCCCGTGAATACAACGACGACCGGTTCTCGGCCGTCGAGGTGTTCTGCAGCGACCGGATGAAAGTCGTCTGTGGCTACTTCGAGCCGGGACAGTTCATCCCGGTCCACGCGCCCGCGAGCGACGTGGCGATACACGTCCAGTCCGGGACCGGCGTCGTCCGCGACGGGGACACAGAGCGGACGGTCGAGCCGAGCGACGTGGTGGTCGTCGAGGCCGACACCGAGCGCGGCGTCAGGGCGACGGACGGTCGGCTGGAGGCGTTGCTGGTGACCGCGCCGCCGCCGACCGACGCCGAGCACGGCCCCGTCCGGGAGGGGCTCAGGAAGGACGAGTTCGACCCGTGAGGGGCGGCAAAACGGGGACCGCAGTCACTCGACGACGGAGGAGCAGTGGAGCCTCGGATTCGCACGTCCACGAATGGCAGGTCGCGCCGCCCACGTCGCCGACGGCGGACCGCTGTGTATCGTCCGCCCCATCGACGGCCCTGTCCGCGAACATCGCTCCACTACAGCTCGTCGATGATTTCGTCCGCGAACGTCGCCATCGCCGCCTCGGGGTCCGCGGCGCGAAGCCCGACGATGACGTGGTCCAGCCCGTAGCCGTCGAGCCGCCGGAAGTACTCGCGGAACCACTCGACGCCGGCCCGGTAGCCCAGGTGGAGCGGTTCGGGGTCGGCCGTCGGGTCGTCGGCGAGCGCGACCTGGACGGCAATCGTGAACGGCTTCTCGGGCGCGTGGCTCCGCCAGGTGTCGAGATACGACTCCAGCGTCGATTCGGGGAGGTGGTAGAATATCCAGCCATCGCCGTTCTCGGCTATCCACTCCGTCGACTGCCTGGCGTTGCCGGTCGGGAACAGCGGGAGCGTGTCCGTCGTCGGTTTCGGGAGCACGTCGAGGTCGCCGTCGACGTGGCCCCAGGAGCCGTCGAGGGTCGGGTACGCCTCGCGCCAGAGCACGCGGAGCGCGTCGACGCTCTCGCGGACGAGGTGCCCCCGGTTCTCGGGGTCGACACCGAACGCCGGGTACTCGGGGTCGCGGTCGCCCGAGGCGACGCCCAGCACGAGCCGGCCGTCGGAGAGCCGGTCGACGGTCGCGGCCGACTTCGCCACGTGGATTGGGTGGCGCAGCGGGAGGACGATGCTCGCGGTGCCGAGCGCGACCGACTCGGTGGTGGCGGCGACGTGGGACAGCAGCCCCCACGGGTCGAAGGCCCCGCCGGCGTCCCCGAACCGCGGCCAGTACGTCGGCACGTCCCGGGCCCAGAGCGCGTCGAACCCGACCGATTCGGCGTGGCTCGCCAGCCGGAGCTCCGCGTCCACGTCGGGCGTCGACTCCTTCTCCCCCGTGAGCGGGAACCCGAGGCCAAACGAGAGGCCGTCCTGCTCGAAGAGTCGTCGATAGCCGGCGTTGGCGTGGTCCAGCGCAGTCATCACGACCGTTTCCCGCCGGAGGCGTATGTACACACGGGTACTGACAGACGGCCCCCGGAGCGGGACCGGTGGCGCGGCCGGCTACTCGGTATCGACCGTCGCTGGCACCGGCGATAACATGACGTCGGGAGCGAGAAAGCAGTCTATGCGCGCCGTACTCGCCGTTCAGTCGTCACACCGGGGCGTCTGCTGGGAGGCCGGCGGTTCCCCGAAGCGGTGGTAGAGCCGGCGCAGTTCCGTGCGAATGGTCGCTCGCTCGATGAGGGCAAAGCCCGCGACGACGACCAGGAACCCGGCCAGCGTCCACAGCGACACCGAGGCGCCCAGCAGCGCCCAGCCCATGAGCGCGGCGAACACCGGCACGACGTAGGCCACCAGGTTCGCACGCACCGGCCCGATGCGCCCGATGAGCCCGAAGTAGATAGCGTAGGCCACCGCCGTCGAGGGGATGCCGACGGCCACGATGCTCGCGACCGTCTCGGGGCCGATGCCGACGACGGCCGCCGGCGGCTCCCCGACCAGCAGGCTCGCGGCGTGGAGCAACACCGCGCCGACGGCCATCGCCCACGCGGTCAGCGGCGTGCTGTCCATCCGGGGGCCGACGCGCTGGAGGAGGACGCTGCCGAGGGCGACGGCCGCCGCCGCGCCGAGGACCAGGAGCTGGCCGACGGCGCTCGCGTCGGTGAACGTCGAGGGCGAGGGCTGGACGATGAGGACGACGCCGCTCAGCGCGACGCCGATGCCGAGCGCGCCGAGCCAGGAGAGCCGCTCGCCCAGCAGCCACCAGGCGAACACGGGGGCGAGTATCGGGTTCAGGCCGTACATCACGGAGGCCGCCGCTGGCGTCGTCGCGCCCTGGCCGAGGAACAGCAGGCCGTTGTTGAGCGCGATGAGGAACAGCGCCGCCATCCCGATGCCCACGACGTCCCCGCGTGTTCGCGGGAGCCACGTCGAACGAGGGCGGGTGATGGCGATGTAGCCGAGCAGCGTCACCGCCGCCAGGTCGAACCGGAGGCCAGCAAACAGCACCGGCGGAAGCTCGCGGAGCCCGGTCTTGATTGCGACGAACGAGCCACCGAACAGCACGGCCAGCAGGACGAACAGAGCGGTGTCGCGGTACCGGGCCGGGACCGACGGGCGAACGGCGAGCGCGGACCGTAGCGTGGTCCGGGTCAGCCGGACCACCCGAGAGGAGGAAACCATCTCATCGTGTGTTCAAGGGGTGGAAATGTGAAGAGGGCTGTGAGAGGCGTGGTGGCACGGGGCGAAAGGCGTCGGCTCAGTCCCAGGCCGCCGGCGACCAGTCCGGGTCGATGCGCCGGTCGACCGTCTCGATGCCGTCGATGCGGTCGACGTCGGCGTCGGAAAGCGACAGGTCGAGGCTCGCCAGGTTGTCCGTGATGTGGGCCTCGCTCGTGGCCTTCGGAATCGCCGTCACGCCCTTCTCGCGGAGCCACGCCAGGCTGACCTGGGCCTCGCTCACGCCGTGGTCGTCGGCGATGGCTTCGATGACCTCGTGGCCGAACACCGCCCCGCGGGCCAGCGGCGAGTACGCGACCAGTTCGTAGTCGTGGGCCGCCGCGTGCTCGCGCAGGTCCGACTGCTGGAGGAACGGGTGCGTCTCGACCTGGTTGGCGAACACCGGCGCGTCGAGCACGTCCATCGCCGTCTCGACGTGGTGGGGTTCGAAGTTCGAGACGCCGACGTTGTCGATGAGGCCGCGGTCGACGAGTTCGTCGAACGCGGGCAGCGTCTCCTCGGGGTCGTACTCGCCGGCCGCCCAGTGGACGTACAGCAGGTCCACCGAGTCGACGCCGAGCTTGTCGAGGCTCTCCTCGGTCGTCTCGATGACGTCGTCGTGCGAGAGGTTCGATAGCCAGACCTTCGTCGCCAGGAAGATGTCGTCGCGGTCGACGGCGGCCGCGGCGATGCCGTCGCCGACGGCGCCCTCGTTGTCGTAGGCCTGTGCGGTGTCGATGTGCCGGTAGCCGGCTTCCAGCGCCGTCCGAACGCTCTCGGCACACTGCGCTTCGTCGTCGTTCTGCCACGTGCCGAGCCCGAGCATCGGCATCCCGCTCGCTCGCGGGCCGCCCGTCTGGGACTGTTGCTGCGTCATATCCGGTACCGAGTGCTTGCGACTTTAAGACGTTTTGAAGCCGGCGGGTAGCGCCGAGGACGTGACGGGGGCACACGGCCGCTCAGAACCCGTAGGCCCCGAACAGCCAGAGCGCGACGACGGGCGACGCGGCGAGCAGCGCACCGAGGACGACCGTCCCGAGGACCGTATCGAGCCCCAGCTCCCCGAGCGGAGTGTCGTATCGCCACAACTGGACGGCGACGTAGACGCCGGCGACGGCCGCGCCGCCGAGCGCCAGGTAGGGCGGCACCCCGACCGCCGGGAACCGCACCGCCGGGAACGGGGTCAAGCCGCTGGAAACCGCGAAGTCGACGCCGATTCCGACAGCCCCGACGGCGGTGGCCGCGACGACGTACGAGACGCCGGCGACGGCGTGGCGGAGCGCCGCAGTGGGCGAGAACGGCTCGCCGGCGGCCGGAGCGGCGTAGCTCCCCAGTCCGGCGTAGGGGAACGGCACAGTCAGGACAGCGACGGCGGCGGCGTACGGGAGGACCGACGAGACGGCGACGACCAGCACGGCCACGGTCAGGGCGTACGTGCGGCCGGTCGCCTCCCCGAGCACCAGCGGCGGTACGACCGACACGGTGACTACCACCAGGGCGAACAGACAGATTGGGACGGAGTAAGGCCGGAACCGCCCGGCGAGGCGTCGGAGGGACACGTCGGAGAGGTTCCGAACCCAGGCCCATAGCTGTTGCCACCCGGCTCGAAACCGGCTGACGCGGCGGCGTCACCAGCCAGACGGTTTATACGGCCGGCCGGACTTGACCCTGTATGACGGACTTCGGATTACAACTTCGGATGCTGGTCGTCGGGGCGGTCCTGTTCGCGTTCTACGTCTTCGCCGGCACGGCGCTGTCGGTGCTTCTGGGGCTTCCGCTCGTGCCGGTGCTCCTCGTCGGCATCCTCGTCGTTCCGGCCATCCAGTACAAGCTCGGGAAGTGGCTGGCGCTCCGTGGCGCAGAGGAGATGCCCGACGACAGTCGGTTCGGGCACGTCCACCAGATGGTCCGCCGGCTCTGCAGAGACATGGGGCTCGAAGAGCCGCGGCTGATGGTGATGGACATGGGCGTCCCCAACGCCTTCGCCGTCGGGCGCAAGGGCGCGGGCGTCGTCGTCGTGTCGAGCGAACTGCTACAGCTGTTGGACGACGACGAACTGGAGGGCGTTGTCGCCCACGAACTGGCCCACATCAAGAACCGGGACGTCATCACGATGGTCGTGGGCCAGTCCATCGGGATGCTCGTCGGCTACGTCGCCTACTTCGCGGTGCTGTTCGGGGGCGAACGGAACATCGGCTCCTGGCTCCTGGCGATGGTCGCCTCCTCGCTGGCGAACGCGCTGGTCATGGTGTTCGTGCTGGCTATCTCCCGCTACCGGGAGTACGTCGCCGACGCGGACGCGCGCCGCGCCATCGGCACCGGCGAGCCGCTGGCCCGGGCGCTGGAGAAGATTTCCCGCGGTGCCGAGGGGCGGGAATCGGCGGTCGAGGACAGCATGAACGCCCTCTGTATCTTCAACGCCGATAAGGGGCTGTTCGAGCGGCTGTTTTCGACCCACCCGCCGACGGAGAAGCGCATCCAGCGGCTCCGGTCCTGAGCCGACGACCGGGCCGTCACCCGGCGATAGGTCGTGACTCTGGCGGTCCCGTCGGACCCCCGTAAGGATGTCTGCTAACTGGCCGTTTATCCGCGTCGAGCCGAAAATGTCGCTATGTCAGACACGATGCAAGCGGCGGTCGTGCCCGAGCCGGGAGCGGAGTTCGAGGTCGTCGAACGGGACGTGCCCGAACCGGACGCCGACGAGGTTCGGGTCTCGGTCGACGCCTGCGGCATCTGCCACAGCGACGTGTTCACGAAAGAGGGGACCAACCCCGCGGTCACGTATCCGCGAGTCCCGGGCCACGAGGTGGCGGGCCACATCGACGCCGTCGGCGACGCCGTCGACGCCTGGGAGGTGGGCGACCGGGTCGGCGTCGGCTGGCACGGCGGCCACTGCTCGACGTGTGACCAGTGTCGGCAGGGCAACTTCCTGCAGTGCGAGAACGGCGAAGTCACCGGGCTGACCTACGACGGCGGGTACGCCGAGTACATGACCGCCCCGTCGGAGGCGCTGGCGAGGATTCCGGAGTCGCTCGACGCGGCGGCCGCGGCACCGCTGCTCTGTGCGGGCGTGACGACGTTCAACGCGCTCCGGAACAGCGACGCGAACGTCGGCGACCTCGTCGCCGTACAGGGCATCGGCGGCCTCGGGCACCTCGGCATCCAGTACGCGCACGCGGCCGGCTTCGAGACGGCCGCCATCTCCCGAACACCGGAGAAGGAGTCCCTGGCGAGAGAACTGGGAGCGGACCACTTCATCGACGCGACGGAGACGGATGCCGGCCAGCGGCTGCAGGAACTGGGCGGGGCCGACGTAGTGCTGGGGACGGCCCCGTCGAGCGACGCCATCAGCTCCGTCGTCAGCGGCATCGGCGTCGACGGCTCCGTCGTCGTCGTGGGCGTCCCCGGCGAACCGGTCGCAGTCAACGCTATGGACCTCGTCCAGACCCGCGGCGCTGTCGAGGGCTGGGGGTCCGGCCACGCCCGCGACTCCCAGGACACGCTGGAGTTCAGTTCGCTTCGGGACATCACGCCGGAGATAGAGACCTTCCCGCTCGAAGACGTGAACGAGGCCTACGGCCGGATGATAGAGAACGAAGCGCGCTTCCGGGCCGTGCTGGAACTGTAGCCGCGGGACGACGCACCTGTCCCGGCCGACACGGCGCATCTACTCGGAGTCCCCGGAAAGCAACGCCTTTGTCCGTGGGTCCAGAACCCGTATTCAATGGACGGCTCCGCCGATGACCGCGTCTACTACGTCATAAGCGACCTCCACATCGGCGGCGACGAGCAGCTGGAGGAGGTGGAGTTTCTGGACGAACTGCTGGATTTCCTCTCGCGGCTGGAGACCACCGACGAGGACGTCGAGCTACTCATCAACGGCGACGCCTTCGGCCTCTGGGAGTTCACCGGGGTGTCGGGGCTAGAGAAGTTCGACGTCCTCGAAGAGACCTACCCGTCGCTGTTCGAGCAGTTGCGAAAGACCGGCGAGAACGTACAGATAACCCTCATCCCGGGCAACCACGACCACGAACTCGCGGCCTACGACGAGTACGTCGAGCGGTTCGCGGCGTACAACGTCAGGCTGGTCCAGTCGAAGTCGGTCACCCGAGCGGTCGGTGACCAGGCAATCCACCTCGAACACGGGAACCAGCAGGACCCCAACAACCGCATCGAGGACTGGGGAGACACGAACGTGACGCCGCTTGGCTACTACTACAACACGCTCGTGACGAGCCGGGCCGGCCAGCTCTCTGACCGGGGCCGGTACAACTGGCTCAAGGACGTCCAGGCCGTCACGCCGACCGAGCGGGTCCCGGTCTGGATGCTCTCGAAATACTTCTACCGCGAGATGAACCCCCTGCTGCGGTACGCGCTGGTTCCGTTCCTGTTGCTGTTCAACATCAGCGCCATCCTGGCGATTCTGGCGGCGCTGAATCTGCTCGGCGTCTGGTCGGCACCGGTCGAGACCACGACGTCGTTCCTGGGCCAGTTCGGGACGGTCGGGACCGCTATCTGGGTGTTGCTCGTCGTGAACGCGTCGCTGGCCGGGCTCCTGTTGCTCGTCGGCGTCCCGCTGTATCTCCTGCGGCGAGACATCAAGAAGACAATCAACCGCTTCGGCATCTTCGAGACCGACCTCACCGTCGACACCCGGACGACCTACAGGGAAGCCGCGCAGGACGTGTTCGAAGAGCAGGAAGACGTGGTCGTCTTCTGCTACGGGCACACGCACCGCCCGAACGTGCAGGCGGTCGATGGTGGGCTGGTCGTCAACAGCGGGACCTGGCTCAAGCGCCTCCACCGGCGTAACGGGGTCATCGGGCTCCTGCCCCCGGTGTTTTACCCCTCCTACCAGCTCTGTGCGGTGCGCATCGCGGCCGAGGACGGGCAGGTCGTCGTCGACTTCGAGGAGGTCCAGAAGCCGAGCCCCAGCCCCGAGGAACTGACGCTCACCGAACGGCTGCTGACCCTCGGTCGGAAACCGAACCCCGAACTGCCCGACCGGGCAGTCGTCGAGACTGAGCAGTCGGTGGCCGCGCCGGAACCGGCCGAGTGAGGGGCCGTCGGACGGTCCCGTCCCTGCCCTCGTGTACAACTGGGTGCCAGCGAAGCGCGCACAGGCCGCTTGCTCCCGCCGCGGGGTTCTCTGCAGAAAAGTCTATTACATACGACTGTAATGGCTACGTATGAGCAATACCGCGGACGATGGTCGGGCCGACGGGTCGCCACCGTCCACGGCAGAGTTCACACCGGAGCGGGTGCTCTCGGTGTTTCAAGACCGGGCGGACCAGGCGAAGCCGCTGACGGCGTCCGACGTGATGGACGCGCTCGGCTGTTCCCGGAAGACGGCACACAACAAGCTCGACGTACTCGTAGACCGGGGGGACCTCGAAACGCGGAAAGTCGGCGCGCGGAGCCGGGTCTGGTGGGTTCCGTTCGCACAGCTCGTCGGCACGGACACGGGGCCACAGGGGCGGGAGCCGCCCGTTGAGCACAGCATCGCCGACGCGGACCTGCCGGGGACTGGGGAGGTGCTCGCCGCCCGGCGCGCGGCGCTGAAAGCCGCGTACGACTACCTCCGTGAGAACCCCGACACCGACGCCGGGAAGCTCATCACGGAGGTGTTCCAGGAGCACCCGGCGGGCTACAAGACCGCCGACGAGTGGTGGGACGCCATCGGGCCGGCGCTGGAGGACCTCCCGCAGGTCGACTTAGCCGAGGACCACGAACACGTCTGGCACTACGTCGGTGGGTGAGTAGCGCGATGCCAGAAGAAAAGCGGCCCGATGAGCCGGACGTGGCGGACGACTCGGAATCGGACCAGGCGGAGGTGTACGCCTCCCTCGCGGAGCAGCGCTACCCCATCTCCTCGTACACCCCGGTCGCCTACGAGAACCTGGAGGCCGCACCGGAGACCGACGACTACCCGGACACCGGGTCGGGCGGTCGGTTCAGAGAGCTCGCGCTGCCGAAGGTGCCGAAGCTCCGTCACGTCGTCGGCCCAAGCGCCATCATGCTGGGGGCGTCGCTGGGCAGCGGCGAGACGCTGTTCTGGCCGCACCTGGTCGCCAGCTACGGGTGGGGGCTGTACTGGCTGTTCCTCGTGGCCGTCTGTCTCCACTTCGTCGTCAACACGGAGATTCAGCGGTGGTCGCTGGCGACCGGTGAGAGCGTGTTCCGCGCGTTCGAGCGGGTCCATCCGGTCGTTCCGCTGGCCATGCTGATCGGCGGGTTCGTCAGCCTCGGCTGGCCGGGCTGGGCGGCGAGCGCCGCGCAAATCGGTGCCCAGGGGCTCGGGCTCGGCACGTACGACATCGTCGGCGTCGACGTCGTCGGCTGGCGGCTGTTCGGCATCGCGCTCATGGTGTTCATCTGGGTGACCTACCAGGTGACGCCGCTGATGTACAACGTCGTCGAGAGCCTCCAACTCGTCCTGGTGGCGCTGTCCATCGCGTTCGCGCTGTTGCTGTTCGTCCTCATCGGGTCGGTCGACGTGCTGGTCGGCGTCCCGGGGAGCCTGACGACGGTGGGCGACTACTCGCCGGTCGGGACCATCGCCGTCCTGGTCGGGGCCCTGGCCTACGCCGGGGCAGGGGGGTATCTCAACCTCTCACAGAGCCTCTGGATACGCGAGAAGGGCTACGGGATGGGCCGGTATCAGGGCCGAATCAAGAACCCCTTCGCCGGCGACGACCCCGAGACGGTCCACGAAGACGGGTTCACGTTCACGCCGGACACCCAGAACCTCAAGCGGTGGCGCGGCTGGTGGCGCGTGACACAGCTCGAACACCTGCTCACCTTCTTTTTCGGGCTGGTCCTCGTCACGACGATGCTGGTCGTCGTCGCGGTGTCACAGGCCCCGGGGGCGACGAGCGACGCGGTCGACATGTGGCTCATCGAAATCGCCCCCTCGGTCGGCGGGCTCGCGACGAGTGTCATCTACGTCACGCTGTTTCTGGCTCTGTTCACGACCGAGTACGCCATCATCGAGTCGTTCGTCCGGAACAGCTCGGACATCATCTACGAGCTGTACGGCCGGGACGCGGGCTGGAGCCTGCCGCGGCTGTTCTGGGGCCTGCTGACCGTCTTCTGTGGCTGGGGCGTGCTCATCCTCACCCTCCCGATTTCGATAGCCGACCCCTTCGGGCTCCTGGTCGTCGGGGCGGCCATGTCCGGCCTGTTGATGTGGCCCTACATCGTCGTCGTCCAGCTCGTCAACACGGTCCGGCTCCCCGAGCACACGATGCCGGGGTGGGGCCGCGTCGCCGCGATGTGGCTCGCGGCGGCGTTTTTCGGCTACTTCAGCGTTCTGCTGGTCGGCACCGGCCTGGCGACGCGGCTCGGACTGGCGACGTTCGCCGTCCGGCCCGCCGTCCTCGGGAGCGCGCCGGGCGGATACGTCCTCTGGGCCAGCTACCTCCTCGTCCAGACGTACACGATGTACCGGGTCGCACGGGCGAAGGTCGCAGCCGACGGGACGGTCGCCGACGCCGCCACCGCCCAGGGGTGGTTCTCGTGACCGACGAACTCCGCGTGCACCTGCATTACACGATGCGTGGCTCGTACCCGCTCCGGCTGCTCGACGTGTTGTTCTGTACGGAGCGGGCCTACTTCGTCGAGTACGACTACCTGACGCCCGTGGACCTGCTGTTCGGGTCGCCGGACCGGCGGGCCGCCGCGTTCGCGTCACGGGTGGTCGAAGAGGGCGTGCCCGCGGCCCTCGAAACTGCCGAGCAGGTGGAGACACAGCCCTACGACGCCCTCGACGGGGTCGACATCCACTCGGGTGGCCGGGTCGGGCGGCCGAAAATCACGGCCCGGCCCCGCGCTGGGGCGGAGACGACGGTCAGAGTCCACGGCCAGTTCGACGCGGCCCCCTTCGAGGAGGCGCTCCGGTCGGCGGTCGACGGACACGACGTGACCGTCCGACGGCGGGACGGCTTCGGGTTCTGACGCCACGACCGACAGCGCCCGTCGCGGGCGACCCGCCTAATCGAGCGCCGCCGCGACCATCTCGATGGGGTGGGGTGGCTCCACCCCGCCGAGGTCGTCGAGTTGCGACCGACAGGACGCGCCGGGCGCGACGACCTGTTCGGCGGGCGAGTCGTCTATCTGGCCCAGCAGGAGGTCGGCGATGGCTTCGCTCATCGAGAAATGCTCGGCCTCGTAGCCGAACGAGCCGGCCATGCCACAACAGCCCGAGTCGAGCGGGTCCACGTCGTAGCCGGCCCGCCGGAGGACGCCGACGGCGTGGTGGTCCTTCTTCGTCGCCTTCTGGTGGCAGTGACCGTGGTACGCCAGCGAGCGGTCGGCCCCGTCGACGGCCAGCGACTCCCCGAGCCGGAAGGTGTCGAGATACTCACAGACGCCGTACGTATTCTCAGCGACCGCGTCGACGCCGTCGCCGGAGAGGAGGTCACGGTAGTCGACCTGATACATGACCGCGTCGGAGGGTTCGATGGTGACCACGTCCCAGCCGTCGGCGACGCGGGGCGCGAGCGAATCGACGTTGGCTCGCGCCGTCTCGCGGGCGTGGTCCAGCATACTCTTCGAGTAGGCGGGCCGGCCGCTGTCGGTCACGTCGTCGGGCACGGCCACGTGGACGCCGGCGGCTTCGAGCACCCGGACCGCCGCCTTCCCCACGTCGGGGTGGCTGTAGTTCGTGTACGGGTCGGCGAGCAGGAGCGCCGTCCGGTCGGCCTCGTCGGCCGCGACCCGTGCCCCGCCACGGTCCGTCCACCAGTCCCGGAACGTGGTCCGGTGGAAGGCGGGCAGGGTGCGTTCGTCCGTGATGCCGACCGTTGTCTCCATGAGACGGCCCGCTCCCGGCAGGTCCATCAGCCAGTTCGACACCGGGGCGAAGGCGCTCCCGACCGAGAGCACCGTCTCGACGTTGGCGAACAGCCGGTCCCGCAGCGAGACGCCCTCGCGCTGGTGGTACTCGTGGACCACCTCGGCTTTGAGCTTCGCCATGTCGACGCCGCTCGGACAGTCCTTCTTGCAGCCCTTACAGCCGATACAGAGGTCCAGCACCTCGGTGACGAACTCCTCGTCGGTGGGGTCCTCGGGCAGGTCGCCGTCCATCGCCGACCGGAGCATGTTGGCCCGGCCGCGGGTGCTGGTGATTTCCTCCTCGGCGGCGCGGTAGGTCGGGCACATCACGCCGCCGGTGGTCTCCTGGTGGCCGGTACAGCCCGCACAGCCGTGACAGAGTTCGACCATCCCCTGGAACCCGTTCTCGTTGTCCCACTCCAGCGTGGGGTCGAAGCCCGCGTCGAAGGCGTAGTCGGGGTCGTACCGGAGGTGCTCGGCCGGGTCGTGGTCGCCACAGATGTTCCCCGGGTTCAGCCGCCAGTCGGGGTCGAACGCGGTCTTGAGGTCGCGGAACGTCTCCCAGAGGTCGTCGCCGTACAGCTTGCGGTTCCACTGGGTTCGGGCGCGGCCGTCGCCGTGTTCGCCGGAGACGGAGCCGTCGTACTGGACGACGAGGTCCGTGATGGCGTCGGAGATGGCCTCCATCGTCTCGATGCCGGCCTCGGATTTCAGGTTCAACAGCGGCCTGATGTGCAGGACGCCGGGACCGGCGTGAGCGTAGTAGGAGGCGAACGTGTCGTGCTCGTCGAACAGCTCCCGGATGTCGGCGACGTACTCCGGGAGGTTCTCGGCCGGGACCGCCGTGTCCTCGACGAACGGCCAGTGCTTGTCGTCGCCCGTCCGCGAGAGCAGAATCGGCAGCCCGGCCTTGCGCATCTTCCAGAACTTCGCCTGCCGGTCGGGGTCGTAGGCTTCCAGCGCGTCGACGGCGTGGACCGGGGCGTCGGTGACCGACCCCGCCCTCTCGCTGGGCGATTCCTTGGCGCCGTAGCCCGGGAGCCGGTCGGCGAGGAGGTCGGCGACCTTCTGTGCGCCCGCCTCGGCCGAGTCGGCGTAGAACTCGACGAGCAGCGTCGAGTCCGTCTCCTCGGGGAGCATGCCGACGACGTCGGCGAACTCCGGCGTCTCCGCGGCGAGGTCGAGGAGCACGTCGTCCATCACCTCGACGGCCGAGGGGTCGTGGTCGAGAATCGGGGCCACGTCCCGCATCGCCGAGATGATGTCGTCGTAGGTCAGCATGGCGACGGCCGTGGCCTCGGGGACGGGTTCGAGCGACACCGTCGCCTCGGTGACGACTGCAAGCGTCCCCTCGCTCCCGGCGAGCAGGCGGGCGAGGTTGACCTCGCCGCGCTCCCTGGCGCTATCGACCAGTTCGTCCAGGTTGTACCCGGAGACGTTGCGCTTGAGGTCCGGGTACCTGGCGTCTATCTCTTCGGCGTCCTCTGAGAGGATGCGGGCGACCTCGGCGCGAATGCGGGTTTCGAGGTCGGCGTCCGGACCGGCCTCGGCCGCCCGGAGGTCCTCGACGTCGACCCAGCCGAAGGTCGTCCGGGTGCCGTCCGCGAGAACGACCTCGCACTCCTCGATGTAGGCGTCGGTCTTGCCGTACTTCAGCGAGTGCGCGCCGGTCGTGTTGTTGCCGATAGCGCCGCCCAGCACGCTCTTGTCGCCCCAGGCGGGGTCCGGCGCGAACTTCAGCCCGTGGGGTTCCAGGCGGTCGTTGAGCCGGGCGATGGTGATGCCGGCCTGGGCACGGGCCTGTCGGGCATCGGGGTCGACCGACACCGTCTGGTCCATGTGGCGCTTGAAATCGAGGACGACGGCCTCGTTGACGGCCTGACCGGCGAGACTGGTCCCGCCGCCCCGCGGCAGCACCGGCACGTCCTGCTCGTCGCAGTACTCCATCACCGCGACCACGTCCTCGGTCGAGACCGGGGAGACGACGCCGAGCGGGAGCTGTTCGTACGCGCTCGCGTCGGTGGCGAACAGCTCGCGGGTGTACGTGTCAAAGCGCACGTCGCCGTCGACGCGCCGTTCCAGGGCCGCCACGAGATCCGGGCGCTGGACGCTGTCGCCCTGGTAGTCGTAGTTCGCGCTCGGGTCCGTCGCCGGGTCACGCTGCTCGGGGGGTCGGGAGTCGTATGCCATAAATTAGAACTGGGAGGAAGCGAGTCAGAACGCGCCCGGTGCCACGACGTAGGCCAGGACGAGCGTCAGGATGCCCGTGAACACGCCGTAGTACAGCACCGGTATCAGTTCGAGCCGGATGACGCGTCCCTCCTCGCCGATGAGGCCGACCACCGTGAGGGCGGCGACCACGTTGTGAATCGCGATGAGGTTGCCGATTGCGCCGCCGACCGCCTGCGCGGCGACGACTATCTGGGTCGGTGCGCCGATTTGTTGGGCGGCCTGGAACTGGAACAGCCCGAACAGGATGTCACTGACCGTGTTCGAACCGGCGATGAACGCGCCGAACGCGCCGATGAAGCCCGAGAAGAACGGGAACATCTGGCCGGTCGCGCCCGCGGTTATCTCCGACAGCAGGCCGAGCATGCCGGCGTCAATCGGCGCGGTCTCCAGGACGACGGCGCTACCGGTCCGCTGCATAATCATGACCGTCGCGACGGCGAACCACAGCGCGACGACGGCCGGCGCGATGTTCCGGAGCGCCTCGCTCCACGAGGCCTTGATTTCGTCGGTGGACATCCCGTGAAGCGCGTAGGTAATCACCGCGACCAGCACGAAGAGGCTCCCCGGGAGGTACAACATCTCGACGCCCTCGGAGAACGGCGTGCCGAGGATGTTACTCCACAGGAGCACGCCGTTTGTCGAGAGGAACGTCTGAACCGGGTCGACGACGCGGGTCACGACGAGCAGCGCGGCCACGAGGAGGTACGGCAGCCAGGCCATGCCGAGCGACATGTCCTGGGAGTGGGTCTCCTCGAAGGCAGGCGTCCCGCCGTCGGCCGCGACGGTGCCCTCGCGGTTGTCGCCCGTCGTCGCGCCGACGCCTTCGCCGGGCTCGATGCTTCCGATCCAGTGGTCGGGCCACTGGTCCTGTGGGCCGAAGTCCCACTCCTCGTCGGGGAGGAAGTAGCCGGCCCGGAGCGTGGTCGTCACGACGAGCAGCCCGACCATCGCACCCAGCAGGCCCGGGAACGTCGGGCCGAGGAAGTACGCGGTGGCGACGTAGGGGATTGCGAAGGACGCCCACGCGAAGAGGCACAGGGGCAGGACTTCCAGCGCGGGCTTGATGGACCGCTCCTCGCCGAAGAAGCGGGTCATCATCGCCACGCCGATAAAGGGGATGGCGATGCCGACGATGGCGTGGATGAGCGCCGCCCACACGCCGATTTGGGCGACGTACGCGCCGACGCTCTCGTAGCCGCCCTGCTGGAGCACCTGCTGTGCTGCGCCAGTCCCCTCCGCGAACACCACGTCCCGGAGGCCGATAATCAGCGGCGTGCCGACCGCGCCGAAGGTGATTGCGAGGATGTTCCCCGTGAGCGCGACGACCACGGCGGCCAGCGGCGGGAAGCCCAGGCCGACCAGCAGCGGGCCGACGATGGCCGCGGGCGTCCCGAACCCGGCCGCGCCCTCGATGAACGACCCCATGAGGAAGACGAGCAGGACGACCTGCACGCGGCGGTCGTCGCTTATCGAGGAGAACCCGGCGTTGATGACCTCGAACGCGCCTGACTGTTTCAGCGTGTACAGCAGGAGTATCGCCCCGAAGACGATGACCAGGATTCTGGTCGCCGTCAGCGCACCGCGTATCGACGCGGCGGCGATGAGCCGGGGCGACATCTGCCAGCCGACGAAGGCGGCGACGGCCGCCACGGCCCACGCAATCGGCATCGTGCGTGTCGCGGGCTGGTACAGCCCGACCATCAGCACTGCAATCGTCGCCAGGGGCAACAGCGCCATCAGCACCAGCGTGTGCTCAGACATGGCGGCACACCCCCGAAGTCCGCGCCGGCAGTCGTGTCCCGGCTGTCGAGGCGTGTGCCGGAAGCAGGTGTCGCGGTCTCATTTCGAACCCACCTCGTTTCGCGGCTCTATCGCTCGAAACCTTCCGATACGGCGGTTTCTGGTAGGGTGCATCAGTCACGTCGTCCGGCAGGGAGTATTTATACCTATCTACTGTTTACATTATCGTCCATCAAGAATATCGGCGGTCCGGGAGCGAGAGCGTCTGAAAGTGTAAAAATCCGGCCGTTCTCTGGACGGCCAATCGAAACGGGATACAGTCGTGTGTATCGGGTATAGCGGCGGTCTACGGCTTGATTTCAGTCGACTGTACTCCGGGGCGGGACGCCTACATTCGTCTGTATTTAGCGGTCTCAGAGTGTGAGTCACAGCCATGCGGACACGACCCGTCTCGGCGTCCGCTATCGGAGGTGCCGAAGCGCCGCTCGGCCGCCGTTGGCGCGCGGACGGGGCGACCGCTCGTCGTACGGATTGCCGCTTAGCCAACGCCGTTACGGCGGAGGTGGAAACCAGAGGTATGACACGCGTCACAGTCTGGAACGAGTACGTCCACGAACAGGAGCACGAGGCCGTCGCGGACCTGTATCCCGACGGGATTCACGGCGCTATCGCCGCGGCGCTGGAGAACCGCGGGTTCGACACGGAGACGGCGACGCTCCACGAGCCGGAACACGGCCTCACCGAGGCGGTACTGGCGGAGACGGACGTCCTGACCTGGTGGGGCCACGCGGCCCACGACCAGGTCGACGACGCGGTGGTCGCCCGGGTGAAAGAGCGTGTCCTCGACGGCATGGGACTCGTCGTCCTCCACTCGGGCCACTACTCCAAGATATTCCGCGAGTTGATGGGGACGACCTGCAGTCTGAAGTGGCGTGAAGCCGCCGAAACCGAGCGACTGTGGGTCGTCGAACCCGGGCATCCAATCGCCGACGGCGTCGGGGAGTACATCGAGCTCCCGGAGACGGAGATGTACGGGGAGCGCTTCGACGTCCCCGCGCCGGACACGCTCGTGTTCAACTCCTGGTTCGAGGGCGGGGAGGTGTTCCGGTCGGGCTGTTGCTACCGCCGCGGCGCGGGCCGTATCTTCTACTTCCGGCCGGGCCACGAGACGTATCCGATTTACCACGACGAGGACATCCAGCGGGTCCTCGCCAACGCCTGCGAGTGGGCCGCGGAGGGCGACGGTCCGACCCCCGACTTCGGCAACGCCGACCCCATCGAGGCCATCGACGAGAGCGACGACCGGTCGGTCCACTGAGTCGGGGCCGCTGCACGGAACCAAAGAGATATCAGGACCTCGCTGGTGCTATAGCCCATGACTGACCTGCCAGCGATGGGACTCGGCACCTGGGAGAACACGGACCCGGACACCTGTGCGAACAGCGTTCGAACGGCGCTGGAAGCCGGGTATCGCCACATCGACACCGCACAGCACTACGAGAACGAGCGGGCCGTCGGGGCGGGCATCGCCGCCGCCGACGTGCCGCGAGACGAGGTGTTCGTCGCCTCGAAAGTGCATCCGAAGCGGTTCGGACTGGGCTACGACGAGGTCATCGAGGGCCTCGACGCGACGCTGGACCGGCTTGGGCTGGAAACGCTTGACCTCCTCTACGTCCACTGGCCGGTGGACGGCTACGAGGCGACGGAGACGCTGGCGGCGTTCGACGAACTGGTCAATCGAGGACGAATAGAGCACGTCGGCGTCTCGAACTTCAGCGTCGAGTTGCTGGACGAGGCCATCGACACGCTCGACGTGCCGCTGTTCGCCCACCAGGCCGAGACCCACCCGCTGTTACAGCAGGACGAACTCGTCGCCCACGCGCAGGCAGACGGGTACCACCACGTCGCGTACTCGCCGCTGGCCCGTGGGCGCGTGTTCGACGTCCCGGAAATCGAGGCAATCGCGGTGAAACACGGCGTCAGCCCGGCACAGGTTAGTCTCGCCTGGTTGCTCTCGCGAGACGGCGTGAGCGTCGTCCCGAAGGCCACGAGCGAAGCCCACATCCGGGACAACCTCGGGGCGCTCGACCTGGCCCTCGACGCCGCGGACGTCGACCGAATCCGCGGTATCGAGCACACCGAGCGGTTCGTCGAGCGCGACGGCGCGCCGTGGCAGGCGGAGTGAAGCGACAGACCGGTTGAGACGCGCGTATTCATTGTATTATATCGAATACTCGCCAGTGAGCGCGTCACTGGAGAAACGCCGGCCTCGGCTCCACGTTCCACTGTCCCGCCCCGCCGACGCGGTCGACGTCGAGCGTCAGTCCGTCGCGGAGCGCCGTTTCGAGTCCGTCGAACACCCCCTCCGGCGATATCGCCGCCGGCGACAGGACACGCCAGCGATACGCCCCGTCGGTGCGCTCCGACGCGAAGACGACCCCGTCGACAATCCGGTCGGTGACGATGGGAGCGACCGACTGACACCGGTCGATTTCGGCGTGGTAGGTGTACACTGTCCGTGCGGTCGGTCCCCGGTCGAGGACCTGATACTCCCTGGTCCCGGCACAGCGGTCGCTACCGAGACACTCGTTACAGCGTCCGTCGTCGAGGAACGCGTCCTCGAACGCCGAGACGGCGGCGGCGGACCCGTCCACGCGGTCGACGCGCCACATGGCGTCTCCGGCGACGGTACAGGTCGCGTTCCGGAGCCGTAGCGCAGGGTACTCCCGGAACAGGTCCATCAGGGGGTCGGCCCCCGCGGCGAACCTGATAGTGAACTCGAACTCCCTCACAGGGAACGGGTGGCCCCGGACCACCATAGTGAATCAGTCGATAAAACCGGCTGTCGTTCCGGGGCGCGCGGACGCCGAAACGACGCTTGGAGACACTGAAACCGCCGATTACGTACTTGCTTACGCCCCGGACTCGCCGGTCGTCCACCGGGGGCAGCGCCGGGGCCTACTCCTCCGAGCCGAACAGCGCGTCGGCGTCGGCGGGCGTATCGAAGTCGTGGAAGTGCTCCCCTTTCTCCTTGGTGAGGATGTTCAGCGCCGCGGCCGCGCCGTCGCCGGCGGAGATGACCGCCTGCCACTCCTCGGCCCGGACCATGCCACCCGTCGCGTAGGCGTTGTCGACGCTCGTCTCCATCGTCACGTCCACGTCGACGGTGTCCTCGTCGGTCATCCCACAGCCCAGCGACTCCGCGAGGTCGCGGTTGGCACCCGTCGCGAGGACGAGGTAGTCCGCCTCGTAGGTCTCCTCGGCGGTCGTGGCCTCGAACCCGGACTCGGTCTGTGCCACGTCGGTTACTTCCGTGCCCTGCTTTCGGTCGACGCCGAAGCTATCGACCTGTGTACGGGCGGTCTCCATGAACGCGGAACCGTCATGGGAGCCGACCCCGAGGTAGTTGAACAGGTGGGCCTTGTGCATCCAGGTCCCGTCGGTGTCGAAGACCGTCGTTTCCAGGCCGTTCTTCTGTGCGAACAGTGCGGCGCTCAGGCCGGCGGGGCCGCCGCCGACGACGAGTACGTCCGTCATGTGCCGCTGTTTCTGTCCCGGCGGTGGTAATTGTTTTCATCTAGTAACATCGTGCCGGTGTCACGACGGCCGCATGGGAACGGTTTTGCACGGTCGCTCCGAAGCGAGCACATGCGCGCAGCTATCTATCGCGGTCCCGGAGAGATAACCGTCGAGGAGGTCCCGCGACCGGAAATCGAGTCGCCAACCGACGCAATCGTCCGCGTGACACACACCGCGGTCTGTGGCTCCGACCTGTGGTTCTATCGCGGCGAGAGCGACCGCGAGGAGGGGTCTCGGGTCGGCCACGAGCCGATGGGCATCGTCGAGGAGGTCGGCGACGACGTGCGTTCGGTCGAACCCGGCGACCGGGTGTTCGCTCCGTTCGTCGTCAGTTGCGGCCGGTGTGAGTTCTGCCGGAAGGGCCTGCACACCTCCTGTGTCAACGGCGACTCCTGGGGCGGCGACAACGGCGGCGGCCAGGGCGAGTACGTCCGGGCGACGGAGGCCGACGGGACGCTCGTCCGCGTTCCGGGCCGCCACGCCGACGACGAGGACACGCTGGAGGCGATTCTGCCGCTGACGGACGTGATGGGGACCGGCCACCACGCGGCGGTCAGCGCCGGCGTCGAGGAGGGCGACACCTGCGTCGTCGTCGGCGACGGGGCCGTCGGCCTGTGTGGCGTGCTCGCGGCGCGCCGCCTCGGTGCGGAACGCATCATCGCCATGGGCCACCACGAGGACCGCCTCGACCTGGCGGAGTCGTTCGGCGCGACGGAGACAGTCGCCGCCCGCGGACAGGACGCCGTCGACGCGGCGCTGGACCTGACCGACGGCGGCGCGAACCACGTGCTGGAGTGTGTCGGTGCGGCCTCGGCGATGGAGACGGCCATCGACGTCTGTCGGCCGGGCGGGACCGTCGGCTACGTCGGCGTGCCACACGGCGTCGACGACGACGGACTGGACGTGTTCTCGATGTTCGGCGACAACATCGGGCTCAACGGCGGCGTGGCACCGGTTCGGGCCTACGCCGACGACCTGCTGGCCGACGTGTTACAGGGCACGCTCGACCCGTCGCCGATATTCACGAAGACCGTCGACCTCGACGGCGTGCCCGACGGGTATCGGGCGATGGACGAACGGGAAGCAATCAAAGTCCTCGTCAAACTGTAGTCGGTCACCGGGTGCGGAACTGCACACGGACGGAGAAGCGACCGGTCGGTAGTTCTTGGCGTGGCGTCACCGATTCGAATCGGACAGCGTTACCCTAACTTACCGCAGGAACGACATCGCGGCCGTTCGGCAGTCGGGTCGTAAGCCAGGGCGACGTCGTTGCAGTGGTGGCAGTAGCGGTCGGAGCCGGCGGCATGCGAGTGCGCGTTTCCTTCGTGTACTAACATATGAGAGTGGATGACACGGTACTATAAAAATTTTCTGGACAAATAGCACAGTAGTACCTTATATTCCACATATACTGCTAGCGCAGACCGAGTTCGTGAGACAATCGCCCAGGTATTCGGGCGATATTCTTTACATCCAAGGACCTATCAAGACCGCGTAGAGCGACCGGTGGTCAGTATCGCCTGCGGGTGTCGGTGACGGAGCGGACCGAGTCGCGGGCGCTGGCCCCGTCGAGAGCTACACGGGGTCGAACGACCCGGTGATGACGTCCGCGACCCGCTGGCGGTCGAACAGCTGTTCCTCGGCCGGAATCTCGGGATAGGGGCCCGAGGTGTAGGTCGGCCACTCGCCGAACTGCTCCGGGTACAGCTGCTTCGCGGTCATCTCCAACTGGAAGAGGTGGAGAATCGGCCCCTGGTATCGCGCCCCCTGCGGGTAGATGCGGTCGTTCTGGACGGCCGTTATCTCGGCGGCGACGGGGTCGGACGCGAACGCCTCGCGCCGCTCCGGGAGGCTCGTGTTCGGCTCGAACCCGCCGAGGTGGAGTATCACGTCCGGGTCCGCCTCCAGCAGCGTCTCGAAGTCGACCACGGTGTTGGTCTCGACCGCGCCCTCGAAGGCGTCCCGTGCGCCGAGCGGGCGGGTGTGGGCGGTCAGGAACCCGGGGTTGTCGAGCGTGTACGCGTACATCTCGTCGATGTCGGCTGCGGCGAGCATCACCGCCGACGGGCGCTCGGACTCGGGCGGGAGCCTCGCGTCGATGGTCGAGCGTAGCTCGTCGTGGACGGCCGCGAGCGCCTCGTAGCGAGCCTGCTCCTGGAACGCCTCGGCGACGAGTTCGAACTGCTCCCAGAGGGTGTAGTACTCGTAGTCCTCCCAGCCCGGCGCTGGTTCGGCGTGGCGGTCGCTCAGCGAGTTGCCGAACCACGGCGAGACGTTGGTCGCTATCTCCTCGAAGTCCGGCCGGTCCCAGTTGTCCTGTTTGGCTATCCAGGCCGGGTCCGCCAGGTGGACGTCGCTGTCCAGTTCGTACAGTTTCTCCTTGCTCGGCTCCCACGAGGAGTACAGCCCGCTCCAGTCCAGCGACACGCCGGGCAGCCGTTCGACGAACTGGTTCCAGAGGCCGTTGTAGTAGTCCGGGGCGTGCATCGCCGTGACGGTGTCCCCCCGTCCCAGGGCGAAAGCCATGTCGGCGTGGTGGGTGAGCCGCGTGAAGACGGTCTCCGGAGGCGAATCGAACGTCACCTCGCCCATCGGCGAGATGGCGACGGAGTAGGACCCGTCGGCCGTCCCCGTCGCGGACGGCGTCGGTGTGGCTTCGCTTCCCTCCGTGTCGCCGGTACAGCCAGCGAGTAACCCGGCGCTGAGAACTGTCGCGCCGTATTTCACGTACTCTCTCCGCGTCGGCGTCTCGGTATCGGCGTCGTCTGCCATGTTTTTAGGCTAGCCTAAAAATTATATAGGCGTTCCGGTTCGGCGACCGCGGGGCAGACGCCGGGTCGGGCGTCGGTCCGGTCGCTACTCGGCGACGACTTCTCCGGGGCGCTCCGCTTCGTCGCCGTCGCTCCCGCGTTCGTCCCCGTCATGACGGGCACAGATGGGGTCGACGCGCGGCCCGCGGGGCGTGACCGAGACCTCGGCCTCGATTTCGAAGACCTCCGCGAGTAACTGCTCCGTCACGACATCCTCGGGCTTCCCCCGGGCCTGTATCTCGCCGTCCCTGAGCGCGACCATCCTGTCGGCGAGGCGGGCCGCCTGCTCGATGTCGTGGAGGACCACGACGACTGTGATGTCGCTCTCGTCCCGGAGCGTCTCGATTATCGCCATCACTTCGAGTTGGTGGTGGAGGTCGAGAAACGTCGTCGGCTCGTCAAGCAGGAGGACGTCGGTGTCCTGTGCGAGGACCATCGCTATCCAGGCCAGTTGCTTCTGGCCGCCGCTGAGACTGCCGACTTCGCGGTCGCGGAGGTGGTCACAGCCGGCCAGGTCGATGGCCCGGTCGACGGCGGCCTCGTCCTCGTCGGTGACGCTCTCGAAGAACCCGCGGTGCGGGTAGCGGCCGTGATACACCAAATCCTCGACGGTGATGCTGTTCGGCGACGTGCTCTCCTGTGAGAGGAGGCCGAGCTTTCGGGCCATCTCTTTGGGTTCAAGGGTCTGGATGTCCTGCCCGTCCAGCAGGACCGACCCCGCCGCCGGCGTGAGCTGGTTCGCCAGACCCTTCAGTAGCGTACTCTTGCCCGAGCCGTTCGGGCCGACGAGGGCGGTCACGGCCCCCGGCTCGGCCGCAATCGACTCGCCGTCGATGACCGGACTGTCGCCGGACGGGTAGGTCAGGACCAGGTCCTCGCCGGTCAGCGAGGCCTCGGTTCGGTTCGTCGACGACTCCGTAGCGGCGGTACCGCTCGCGGTCGCGTGGTTCTGTGACGTCATATCTCACCCATGTGCTGTTGTCTGCGCATCAGATAGAGGAAGTACGGCCCCCCGACCAGTCCGGTGACGATGCCGACCGGAATCTGTGTCGGGCTCAACGCCAGGCGCGCCCCGACGTCGGCACCGACCATGAGCGCCGGCCCGGCGAAGACACAGCCGACGACGAGCTTCCGGTAGTCGCTCCCGACGATGTTGCGGACCATGTGGGGGACGATGAGGCCGATGAAGCCGACGATACCGGCCACGGCGATGCTCGCGGACGCCGCGAGCACGGCCACGCCCGAGAGCGCGAACCGGACCTTCTCGACGCTCATGCCCAGCGACCTGGCGGTGTTCTCGCCGAGCAGGAGGACGTTCAGCTGGCGCGAGCTGAAAAGCGACAGCCCCATCGCCACGACCGTCCAGGGCAGCGCCATCCGAACCTGCTCCCAGTCGGTTCCGGTCAGCGACCCGGTGGTCCAGGCGATGGCGGACTGGACGATGCCGATGTCGTCCGCGAAGAAGAACATCGCCGTCTGGAGGGAGCCGAAGACGGTGCTGACGATGACGCCGGCCAGCACCAACCGGACCGGCGAGGTGCCGTTCTTCCAGGCGATGGCGTAGACGACGAGAAACGCCACCGCGCCGCCGGCGGAGGCAATCAGCGGGAGGAGCGTCGCCAGCCCCGAGAACACCACCAGCGTGAGCAGAATCATCAGCCCCGCGCCCGAGGAGACGCCGAGGATGAACGGGCTGGCGAGTTCGTTCCGTGTGACCGCCTGGAAGATGGCTCCGGACACCGCGAGGTTCATCCCGACGAGCACGCCGACGAGCACGCGGGGCAGCCGGATGTTCCAGACGATGAGGCTCCGCCTGTTCATCTCCGGGAGCGACGCGTCGACGACGAGCGAGTCCCAGGCCAGGGGGTGCAACAGCGCGTCGGGGTTGACCTGCCCGCCGAGCAACAGCACCTGCCAGACCCGGAGGTCGAACAGAATCTGCGGGTCGAAGACGGCCCGCCACGCTTCGAGGATAGTCATCGAGTACGCGCCGAAACTCACCTGCACGAGACCGCCGGCGACGACGACCGCCACGCTCGCCAGACAGAGCCCGAGCAGCGACGCGTCGACGTCGCCGACCCAGGCCCGTGCGCGTTCCCGGACGCCGGGGGTGTTCGTCGACCTGCTCGCCATCGCTACTCGCACACCTCCGCGCGGCCGGGCCCGGCCCGGCGTCGTGTCTCGGCCGCCACCCCACGCGCGGTCCGGACGGGCGATGCGACCAACTCAGGGACGGGAGAGCGACCGGCGGTGTCGGCCCAGCCCCACACCGGACGTCCCCCCACGGCTGTCGCCCCGCCGCCGGTCACGGACAGCCGGCGGGTCGGTCCGACAGTGTCGCTCGAATCTACCGACATATTATTTAGGGCAGCCTAAACGGATAAAGCGCTTTCGGAAATTAGGGGCACCGAAACCATCGCGGTCGGCGGCGGGCATCGAACGGACGGTGCCCGCAGTGCGGCCACAAACGCCAAATCCGCAGGGCGGTCAGTGGTAGCTTCGCCGTGGCGGCCCGGTTATTCCCGGGTCGCGTACGCGTTCCCGCTGACGACCACGCAGTCGTCCTGGGGGCCACAGTGGTACGACCGGGAGCCGGCGTGGCGACGCCGCAGGGACCGGAGCACGTCGGCTTTCACCCACGCGAACCCGACCACGATGACGGCGAAGCCGGCGACGGTCACCGGCCCGAGCGTCTCGCCGAGCAGGAGCCAGCCGCTGACGGCCGTCACCGCCGGGACGGCGTAGGAGACCAGACTGGTCTCGGCGGCCCCGACGGTGCTGACCAGGCGGAAGTACAGCAGGAACCCGACGGCGCTGGCGACGATACCGAGGTACGCGACCGCCGCGACCTGTTCGAGACCGACCGAGACAGTCCCGAGCCGCTCCGAGGGCAGGCCGGCGCTGACGGCGTGTAAGATGGCGGCACCGAGCAGCGTCATCCAGGCCTGGAGGCTCACGAGCGGGAGGGAACTGGTGAAGCGTTCGGTCAGGACCGCACCGACCGCGAACGCCACGGCCGACCCGATGAGTAGGGCGACGCCCAGCAGCCGGCCGCCGACCGAACCCGGCGTGGGGTTGGCGATGATGACCACGCCGACGAACCCGCAGACGGTACCGATGAGTTCGTGGGGGCGGACCCGGTAGCTGGGCAGCAGCGTCGAGGCGAACGCCGGGGTCACCACCGGCGTGAGACTGAGCAGGATTGCGCCGAAGGAGCTCGGGACGTACTGCTGACCGAGAAACAGCAACGCGAAGTGTGCGCCGATGAGGACGATGCCGCCGATGAGTATCAGCGACCAGTCGTCGCGGGTCCGCGGGCGCAGCGTTCGGCCCTGCCAGAGGGCGTAGCCGAGCAGGACGACGGCGGCGATGTCGTGTCGGACCGCTGCCAGCAGCACCGGCGGGACGGTTTCGAGGCCGGTCTTGATAGCCACAAAGGAGAGACCCCAGATGAGCGCGAGCGCAGCAAACAGCGAGCCGAGATGTCGTGTCGAGCGTGTCATTCCAGTAGAGACCAACCGTACGTGCTGGAGGAGTATGAAGCTTCTATCGCCACTGTGACCCACACACACGGCCGCTACCGCGGAATCCGCCGTTCAGAAATTCCGGCGAACGGTGTGTGTTCGCAGTGCTATCCTGGCTCGGCGTAGCGAGACGTAGCGTTCTGCTCGCTGGCGTGTCGCGGAGTTCGAATTCGGCGGGGAAATAAGTTCAGTTGTCTGTCACTATCGGCGGGGCCGCGGACGATGCCCACGTCGGCAGACCCGAGCGGACCGCTCAGGTCGACGCCGCGTCGAAGTGCCAGCCCGGGTCGGCCCCGGTCTCTGCGATGTGGTCGGACCGGCAGGCCGGACAGCAATCGGGGACCGCGGACTTCGAGCGCGGGACGTACACCGCGCCGCCACACTCCGTGCAGGCGTCCGCGACGACTGTCACGCAGTCGGTACAGAGGTTGAAGTCGTCGACTGTGAGGTCCCGCAGGGGTTCGAGTTGTTTGTCCAAGAGGTACTCGTCGATAGCCGCCTGACAGTTCTGGCACAGTTGCATGGCGATTCAAGTTGTCCCATGGTACCGTGACACAAATAACTACTGCCCGAGTATCGGCGCTGAGAGTCCCGGGACGGCTGTCGGTCGAGCGACGAGACAGCGGGCGAGGTCAGGGGGCGCGGAACACGCGGATGGTGTCCCGCGACGTTGGCTCACGGATAATCTGTGCGAGGCCGTGTTCCGAGAACACCTGCTTCCAGTCGCGGTGGTACAGCGGGAAGTCGTCGTCGACGTAGCTGACCTCGGCGTCCGCGCGTCCGCGGTCGGGGCTGTTGCCCTCGTTCTCGGCGACGACCAGCAGGTCCCCGGCGACGCGCGCGATTTCCCCGAACACCCACGCGTCGTCGGGATGGATGTGCTGGAGCGTCTCGACGGAGTAGACGACGTCGAACGCGTCGTCCTCGAACTCCGGGAGGAGGTCCTCCAGCGCGCCGGTGTGGAACGTCCCCGACTCCGCGAGCCGGGGGTAGTGCTCGGCCATCACGTCGAAGGAGTCGTCGTTGATGTCGACCCCGGTGAGGTCCCCGTAGCCGTGGTTCTTGAGGTGGGCCAGGTGGCGACCCGACCCACACCCGAGTTCGATGATTCGGGCGTCGTCGTGGACGTAGTGGTCGAGCACGTCGACGAGCGTCTCGCTAACCTCGTTGGGGCCGAGTTCGGCGTAGTACGCCGGCGAGAACTTCCCGGAGCGGGAGGCCCAGTCGTCTCGAACGTCGTCCGGGTCCATACCCTCCGTACACTGTTGCGGAATAAATGCACCACGAAGTGCGTGTCGGGGGAAGGCGGGCGAACGCGCCGCGGTTTCCGGGCGAATCAGGCGGTCGTCCGGACCGGCCTACGATTCGTACTGGAGCAGTCGGTCGGCCCGCGTCTCCAGTTCCGCCTCGTCTATCTCGCCGTTCGCGTACTGCCGTTTGAGCGTCTCCAGCGAGTCCGGCTGGG
This sequence comes from Haloarcula sp. DT43, assembly GCF_037078405.1. Taxonomy (NCBI): domain Archaea; kingdom Methanobacteriati; phylum Methanobacteriota; class Halobacteria; order Halobacteriales; family Haloarculaceae; genus Haloarcula; species Haloarcula brevis. The sequence continues at coordinate 284,728 of NZ_JAYMGZ010000003.1, read as the reverse complement.
CGGTCGTCCGTTGTCGCCGCAGGTACCACAGGCCCCCAATCGCCACGAAGACGACGAGCGCCAGGAGCAGCCACCAGACGCCCGGTGTCGCGCCCGTCCCCGCCCCCATCGCCCCGCCGTGGGGGCCCATCGGTCCGTGCTGGAGTAACGCGGTCGTGAATGGGAACATCGTGGTCACCTCTCAGTTGTACGTACGTGTCACGGGGTATAACAACGTTCGCTGGTTCCCATCGCGTGAGAACGTGCCGCCGCCGAAGGGGAGCGACGGCTCGGCAGGAGACGGGCCGTGCCCACCGCTCACCCGACCCGGAACTCCCGCCCGCTCCAGTCCTCGATTCGGAGTTCGTACGGCGTGGTCGTCTCCGTCCCGCCCCAGCTGACCGGGTTCGGCGCGAACTGCGTGTTGCTGGCCAGCGAGGCGAGGGCCGGCTCCACGTCGCCGTAGGTCGTCTCGACCAGTTCGCCGGTGACGACGACGCTTCGCCACACAGACTTGGGTTCGGTCTCCTCGTAGACGGTGAAGGCGGCGCTGGCGTTCGCCGCCAAGTAGCGGTGTTTCCGGCTCCCGTCGCTCTCCGAGAGGTGAAACGCCAGGCAGTCCGTCGCCGGGTCGTAGCCGAACGCGACCGGGACCGGGTACGGGGTCGCCTCCGACGGACTCGACAGCGCCAGCACGCCGATGCCGTTCCCCGCGAGGACCTCGACGACCGCTTCGTCACTGAGTGTGCGCATTCCGACCGCAGTGACGCCCGGGAACCACTTGTGATGGGGGTCGCGTTTTCAGTCGGTGGGAACGTGAGAGTCGCTTTTCAAATAAGGGTGAACAGAACGGGTATGGGCACGGACTCGACGGGGGAATTCGCCGAGTGGGACGAGGAGCGATACAGCACCAACGTCGAGCGGTTCGACGAGCAGCACAAGCGGCTGTTCGGACTGCTGAACGACCTCCACACGGCGATGGACGAGGGCCACTCCGAGGAGGAGGTCGGCGACATCCTGCGGGAGCTAGAACGGTACACGGAGTACCACTTCGGCGACGAGGAGGAGTTCATGCAGAACTGCGGGTACGCCATGGACTGCAGCGACTGTTTCTACAACCACCGGGAGATGCACGAGGAGTTCGCCGGGAAGGTCCGGGAGCTCCGCGAGAAACACGAGAACGGGGAGTACGTCACGATGGAGGTCCTGACAGTCGCCCGGGACTGGCTCGACGCCCACATCGCCGCGAGCGACGAGGACCAGAACTACGCGGACTACTTCGAGAACGAGGTCAGCGACGACTACGAGTACGAGCCCGGCCAGCTCTACCAGGACCGGTCGGCGTCGGAAGACCCTGTCCCGGTCGAGCGGCGAAGCGAGGACGCCGGCGTGCGCCTCGACAGCGAGGTCCACGACGGGGGGTCGCTGTCGGTCCCCGAGGGGTCGGTGGCCGCCTGGTTCGAGGACGTCGCCTCGGAGTACGGGGACCGGACCGCGGCGCTCGTCCGGGCCGACGGCGAGTTCGTCGAGCGGAGCTTCGAGGGGATGGCAGACCGGGCGAAAGCTATCGCGGGCGGCCTCCTCTCGACGGCCCTGCGGCCGGGGGACCGACTGGCCATCAGGGCGCAGTCCCAGTACGAGTGGTCCGTCCTCGACCTGGCCTGTCACTTCGCCGGGCTCGTCCCGGTGGCGCTCTACCCGTCGGCCAGCGACGACCGGGCCGCCGAGGTCATCGAACGGACCGGCGCGACCGGGCTCGTCGCCGAGGGCGACGTGGCCGAGGACCTCGCGAGGGCCGTCGAGACCGTGCTCGATTTCGGGGCGCTGCCGACCGACGAGGCGAGGGTGCTCCCCGGCCTCCAGACGGACGGCGACGAGGTGGCGACGGTCGCGTTCGACGTGGCCGCCCCGGCGGAGCAGGCCGGCTGTGCGCTGACACACCGGAACCTCCTGGCGGCAGCCGAGAGCCTCCGCGAGGAGCTACCCGTCGACCCCGGGGCGACCGGGACGTGTTCGCTCCCGCTGGCACACGTCTATCAGCGGGTCGCGACGTACTACCTCTGGGCGACCGGGAGCGCCGTCGCCTACCTCGGGGCCGACTCGTTCGTCGACCAGCTCGCGGCCGTCGAGCCCGACGTGCTCGTCGGCGTCCCGAAGATGTACCAGCAGCTCTACGGGACGATACAGGACCGACTGGGCGACATGGGCTGGATGAAGCGCAAGGTCGGCGGCCGGGTCACCGCCTACGGGCGGGACATCGTCGCGGGACGGGGGACGCCGCTGAAATACCGGGCCGCGGAGCGGCTCGTGTACAGGCCGCTCCGGCGGGAGGCGGGGCTCGCGAACCTCACGTACGCCCTCTCCGGAACGGGCCAGCTAGACGACCACCTGCTGTACTTCTTCCGGGGGCTCGACGTACCGGTCTGTGAGCTGTACGGCTCCGTCGGGACGACCGGCATCGGCGCTCTGAACCGGGCGGACGCCTACGTCGAGGGGACAATCGGCGACCCGATGGCCGGCGTCGAACTCGCGGTGGCGGAGAACAGGGAGCTACTGGTCCGCGGCCCGACCGTCCTGGGCGGCTTCCTCGACGACGACCGGACGGGCGCACGGACGCTCCGGGACGACTGGTACCACACCGGCGAGACCGCCGAAGTGGGGTCGGACGGCACGCTGTCGCTGGGCGAGTGAGAGCCCTGCCGGCGACCGGAGCGGTCCCCGGTCCGAATCAGACGAGCCGCGACCCGACCGCGACGAGGGGCACGAGAACGAGCAGATACGCGGCGGCCGATATCGCCCAGTCCCGCCGGATGGCCGCCAGCCGGACCGACGGCAGACGGGACCGCGGGAGGACGACGAAGACGAAGAAGCCGACCATCAGCGCGTACAGGACGGCGGCGGCGAGTCCCGTCGCCAGCAGCGACTGCCCGCCTAGGAGTCCCTCGCTGGTGAGCAGCACCCAGACGAACAGCGGGCCGGTCAGCCAGCCGGCGACGTAGTGGACGACGCTGGCGAGCCGCTCCGGGGCGTGCTGTGGCGCGCTGTCGGTCAGCACGCCGGCGGCGACGAGCGGCGGCGTCTCACCCTCCGTGAGTCTGGCCATCACGAGGTCCATCGCCAGCGTCGCGGCGACGCCGGCGGCAACGCCGATAACGAACCTGAGCGACACCGTAAGCGTCGTGACAAGCGGGACCGACTCCATGTACCACTGACAGGACGGGGATGTATTCTGTCTGACGGTTCGGGCCGACACCGATTTGTTGGGTGCGAAAGCCCGTGATGCTACGGTCCGTAGCCGACGTATGCGCACACAGGACGCGGGACACCGGGCGGCCGCGGTCGCCGCCATCGCCGACCGCGACTATCGCCGCGCCGGGGACGAGTACACGCGGGCCGGGTGGCGCGTGCTCTCGGACCCGCGGGAGGGTATCGACCCCTTCGACGCCGACGAGAAGGGCTGGGTCGGCGACGGCCTCGGGTACCTGGCGACCGGCGCGGTCTGTTACCGCGTCGCCAGCCTGGAGACGCGGGCCACTCGCCGCGGCGTCGAGGGAGTCGCCGTGGCCGAGGACCTGACCAACGGGCTCGACCACCCGGTCCAGCACGCCTGCCTGAAAGAGTTCGCCGCGGACTTCCGGACGGTCGCGGGACTCGACGGCGCGGACGGGGCGTACCGGGCGGCGGAGACGGCCTACGAGGACGCTGCCAGCGCCGTCGACAGCCCACAGACCTGGGGAACGACGCCGCTGTTCGAGGCCGCCGCGACGGTCCTCCAGCAGGTCGCCCGCGGCCCCGCCGACGGAGAAATCGCCATCCCCTGGGCGGACCTCCACGGCACGGACCCCGACGACCCCGGCCGCTTCCTCGCACAGCGGGCCGTCGTCAAACGCCAGCGGTTCCCCGGCCTCGTCGAGCGAGCGGTCGACGACGGGTTCCTCGCCGCCCCCCGAGGGACGACGGAGTACGACACCGATCACCACCGCTGTCCGCACTGTGGCTCGACGGACGTGAACTGGGTCGCCGAGAGCGTTCTGTGCCTCCGGTGTTCTCATCCGACGGCAGAGACGAATTGATTCACGCGGTTTACAGCTATTCCGCCACCAGCCTACAGATACAATAAGCTTTGAGAGAGATTTGTACTCAGATGCCACCATATAGAGGACACATGGAAATACGTGTATGAATACAAGGACATATTGGGGACATTTCGAGTGGAAAAATCGACTCTGCAACAGTATCGAGATAGATGGAGTTGAGGAGCGGACGCGACGCGAGCGGTCACGTCGTCGGTTCGGTCGCCTCGGTGGCTGGCGTCGAATCGCTGCGTCCTTCGAGTACGAGTCGCCGATTGACGACGTGGTCGACGACGGTGGTGCTGTCGAGAATCTCCGTCTCGCCGTCGTCCCAGTCGGCGTCGTACCGGCGGACCTCGAACGAGTCCATCGCGTTCCGGTTCTCGGACACCGGTTCGACGACGTCGATGTACTCGCCGGTGGCGGTGTTGCGGTACGTGTCCCCCGCGGCGAAGCCGACGACGGGGACCTCGTCGGGCCACTCCCAGGAGAACTCTCGGAGGTAGCGGTCGAACTGCCAGACGAGTGACTCCGGGTCGCGGTCATCGTCGAGCGCCCCCACGGCGGCCGCGTCGAGCGTCCGGTCCCAGTAGTCGACGACGCAGTCCTTGAGGTCGGCCTGAAGCCGGTCCTCGACCAGTTTCTGCTCGATTGGGTAGCCGATTTCGATGGCGACGACGGCGTGACGGTCGAGGTGAGTCAGACAGCGCTGGCATTCGATTTCGAACACGGACAGGCCGAGCGGGTGCTCCGCAGTCAGGTGGGCCAGTTCGTTCCCGCATCCGGGACACCACAGGAACAACACCCCGTTGTCCGCACCGGCCAGTTCGCCGAGCACGGTCAGGTCGTCGAACGCCGTGTCTGGCGGGGTCGTCCGGGACTCCGACGTGGCCTCGGTGTCGTTCTCGGCGGCGTCGTCCGCGTACTTGGCTAGCTTCCGGTCTTTCAGCAGCGACTTGATGACCGAGTCGTGCGAGGAGTGGGACTCCGCGTCACGTATCCGCTCTATCTGTTCTTTCGTCCAGTCGCGTACGCGAATCGTTGCCATTTGTCACACATATAAGCCCAGGTACAAATATGGTTTCCCCGGTGCGCTGGTCCGTCGCTCCGCCCACGGCGTCGTGTAGGTCAGTGACTGGCAGCGGTGATACGGCGCTTGATTTCGGCGTTCGAGACGCGTATCTGGTTCGCGGCCAGTCGGTGGGTGACGAGGTCGAGCAGGTCCAGTTCGGACAGCAGCCGGCGGGCGTGGGTCTGGCTCAGGTCGAGCCGCTGAGTCACTTCGTGCAGCGAGGTGGCCCGGGTGACGGTCTGCGCGAGTTCGGCGACTGTGAGGTCCTGTGAGATGCCGAGCCCGTCCGCGACGAGGTTGTCGTCGCTGTCCTTCGCGTCCGCCTCGGCAAGCAGGTCGGCGACCGACCGCGAGCCCAGCCCGTCCGGTTCCTCGGGCTGTTCGCCGTCGGCCGACCGGTCGTCGGGCGGGTCCGAGTCGGCCGAGGAACTGGCGTCAGCGTCCGAGTCCGCACCCGATTCCGGCTGTACGTTCGAGAGGCTGAGCCCGCCGGCCTGTGGCGTCGTCTCGGTCGGGTCGTGGATGTCGTACTCGACCATGTACCGGCGGACGGTCTCGGAGGTCACGTCGGCGTCCAGCGCCTCGGTCATCTCCGGGAACGTATCGCAGGCCTCGTAGGCGGCCTGGAGCGCCTCCGGGTCCTTGTACGCCGGCACGGAGTCCGACTGCGAGAGGGTCCCGGCCAGTTCGTCCGGTTCCTCTCCCTCCGCCGACGGGACCGGGATGTCGGTCCCGACGGGCACGGTGACCGTCACGTCGAGTTCGATTCGCCTGTCGGTCAGGTCGAGCTCCTCGGCGTCGACGGAGACGTCGTCGTGGAGCGATACCCCGCCGAAGACCGGCGTCGAGAGCGTCAGGTCGGCGCTGATTTCGTCGTTGTCCGCGGTCGTCTGGCCTCTGACCGAGACCGACTCCACCTCAGTGTCTGACGATTCCACGCATTCGAGTACCTGCGTGAACGTCTCAAAGGCGTCACTAACTACCATATGTCACTCACGAACACAGTGCTACTATTACGTACTGGAATCGGAAATATTTGCGCGGCCGCGAAGCGAGATATTTGGCCCGTCAGCCACGCTGCGGTCGGATACTGTGTACGGAACGTGCACACTGACGAGAGATTTCAGCAGCCGCTGTATTATACACCCTTAGGGTGTTAATTTATGGCCAGTCGTGACAGCGGGCCTCGGCGACTGACCGATTAAACAATGTATGCCCTTAGGGTGTGAATCTATCCGTGACCACAGCGGGCCGATAGGCACCCGGACTCCGGCGGGCGACCGACGGGAGCCACGGCGTGTCGACCTACAGCCGGTCCCAGAGTTCGGCGCTCGCGTCGCCGACGGCGGCCATGTCCGCGTCGTCGACCCCAGTCACGCCGGCCCCGCGCTCGTAGACGGTCTCCCCGCCGACAATCGTCCGCGTCACGTCCGCGCGACTCGCGGCGCTGACGACGTAGTACGGGGCGCTCCCGGCCAGGACCGGGTTCGGACCGAGGTCCAGCGTGACGAAGTCGGCCTGTTTCCCCACTTCGATGCTACCGACCGCGTCGTCCATCCCCAGGACCGCCGCGCTGCCGATGGTCGCCCACCCGAGGGCGGTCGCCATGTCGAATCCGCTGGGATTGCGCTGTTTCAGTTTGTGGATGCCGACGGCCGAGCGCATGGTCTCGAACATGTCCGGGTCCCACCCGTCGTCACCGAGCCCGATTGTCACGTCGTGGGCCGCCATCGTCTCGACGTCGGCGATGCCGACGGCGTTGTTGATGTTGGAGTAGGGGTTGTGGGCCACGCGAGCGTCGTTCTCGGCGAGGATTTCGATTTCTGACTCCGTCGAGTGGACGCAGTGGGCCGCGATGACCTCGGCGTCGAAAAAGCCCATCTCGTCGAGCGCCGGCACCGGCCGCGCCCCGTACTCGGCGATGGACTCGTGGACGTCGACGAGCCCCTCTTCGAGGTGAATCTGGATGGGGCGGTCGTCGTCAACGGCCCGGTCGACGCACTCCTCGACGACGGCTTCGGTATTCGTAAACAGCGTGTGGAGGCAGTAGTGCCCCGACACCCTGTCGTAGTCGTCCTCGCCGTCGCGGACGAACCGGCGGTTCTCCGCGATGCCCTCCCTGGCCTGGGCCTCGGAGTTCCGGGCCGTCGCCTCGAACGCTAGCATGCCTCGTATCGGCGTCTGTGCGACGCCCTCGGCGACGGCGTCGAGCCCGCCCGGCAGCGTGTTCGGCCCGGAGTAGTTGTCACAGAACGTCGTGACGCCGCTTGCCAGCATCTCGGCACAGGACCCCAGCGCCGAGAGGCGGGCGTCACGCTCGGTGAACGCCTCGTCGACGTTCCACCAGATGTCGACGAGCGCCTCGTAGAAGCTCTCCGGTGCGGCGTCGAGCGGCGCGCCGCGAATCGGGAGCGCGTACATGTGCGTGTGGCAGTTCACCAGCCCCGGGATGACGACTTCCTCGCGTGCGTCGACTGCGTCCTCGTCCGGCGCGTAGCCGTCCTCGATAGCGACGATTTCCCCGTCCTCGACGACGACGTGGGCCTCCGACCGGACCGTGCGCTCGTCGTTCATCGTGACGAGCGTCCCTGCGTTCAGTATCACAGGTCTGAGGATACCGGCGGCCGACTAAAAGCTGTCCGCGCCAGAACGGCCGTATCGGCCCGCCGCTCGCAATTAGCGTGTGTGCCGGATGTGGCGTCTCACACACCAACTGTTTTGCTCGTCCGCCCGAGCCGTACTGGCATGACAGACGTTCACATCAGAGACGCGCGGCTGGTGACGGCGTCCGGAGTCCAGCGGGGCGAGCTCGCCATCTCCGACGGGACGATTGACGCCGTCGGTCCGGCGTCGTCAGTCTCCGCGCCCAGCGACCCCGAGACCGTCATCGACGCGGACGGCATGGTCGCGCTCCCGGGAGCCATCGACGTCCACACCCACATGCACGACGACGACCTGTTTCCCGACGGCATCGACTTCGCGTCCCAGACCGCGAGCGCGGCCGCCGGCGGGGTGACGACGGTCGTCGAGCTACCGACCCAGACACCCGTCACGACGCCGGCGGCACTGCGCGAGAAGGCGGCGACGTGCGCAGCCCTCGCACACGTCGATTTCGGCCTCGTCGCGGGCAACGTTCGGGACCCCGACCTCGACGTCGAGGGAGTCATGGACGCAGGGACGGCCGACTTCAAGACGTTCACCGCCGACCCGTACCGGGCGAGCGACGCGTCCATCGCCCGTCTCATGCGCCGGGTGGGCGAGGCCGGAGGCACGGTTCGCGTCCACTGCGAGACGCAGGGACTGCTCGACGACGCGCGGTCGACTATCGACGGCGACGGCCCCGACGTGTACATGGACTCGCGGCCGCTGGAAGCCGAACTGGACGCCATCTCCCGGGCCGGGTACTTCGCGGAGTACGCCGACTGCCCGCTGCACGTCGTCCACATCTCCAGCGGGAGCGGCGCACGCGAGGCCGCCCGCTTCGACTCGCGGGCCAACGTCCCGGTCACGCTCGAAACCTGTCCGCAGTATCTGGCCTTCTCGAAGGCCGACGTCGACGAGAAGGGCCCGTTCCTGAAGGTCAACCCCAGCCTCAAGTCCGAGGCCGAGCGAGAGCGACTCTGGGATGCGGTCCGGGACGGGACGATAGACCTCGTCGGGACGGACCACTTCCCGACCTACCGCGAGACCCGGGAGGCCGGCTGGGCAGACATCTGGGAGCCCTACGCCGGCCTCCCGGGCGTCGAGACGATGGTCGAGTTCCTCGTCAGCGAGGGCGTCCACGCGGGCCGGATTTCGTGGCCGCGGCTCCACGAACTCGTGTGTGCGGCCCCGGCCAGGAACGCCGGCATCTACCCGCGGAAGGGGTCACTGCAGGTCGGCACGGATGCCGACGTGCTGCTCGTCCGCGAGGACGACTACGAGGTGACCGCCGAGGACCACGCGTTCGTCGGCGGTTGGACGCCGTACGAGGGGCGGCGCTGGAGCGCCCGCGTGGACACGGTCGTCGCCGGCGGCGACATCGTCGCGCGGGACCACGACGTCCTGTCGACGGCCGGTCGCGGGCAGTTCCTGGACCGGCCGCTGTAGCGGGCCATCGGAGCCCGCGACGCCACAAACAGGTGTGTCGCGTGTGCGAGCCGTGTGTGTGGTGTGGCGGCGACTCAACGCCACACAAGCGGGGACTCCACAGTACGATTTTATATCCGGTTGTACTCAGGGAGTAGTATGGGCATGACGCAAGTCACCACCCTCGAGTGCACACTCTGTGGGGCGGAGTACGACCCGAACCAGGTCATCTACACCTGCACCGAACACGAGGGCGTGAAGGGGATTCTCGAAGTGAAATACGACTACGACGCCATCGACGAGGCGTTCGACGGCGACCTCGGCGGGCCGATAGCGAGCCAGTGGAAGTACGAGGCGTTCCTCCCGGTCGCGGCCGAGGCCGACGTGGTAACGCTCAACGAGGGCGGGACGGACCTCTTCGACGCGCCGAACCTCAGCGAGGCGCTCGGGGTCACGACGCTCGTCAAGGACGACGGCCGCAACCCGACGGGCTGTTTCAAGGACCGCGCCAGCTCAATCGCGGTCACGAAGGCCAGACACGCCGGCCGCGACATCATCACCTGTGCCTCGACGGGCAACGCGGCCGCCTCGCTGTCGGGGTACGCCGCCCGCGGCGGGATGGACTGTCGCATCTTCGTCCCCGGCGACGCCCCGACCGGCAAGCTCGCACAGCCGCTCGTCTACGGCGCTGACGTGCTCGCCGTCAACGGGAGCTACGACGAGGCCTACGACCTCAGCGTCGAGGTGACCGAGAAGTACGGCTGGTACAACCGCAACGCCGCCATCAACCCCTTCCAGGTCGAGGGCAAGCGCACCGTCGGTCACGAACTCGCCGACCAGTCCATCGACCGCGGGCACGTCCCCGACTGGGTCGTCTTCTCGATGGGCGACGGCTGTACCATCGCCGGGGCCTGGAAGGGCTTCAGGGAGTTCTACGACATGGGCTACGTCGACGACCATCCGAAGATGCTCGGCGTCCAGGCCGAGGGCGCGTCCGCCATCCACGACGCCTTCCACGACCACGACGACGTGGACGACATCGCCGAGACCGTGGCCGACTCCATCGCCGTCGGCCGGCCGCGAAACACCGTCAAGGCCTGCCGCGCGCTCGAACAGAGCGGCGGGACGAGCGTGCTGGTCTCCGACGAGGATATTCTGGAAGCCGAGAAACTGCTGGGCAGCACCGAGGGCATCTACTCCGAACCCGCGGGCGCGACGCCCGTCGCCGGCGTCCGGACGGCCCTCAACCGCGGCATCATCGAGCAAGACGAGACGGTCGTCGTCGTCTCGACGGGCTTCGGGCTGAAAGACACGAAAAGCGCGGAGAAGGCCACGGGCGGCGTCGACCGCATCGACCCCGACATCGAGGAGGTCGAGGGCCTGTACGGCACGGCCGAGGAAGCCGCGGCCGACGACTGAAGCCGCGACCCGCTGTCCGGTTTTGCAGTCGGATTCGGCAGTCCGTCGAGCCACGGCTCCCGGGCCGAACGCCAGTGAGCCGATTGCCCACGAATACCCGAAAATAGTGGGCCGTTCGGCTGTGTCTCGGCGACAAAATTAAACACATATGTTGGTATTAGGTTTCCAGTAGGTGGATTGAAAAGAGAGGCGTCTGGATGGCCACTCATGGGCAGTCCAGAGGCGGAGCGACAATCGGTCGTATCGTACGATATCGAGGACAAGCCGCCGCTGGGGAAGGCGATTCCCCTCGGCATCCAGCACGTGCTCGCCATGTTTCTCGGCAACGTTGCGCCCCCGCTCATCCTCGCGGGGGCCGTCGGGTCGGTGACGGGACAGACGACGTTTCTCGTCCAGATGGCGCTCATCGTCGCCGGCGTCGCCACCATCGTCCAGGCGTACCCGGTCGGGCCCGTCGGCGCGCGGCTCCCGGTGGTGATGGGGACCAGTTTCGCCTTTCTCGGCCCGCTCATCGGCATCGGGAACCAGTTCGGTATCGCCGCCGTGTTCGGGGCGTCGCTGCTGGCCGCGCCGGTCGAAATCGTCATGGGCGTCTCCTTCGACCGGTTCCGACGGTACTTCCCGCCGCTCGTCACTGGCATCGTCGTGATGCTCATCGGCCTGACGCTCATTCCCACCGGGATGAACTACGCCGCGGGGGCCTCGGCAGGGCCGTCGGCGGAGGGGTACGGCTCTTTCGTCAACCTCGGGCTGGCGGGGCTGGTCCTGGTCGTCACCGTCGGGCTGAACCAGTTCTTCGAGGGGTTCCTGCGCGTCATCAGCGTGTTCGTGGGTATCGTCGTCGGCTACCTCGTCGCGCTCGCACTGGGCGTGGTCGACCTCTCCACGGTCGCCGCCGCCGGGTGGGTGACGGTCCCGGTCCCGCTCAGGTACGGCCTCGCCTTCGAGCCGAGCGCGGTCGTCACCGTGGCCTTCCTCTATGTCATCACCGGCATGGAGACCATCGGCGACATCTCGGGGACGGTGTCGGCCACCGGGCGGGACGCCACCCGCGAGGAAATCCGGGGCGGGCTCGTCGCCGACGGCGTGATGAGCGCCTTCGGCGCGGTGTTCAACGCGCTCCCGAACACGTCGTTCTCGCAGAACGTCGGCCTGGTGAACTTCACCGGCGTCGCCAGCCGGTACGTCGCCGGCATCGGGGGCGCCGTCCTGCTCGCGCTCGGGTTCGTGCCGAAGGTCGGCGCGGTCGTCTCGGCGATGCCCGACGCCGTGCTGGGCGGTGGCGCGCTCATCCTGTTCGCGATGATATTCTCCTCGGGCGCGCGGCTCATCACGCAGAACGTCGAACTGGACCACCGCAACTCCACCATCCTGGCGATGTCGATGGCGCTGGGCCTGGGGGTCGCGTTCCGCCCCGAAATCCTCCAGAACTTCCCGTCGGAGGTCCAGACGCTGTTCGGGTCCGCGCTCGTCACCGGCGGGATGGCCGCGCTGGTCCTCAACGTCGTGTTCCCCGGCGGGAGCGTCGGCACCGGGCCGACGGAGTACACCGCCGGGCTGGAGCCGAATCCGGGCGAGCCGGGGGCCGGCGCACCGCCGGTCGACGACGACTGAGCGCCTACAGGTAGCCGTCGGCGAACTCGTCTATCATCAGCCGCCGGTCGTCGCCCAGCGGGTAGAGAATCGGACACTGGCAGCCCGTCTCGGCGTACTCACGGACCTTCTCGCGGCACTGTTCTGGCGTCCCGCTGGCGGTGAGCTTGTGGACCACGTCGTCCGGGATGAGGTGCATCCCCTCCTTGATGTCGTCCTTGTCGGCCGGCCACCCGCCGATGGTCTCGCCCACTTCGTCGATGAGGTCCTGGCTGACGCCGCTGGCCTTCATGATGTGGGGCTGTTGACCGAGGTACTGCGTGATGAGTTCGCGGGCGTTGTCCAGGGCCTTGTCTTCGTCGTGGTCCATCGAGCAGACGACGAGCTGCGGGCGGTCGATGTCCTCCAGCGCCCGGTCGCCGCGCTCCGCGCCGGTCTCCAGCGCGTCGAGCGCCTTCTCGTTGTACTCGGGGCTGACGAGGTAGTTCAACAGCGCGCCGTCGGCGAAGTGGCCGGTGAGTTCCAACATCTTGAAGCCGGTCCCGCCGACGTAGACGGGCACGGTGCGTGGCCCGTCGTCGCCGTGGACCACGTCCAGTTCCACGTCGCGCATCTGGACGAACTCGCCGTCGTAGGTGACGTTCTCCATGTCGAGCAGGTCCTGGGTCACCTCGACGCACTCGCGCATCGCACGCAGCGCGCCGCTGCGGTCGATACCGACTTTCTCGGCCAGCGGGTCCCACCAGGCCCCGATACCGCACAGGATGCGGTCCGGGCCGGCGAGTTCCTCGAGCGTGCTCATCGACTGGGCGATGAGGGCCGCGTTGCGCGTCCAGTTGTTGATGACGCCGGTCCCGAGCTTGATGTCGTCGGTGACCGCGGCGTACGCGCCCAGCGGGGAGATGGCGTCGCGCGCGAGGCGCGATTCGGCCTGCCAGACCTCGTCGATACCCTGCTGTTCCGCGTACTGTACGAGTTCGACGTTCGCTTCGAGGGAGTGTTTGTCCTGCAAGTAGATACCGACGCGGTCGCCTCTCTCGAAGACCTGATTGGCACTCATGAGACATGCGGGATTCAGCGAATGCAGGTAAATAGATTTGCCACACACACGGTCTGTGGGAGGTGTGGCCGGCCGCTGGGGTCATACTGTCGGCTGTACTCACGTGAAGCAGATGGCCTCATCGAGGAGGCGAATATTTTCACGAAGGTACAGCCAACAGTATCAGTCCGTCTCGCGGCTGTAGGACTGCAACAGCGCCGACGGGACCGCGAGCTGGTCGCTCTTGGTCCGGATGACGGCGTAGGCCAGCACGATAATCGTCGCCAGGTACGGGTACGTCCCCATTATCTGTGGCGTCATGAGGAACTCGACGACGGGGTTGATAACGCCGGCGAGCGGCGCGTCGGGGCCCAGCGTCAGCGAAATGGACTGTGACCGGATGCGGAGCGCGTCGAGCAGGCCGAACAGGTACGCCCCGACCAGCATCCGGCGGGGCCGCCACTGCGCGAAGATGACCAGCGCGACGGCAATCCAGCCCCGCCCCGCGGTCATGCCGGGCACCCACAGCTGTGAGAAGGCCAGCGAGAGGTGGGCTCCGGCCGCGCCGGCGAACCCGCCGCCGATGAGCACCGCGAGGTACCGCAGCCGGAACACGGACACGCCCATCGTGTCCGCCATCTCGGGGTCCTCGCCCACCGCAATCATCTCCAGGCCCAGGTTCGAGTGGTGCAGGAAGTACCAGACCACGACCAGCAGGCCGAGCGCGAGGTAGTCCGTCGCCGTGCTCCGGAAGAGCGCCTCGCCGACGACCGGGACGCCGACGAGGTACTGCCCGACGAGCGGGAACGTCATCTGCGGGAAGCCGTCGATTGATTCCTCGACCCAGCCGGAGCCGAAGAAGGTCGTGAGCCCGGTCCCCAGAAGCGTCAGCATGACGCCGCTGATGACCTGGTTCGACTTCAGCGTGATACAGAGGAACGCGTGAACCAGCGCCAGCACCATCCCCAGGAGGATGCCGACGCCGAACCCGAGCCAGTGGCTCCCCGTGAGGACGGTCGTGATGAACCCGCCGAGCGCGCCGACGAGCATCATCCCCTCGACGCCGAGGTTGAGGACGCCCGCCCGCTCGCTGATGAGTTCCCCCATCCCGGCCAGCAGGAGCACCGTCGCCGCCTGGACGGTCGCATCGAGCAGACCGGCGACGAACCCGACCATCAGTCGTCACCCCCCTGTGGCTCGACCGCCGCACCGCTGGGCCCGCGGTCGAAGTCGATACCGACCCGGTAGTTCTTGAAGAACTCCGCGGTAATCAGAAAGAGGATGACGAGTGCCTGGATTATCTCGACCAGCGCCGCGGGCACGCCGAAGGCCACCTCCATGCTCGACCCGCCGACGAACAGCACGGCGAAAAACAGGCCGGCGAGCAGTACCTTGAGCGCGCTGTTGCGCCCGAGCAGGGCAATCGGGATGGCGGTGAAGCCGTAGCCGGGTTCGAACCCGGCTCGGTACCGCCCCTGTGCGCCGGCGATTTCGCTGATGCCGCCCATGGCTGCGAACGCGCCGCCGACGACGAACACCAGGAGGTACACGTAGAACTTGCTCATCCCCGCCTGTCGGGCGGCCTCGTGGTTCGAGCCGACGAAGGTAATCTCGAAGCCGAGCCGCGTTCTCGTCATCAGGACGTAGGTCACTACGACCATCGCGACGGCGACCAGCAGGCCGGCGTGGACGCCGCTGACCAGTTCCGGAATCGTCGCGGCCTCGGAGAACCGCTCGGACTGCGGGAAGTTGCCGGTCCCGCCCTGCATCGGCCCGCGGAGCAGATAGCTCTGGATTTCGAGGGCGACGAACGTGAGCAGGAGCGACGTGATAATCTCGTTGACGTCCCACTTCGCCCGCAGGTACGCCGGGATGCCGGCCCAGAGGCCACCGGCGACGGCCGCGGCGGCGAACATCAGCGGGACCAGCGCCAGTCCCGGGAGCGGGACGTTGAGTCCGACCCAGGTCCCCGCGAGCGCGCCGGCGACGAGCTGACCCTCGGCACCGATGTTGAACAGGCCCGCCTTCAGCGGGAGGTACACCGCCAGGCCCGTCAGAATCAGCGGCACCGCCTTCGTCAGCGTCTCGGTGAGGCCGAACTCGGTGACGAGCGTGTCGACGAACATCGTCGCGTACGCCGCGATGGGGTTCACGCCGAGGACGACCAGCGCGACGGCGCTGACCGCCAGCGCGGCCAGCACGGTGAACACGGGCGTCCCGTAGGCCAACCAGGCCGGGATGTCCTCGCGTGCGTCGACGTGTACTGCTACGTTCATCAGCTCTCGCTCCCCCCTGTGACGCCGGACTGTACTGCGACCGGCTCGCCGCCCTCGTCGCCGCCACCGCCGGTCATCTCCAGGCCGATCCGCTCCCGGTCGGCCTCGGCCGGCGTCGTCTCGTAGACGAACTCGCCCTCGTAGACGACCAGAATCCGGTCGCTGAGGTCGAAAATCTCGTCCAAGTCCTCCGAGAGGAGGATGATGCCGGTGCCCGCCTTGCGCTGTTCTAACAGCGTCTCCCTGATGAACTCGATGGCCCCGACGTCGACGCCCCGGGTCGGCTGGTTCGCGATGAGCAGGTCCGGGTCGCGATGTATCTCCCGGGCCAGGATGAGCTTCTGGAGGTTCCCCCCGGAGAGGTCGCCGGCCTCGGTCTCGGTCACGTCGCTGACGCCGCGGACGTCGAACTCCTCGACCAGCGTCTCGGCGTACTCCCGGAGTGCCCCGTAGTCAAGGAACGACCGGTCGCCAAAGCGGCCGTCCCTGAAGTCCTTCATCGTGGCGTTGTGCATCACCGAGAGGTCCTCGGCACAGCCGTACCTGAGCCGGTCCTCGGGGACGAACGAGACGCCGCTGTCGACGAACGTCTTTGGCTTTGCGCCCGTGATGTCCTCGCCGTCGACGACGAGTTCGCCGGCCGTCACGTCCCGGATGCCGGCCATGACCTCGGCCAGTTCCTTCTGGCCGTTGCCGCTCACGCCCGCGATACCGACGATTTCGCCCTGGCGGACCGTCAGGTCGACGCCGGAGAGGGCCTCGATGCCGCGGTCGTCGTCGGCCGTCACCCCGCGTGCGCGCAGGACCGGCTCACCGAGGTCGACCGCCTCCCTGTCGATTTCGAACAGGACTTCGCGGCCGACCATCATCTCCGCGAGGTCGGCCCGGGAGACCGACGCCACCTCGGCGGTGCCGACGTTTTGCCCTTCCCGGAGCACCGTCACCCGGTCGACGATGGCGTCGACCTCGGTGAGCTTGTGCGTGATGAAGATAATCGAGAGCCCCTCGTCGGTCAGTCGCTCCAGCGAGTCGAAGAGCCGCTCGGCCTCTGTCGGCGTGAGCACGGCCGTTGGTTCGTCGAGAATCAGGAGGTCGACGTCCCGGTACAGCGCCTTGAGTATCTCGACGCGCTGTTGCTGGCCCACGTCGAGTTCCCATATCTTCGCGCTGACGTCGATGTCGAAGCCGTACTGGTCCGCCAGGGCCTGAATCCGCTGTTCGGGGACGTCAAGCCCCAGCGAGAACTGGCCGGCCAGCGACTGGACGAGACCGTTGTTCCGGACCGCCGCCGGGAGCCAGCTGTCCTCGGCGTCGTCCCGGAAGGCCGTCGCCGGTTCCCGCTCGCCGAGGACGACGTTCTCGGCGACGGTGAGACGTGGTATCAGCATGAAGTGCTGGTGGACCATCCCGATGCCGGCGTCGATGGCGTCCTGTGGCGACCCCAGGTCGAGTCGCTCACCGTCGAGATAGATGTCGCCAGCGTCCTGCGAATAGAGCCCGTAGAGAATCTTCATCAGCGTACTCTTTCCCGCGCCGTTTTCGCCCAGGAGACCGTGGATTTCCCCGCGCTCGACGGAGAGGTCGACGTGGTCGTTGGCGACGACCCCGGGGAACTCCTTGCGTATCCCCTCCATCCTGAGCGTGGTGTGTTCGGACATGCTGTCTGTTCTTGGCCGGGTATCGACTATGTAGTGGCATAATTGTTTCCAAAGGCAGTGATATTCGCCGTCCAGACGGGATATACCGGACGTTTGCCAAATGTCAGTCGGTGTGTGTTAGCGTCCGTCGGCGACGGTCACGCTCCCCGGGTGCGAACGACGCCGGTATGCACATATACTGCAGTTTTTCACCAATCAGTATGTGATAGTGGGGCTTCTGTGGCAGATATTTGGAAGATATCGGAGAGAAAGATGCGTGAACGGAACGATTTAAGTGAATGTTTCCGCAATGGACAGTCGGTTAGTCGATGGTTGACAAGAATCACGCAAAATCGAGACGGGAGTTACTGACAGCGCTCGGGGCGGCGGGCGTCGCCGGGCTGGCCGGTTGCAGTGGTGGCGGTGACGGCGGCGACAGCGGCGACAGCGGCGGCGGGACCGACAGCGGGGCCACCGAGGGCGCGACGACCGGCGGTGGCGGGATGGATTCGGTCACGGCCGCCTGGGTGTACAACTCTGAGGTCGGCGACCTTGGGTGGTCCTGGGCGCACAACGAGGGGCGGCTGGCGGTCGCAGAGGAGTACGACTGGCTGGAGACGGAGTACACGGAGGCCGTCGCCCCGGCCGACTCAGAGCGCGTCTTCGAGCAGTACGCACAGGGCGACGCCGACATCATCTTCGGCTGTACGTTCGAGTACCAGGACCCGATGGCGGCCGTCGCGGAGCAGTACCCCGACACGTACTTCGAACACAACACCGGCTACCTGACCCGGGAGAACATGGGCCGGTACATGGGTCGTATCTACCAGCCACGGTACCTCGCCGGACAGGCCGCCGGTATCGTAACCGAGACCGACACCCTGGGGTACGTGGCCGCGTTCCCGATTCCCGAGGTCATCCGCGGCATCAACGCCTACGCGCTCGGGGCCGCGTCGGTCAACGACAGCGCGACACTGCAGGTCAGGTGGACGAACTCCTGGTTCGACCCGCCGACCGAGAGCGAGGCGGCGAACGCCCTGCTGGACGAGGACGTCGACGTGATGGCCCAACACCAGGACTCCCCCGCCGCGCTCCGTGCGGCCGCCGACGCGGGCATCTGGGCGACCGGCTACGACGCCCCCATGGGAGATATCGCGGGCGAGAACTACCTCACCTCCCCGATATGGCACTGGGAGGAGTTCTACGGGCCGACCGTCGAATCCGTCAGGGACGGCACCTGGGAGTCCGACGCGTACTGGGAGGGCATCGATTCGGGCATCTGCAGCCTCGACGACTGGGGGCCCGAGGTCCCCCAGGAAGCGAAAGACACCGTCTCCGAGTCGCGGTCGGCGATACTCAACGGGGAGCTGGACATCTGGGCCGGCTCGGCGTTCGAGGGCGAGAGCGACGAGTTCCTCTTCCAGGAGATGAGCAGCTACGTCGACGCCGTCGAAGGGGAGGTCCCGAGCTGACGCCACCGACGGTCCCCGGCGGCCGGTAGCCGCCTGCCGATTGCGGTTCCTTTCTGTCCGATGACGGGACGTACGTCTGATTCTCACGCCTAAAGCCAGCCATTCAGTCAGTTTCGATGGAAATATTCGTTCGCTGCAAGGTCAGAGATGGGATAGCTTAAGTAGCAGTTTCCGTTACATCTATGCAGTTCAGTAATGGTGGACACGAACCGAACGATAACGCGACGGGAGATGCTCGGTGCCCTCGGGGCGTCGGGGGTAACCGCGCTCGCCGGGTGTAGCGGCGGCGACGGCGGGAGCGGCGACACCGACACGACTGACGGCACCGCGACCAGCGGCGGCGGCACGGACACGGTCACGGCCGCCTGGGTGTACATCTCGGAAGTGGGCGACCTCGGGTGGTCCTGGGCCCACGACGAGGGTCGCAAGACGGTCGACGAGAAGTACGACTGGCTGGAGACGGAGTACACCGAGGCCGTCGCGCCGGAGGACTCCGAGCGCGTCTTCGAGCAGTACGCACAGGGCGACGCCGACATCGTCTTCGGGACGACGTTCGGCTACCAAGACCCGATGTACACCGTCGCGGAGCAGTACCCCGACACGTACTTCGAGCACGCGACCGGCTACCGCACCCGGGAGAACATGGGTCGGTACATGGGCCGAATCTACGAGCCACGGTATCTCGCCGGGCAAGCGACCGGGATGGTCACCGAGAACGACACCATCGGCTACGTCGCCGCATTCCCGATTCCCGAGGTCATCCGCTCTATCAACGCGATGGCGCTGGGCGCGCGGTCGGTGAACCCGGACGCGACGTTCAAGATTCGGTGGGTCAACGCGTGGTTCGACCCCCAGACCTCCCGACAGGCGGCCAACTCCCTCATCGACGAGGGCTGTGACGTCATCTCACAGGAGCAGGACTCCCCCGCACCGGTCAGGGCCGCGAACGAGGCGGACGTGTGGGCCTCCGGCTACAACGCGCCGATGGGCGAGTTCGGCGGCGACAACTACCTCATCTCCCCGGTGTGGAACTGGGAAGAGGTCTACGACCCGACCGTCTCCGCAGTCCGGGACGGAACCTGGGAGTCCGACGCCTTCTGGGGCGGCATGGAGACGAACCTCCCGGCGCTGGACGAGTGGGGGCCGGAGGTCCCACAGGAGGTCAAGGACACCGTCGCCGAGACCGAGGAAGAAATCGTCAACGGCGACCTCGA
The DNA here is from genome assembly GCF_037078405.1 of Haloarcula sp. DT43. Taxonomy (NCBI): domain Archaea; kingdom Methanobacteriati; phylum Methanobacteriota; class Halobacteria; order Halobacteriales; family Haloarculaceae; genus Haloarcula; species Haloarcula brevis. Next base: position 264,886 of record NZ_JAYMGZ010000003.1, on the reverse strand, counting down.
CGTCTGGGCCGGTTCGCCGTTCGAGGGCGAGAGCGACGAGTTCCTCTTCCAGGAGATGAACAGTTTCGTCGACGCCGTCGACGCCGAAGTGCCGGAGTAGCGCGGTCCGGTTCGCGGACCGTTTTTTCGTCGCGTCGTTGGTGTAGGTGGCAGACGGAGAAGTCTCCGACCGGCTGGCGGTTGGCTAGTCCCCGGCAGCCCGGTCGAGAGTCGGCCGGCTCGCACTGCCCCACTCCTCGTAGGAGCGCAGCACCGCGCCGTTCCGGGCACTGGTCGGCTCGCCGTCCCGGACGGCGATTTCGCCGCCCACGAGGACGTACTCCATCCCGTCAGTGTACTGGAACGGTTCCTCGTAGGTGGCGTTCGCGGACACGGCGTCGAGGTCGAAGGCCACGAGGTCCGCGACGTACCCCTCCCGGACGTAGCCGCGGTCCCTGAGACCCAGGATGTCGGCCGGGTTGCCGGCGGCCTTGCGGGCCATCAGTGCCGGCGAGAGCACGTCCCGCTCCCGGACGTAGCGTTCGAGGATGCGGCCGAACGCCCCGATGGCCCGGGGGTGGGGCTTCCCGCCGAAGATGCCGTCGGTGCAGAACGTGCCGCGGTCGTCGGCGAGGAACCGCTCGATGTCTTCCTCGGCCATCACGAAGTCGGCCATCGTCACGTCCAGTTCCTCCGCGACGAGCAGTTCACACATCGCGTCGACCGGTTCGCGGTCCATCTCGGCGGCGACGTCCGCGATGGTCTCGCCCTGGTGGCGACCGCTCCCCGTCCGCGTCACGAGGATGTTGTCCCAGGAGCCGGCGGCGTAGGCGAGGTTCTCCCAGTCACCCGGCCGGGCGATGTCGTCGGCGATGCGGTCGCGGACGGCCGCGGAGTTGAGGCGGTGGCGGATGTCGTCGGACTCGCCCTGGCGCGCCCACGGCGGGAGGAGCGCGGTCAGCATCGTCGACCCGGCCGTGTAGGGGTACTGGTCGAAGGTGACCCGTTGGCCCCGCTGGCCGGCGTCCTCGAACAGGTCGAGCACGGCCTCGGAGTCGCCCCAGTTCTGCTGGCCGCCGACCTTGAGGTGGGAGACGTGAGCGTGGCAGCCGGCCTGGCGACAGATGTCGAGGTACCGGTCGATTGACTCGACCACGCGGTCCGTCTCGTTCCAGACGTGCGAGACCATGAACGAGTCGCGCTCGGCGAGCGTGTCCGCGAGCGCCACCAGCTCGTCGTCGCGGGCGTAGGAACTGGGCGGGTATATCATCCCCTTGGACATGCCGAACGCGCCCTCTTCGAGGGCCACTTCCAGTTCCTGCTGGAGCACGTCCAGTTCCCCGGGCGGCGCGTCGCCGTCGAACTCGTGGGCCGCCAGGCGCTGGTCCGTGACCGGGCCGGCGGCGACGACGCGTTCGTCGGTGAGCGGGCGGTCCTCGAACCCGGCCAGCATCGACCGGATGTTGCCGTGCGGGGCGTAGTACGCGCAGTTGACGGCCGGGTCGGCACCGTCGAGCGCCGCGAGGTAGCCGTCGACGGTGTGCCAGGGCCACGTGTCGTCGAGGCTCCCGTCGAGTGACTTGACCCGTTCCTCCCACTCCGCCGTGAGGTTCGCCGGGACCGGGGCGACGCTGACCCCGTCCTGCCCGAGGACTTCCGTCGTGATTCCCTGCGTCAGTTTCTCCTCGGCCCCGGGGTGCTCGAACAGCCGCAGTTCCGAATGCGCGTGCATGTCGATGAACCCCGGCGCGAGATACGACCCGTCGAGGTCCACGACGCGGTCGGCGTCCAGCGGGGCGTCGCTGATAGCGTCGATTCGGCCCTCGGCGACGCGCACGCTCGCAGTGAACGGAGGGCCGCCGCTCCCGTCCAGTACCCGCGCGTCCCGAAACGCGATAGACGCGGCACTCGGCTCTGTCATGTCTGCCGACTCGCGGAACGGTCGTTTGGCTCTTTCGGTGGCCCCGACCGTGTGTGGCGGCGGGCGTCGCGTGCCACAGGTGTGTGACCCCACTCCCGACGCAATCTTCAAGACGACGCCACGGAACAGCTACCCAATGCCATCCGTCAGTCTCGACAGCGAGCGGTTCAGACGGCGATTCGACACGTTCAACGAGATAGGCGCGACGGAGCGGGGCGGAGTGAACAGGCCGAGCCTCTCGGACGCAAACCGAGAGGCCCGGGACGCGCTCGTCGAGTGGTTCCGGGACGCCGGGCTGGCGGTCCGAATCGACACGATGGGCAACATCTTCGGCCGGCGGGAGGGAGCCGACGGCGACGCCGCGCCGGTGCTGTTCGGCTCACACGTCGACAGCCAGTACAACGGCGGGCGGTACGACGGCGTCGTGGGCGTCCTCGGCGCGCTCGAAGTCGTCGAGGCGCTGAACGACGCCGGCGAGACGACCGAGCGGCCGCTGGAGGTCGTCGCCTGGAGCAACGAGGAGGGCGTGCGCTTCCAGCCAGACATGCTCGGTAGTGGCGTCTACTGCGACGTGTTCGACCTCGACTACGCCTACGCGCGCGAGGACAAAGACGGCAAGCGGTTCGGCGAGGAGCTCGAACGCATCGGCTACAAGGGCGACGTTCCCTGCGAGGCCGACGACATCCACTGCTACTTCGAGATGCACGTCGAACAGGGGCCGTTCCTCGAACAGCAGGACATCCCCGTCGCCGCCGTCGAGGGCGTGTTCGGCTTCGCCTGGCTGAACGTCAGCTTCGAGGGGCAGGCCAACCACGCCGGGCCGACGCCGATGGACATGCGCCACGACGCGTTCGTCGCCACGGCGGACGTGACGCGGGCGGTCCGGCGCATCACCGCGACCGAGGGCACGGACCTCGTCGGGACGGTCGGTAGCGTCGACGTGTGGCCCAACGCCATCAACGTCATCCCCGAGCGCGTGGAGTTCACGCTCGACTTCCGCTCGTACGACGACGCGGCGGTCGACGCGGCTATCGAGCGCATCGAGCGAGAAATCGCCAACGCCGCCGAGCGCGAGGGACTCGACTACGAGGTCGAGCAAATCATGCGCGTCGACGCAGACCCGTTCGACCGGGACTGCATCGACACGGTCGTCGACGCCGCCGAGACGGTCGGCTGTGAATACACGCGACTGGTCAGCGGCGCGGGCCACGACGCGAACTACCTCAACAAGATAACGCCGACGAGCATGATTTTCGTCCCGAGCGTCGACGGCATCAGCCACCGCGAGAGCGAGTTCACCGAGTGGGAGGACGTCGTCACCGGGGCCGAGGTCCTCCTCGAAGCGGTCCGTGCGAAGGCCGCCGAGTGAGCGGCCACGCCCGTCACAGATGTGGCACACGCCACACAGCAACTGTGGGATATGTCGCCAGTAGGCCCGTCTGTCGCGTCGCGGCGGGATGTTGCCGGGAGCGGCCGCCGGCAACACCGGCGTCGGAGACCTGTGAACCATACATATATGTGAAGTGTCCCACAGTTGGGCACTAACAGGCGTGCGTGTACAGCGCATGCCGAGAGACTGGAGGGAACTCCGTGGAAATCCAACTCACACTCAACGGCGAGCGGACGACAGTCGAAGCCGGGACCGAGCAGGACCTGGCGACGGTACTGAGACAGCACGGCCACATCGACGTGAAGTGCGGCTGCGACGGCGGCACCTGCGGCGCGTCGAAGGTGTTCGTCGACGACGAGGTACGCATGGCCTGTGGCATGGCCGCGACCGAGGCCGAGGGCAGCGACGTTCGGACGGTCGCGTCGCTGGGCACGCAGGACGACTTACACCCGGTCCAGCAGGCCTTCGTGGACAACTTCGCCGTCCAGTGTGGCTTCTGCATTCCGGGGATGATCGTCGAGGCGACGGCGTTGCTATCCGAGAATCCGGACCCGACCGAGCGGGAGGTCCGCGAGGCGCTTGAGGACAACGTCTGTCGCTGCACCGGCTACCAGAAGCCCGTCGAAGCGGTACTCGACGCCGCCGGCCGGATGCGCGAGGAGGGCGTCGCCGCCGACGGCGGCCGGTCGGTCGGTGCGCCGTCCCGCGGCGCGAGGTCAGTCGGGTGCTGTGGGGGTGACTGCGATGAGTGACGACGAAACGGTCGAAGCCGACGGGGGGACGGCGTCACAGCCCGAGGGCGTCGGAGAGGAGCGCGTCGAGGAACACCCACTGGAGTGGGACGAACCGGCGAACAACGACCTCTCGCCGGGCGAGCGCGACAGCGTCTCCCAGCGCGCCGAGAAGTACGACGACCGCAAGCTCGTCACCGGGCAGGCGAAGTACACCGCCGACTACGAGGAGCGGTATCCGGACCTCGCCTACGCCGCGGTCGTCCGCAGCGAGATTCCTCACGGGCGGGTCACCGACATCGACACGAGCGCGGCCGAGGCGATGGACGGCGTCGCGGCCGTCCTCACGCCGGACTCCGACGCGGTCCCCGACGCGAAGTACACCAGCGCCGGGCAGTCCTACCCCGAGCCCAGTCCGTGGGACATGCACGTCCTGAACGAGCACGTCCGCTACGTGGGCGACCCCGTCGCCGCCGTCGCCGCAGAGGACGCAGAGACGGCCCGGGCCGCCGCCGACGCCGTCGACGTGAGCTACGAGGCGTACGACTACGTCACCGACCCCGAGGCGGCCTTCGACGCCGACGCGCCGCAGCTGTTCGGCGAGGACGAGGTGGAGAACGAAATCGTCGGCCACGACTACGACCGCAACCGCATGGCGAGCATCGAGGGGGAACTCGGCGACCCCGAGAGCGCCCTCGACGGCGACGACGTGCACGTCCACGAGACGGAGTGGGAGACCATCCGGCAGTCCCACGCCAACGTCGAGAAGCACACGTCGCTGGCCTACTGCAACGAGGACGACCGCCACGTCCTCGTCACCAGCACGCAGGTCCCGAACCACACGCGCCGCCAGCTGGCGCACCTCTTCGACATCCCCATCCGGGACATCCGGGTGAAGAAACCGCGCGTCGGCGGCGGGTTCGGCGGCAAGCAGGCGATGGTCGTCGAACCGATTCCGCTCGCCCTCTCGCTCGAAATCGACCGCCCGGTCCTGTACGAGGCCACGCGCGAGGAGGAGTTCTACGCGATGCGCTCGCGCCACCCGATGAAAGTCAGGGCGAAGACGGCCGTCACCGACGACGGCGACATCGCGGCCATCGACATCTACGCGCTGTCGAACACCGGCGCGTACGGCAGTCACGGCATGACCGTCGCGGGTAACGTCGGGAGCAAGCCGCTGCCGCTGTACTCGAAGGTCCCGAACGTCCACTTCGAGGCCGACATCGTCCACACGAACACGCCCCAGACCGGTGCGATGCGGGGCTACGGCGCGCCACAGGGCACGCTCGCGCTGGAGGGCCACCTCGACGAGGTGGCCCGCGACCTCGACCTCGACCCCGTCGAGTTCCGACAGCGCCACTACATGGAGGTCGGCGACCTGGACGAAATCGCCGGGATGATGGGCGGCGAAGGGGCGGAACGGCGTATCCGCTCCTGTGGTCTCGACGAGTGCATCGAGCGCGGGAAGGCGGCCATCGGCTGGGACGACGTGGAACAGCCCGAGGAAGACCACCTGCACCGCGGCGTCGGCATGGCGCTGTCCGCCCAGGGAACCGGCGTCGCCGGCGACGAACTCGGGGCCGCACAGCTCATGATGAACGAGGACGGGAGCTTCCACCTGCAGGTCGGCGGCGTCGACATCGGCACGGGCGCTGACACCGCCTTCCTCCAGATCGCAGCCGAGGTGCTGGGTTGTGACGAGGAGCAGATCGTCGTCCGCTCATCGGACACGGACGTGACGCCCTTCGACTACGGTGCGTACGCGTCTTCGACCACCTACATCAGCGGGATGGCGGTGAAGAAGGCCGCCGAAGACGCCAGAGAGCGGATCTTGGAGTGGGGGGCGAAGCTTCTGGACGAGCCCGTGGCTGACCTCGACACCGGCGACGGTACGGTGTACAGCGAGGAAACCGGCGACTCGGTCACGCTCGAAGATATCGGCTACGAGGCGGCCTACGGCGACGAGGAGCGCGAGCACATCCTCGGGAAGGGCACCCACTGCACCGAGGAGAGCCCCCCGCCCTTCGCCGCCCAGTTCGTGGACGTGACGGTGAACGAGGAGACCGGCGAGTTCGACGTCCACAAGCTGGTGGTCGCCGTCGACTGCGGCGTCGCCATCAACCCCGGCATGGCCGAGGGCCAGGTCGAGGGCGCGAACCACATGAGCTACGAGCTGGCCGTCAGCGAGGGCATCACGCTCGACGAGGCGGGCCGCGCCGAGGTGTCGGACTTCGACGAGTACCACCTCCCGTCGGCCACCGAGACGCCGCCCATCGAGTCCATCCTCGTCGAGACCCACGAGCCGACGGGTCCGTTCGGCGCGAAGTCCGTCGCTGAAGTGCCGACGAACACGGTCCCGCCGGCGCTGTCGAACGCCGTCCGTGACGCCGTCGGCGTCCGAATCCGGGAGATGCCGATAACCGCCGAGAAGATTCGCGCGAAACTGGACGAGCGCGAGCACTGACCGGCGGCGACCACAGATTCCCGTGTGCGAGCCGCTGTCCGCGATAGCTATTTACGGTTCTGGGCGTCACGTAGCCGATATAGTTAGCGAGCTGATGAGCCATATGCAAATCGAACTGGACGTGAACGGCGAGACGGAGACGTTCGAGGCGTCGAAGTCCGACTCCCTCCTGGACGTGCTGCGGGCCAACGGGTACACCGGCGCGAAGCGAGGGTGTGACACCGGGGCCTGCGGCTTCTGTACGGTCCACGTCGACGGCGAGGCGACGCTGTCGTGCGTGACGCCCGTGACGAAAGCCGAGGGGGCGTCGGTTCAGACAATCGAGGGACTCGGCGAGCAGGACGACCTGCACCCGGTCCAGCAGGCCTTCGTGGACAACACCGCGCTGCAGTGTGGCTTCTGCATCCCGGGGATGATCATGCGCTCGAAAGCGCTCCTGGATGAGAACCCCGATCCGACGGAGCGGGAGGTCCGTGAGGCCCTCTCGGACAACCTCTGTCGGTGTACGGGCTACAAGAAGATCGTGGAGGCCGTGCTCGACGCCGCAGACCGGCTGGACGAGAGCCGCGCGGTGGCGACCGACGGGGGCCCCCCGATCGACGGGGACGCACCGCCCGACGGCGCGGCCGGCGGGACGCTCGATTCGGGCTGTCCGCCCGGCAGGTGTGACTGCTCGGGGGGCGAGACATGAGCGACTCGGAGGACGCATCGGAACTCGACGACGGACCCGACGGCGTACGGGCGGAGGAGGAGGCCACCGGCGGAACGGTGGAGGGCGCGGCGAGAGAACCGGACCGCAAGGCGCCGGACGAGCGCGAGAGCATCACGACCGACGAGGAGAAAGACGACGCGCGCAAGATCGTCACCGGCGAGGCACGCTACACGGCCGATTACCGGGACCGGTTCCCGGCCCTCGCCCACGGAAAAGTGGTGCGCAGCGACGTCGCCCACGGGCACGTCGAGTCCATCGACACCAGCGCGGCCGAGGCGATGGACGGCGTCTACGCGGTCATCACGCCGTTCGACGACGTGGTCCCGGACGAACTGTACTCCAGTTCCGGCCAGTCCTATCCGGAACCCAGCCCATGGGACCTGACGGTCCTGCGCGAGCACGTCCGGTTCGTCGGCGACCCCGTCGCGGCCGTCGCCGCCGAGGACGCGGACACCGCCGACCGCGCGGCCCGCAAAGTCGAGGTCGAGTACCGCGAACTCGACGCGGTGTTCGACCCCGAGGCGGCGCTGGACGAGGACGCCCCCCAACTGTTCGAGACGGACGACGTGGAGAACAAGCAATCGGGCGCGGACTACGCGAAGAACCTCGAATCGCACTTCGAGGGGGAACTGGGTGACGTGGACGCGGCGTTCGAGGCAGCGGCGAGCGGCGAGGGCGTCCACGTCGTCGAGACCGAGTGGGAGACGCCGTACCAGTCCCACTGCGTCCCGGAGCCACACGCCACCATCGCCTACACCGACGAGGACGACCGCCACGTGTTCATCACGGCGACGCAGGTCCCCTTCCACACGCGCCGGCAGATCTCGCACCTGTTCGACGTGCCCATCCGCGACGTGCGCGTGACGAAACCCCGAATCGGCGCGGGGTTCGGTTCGAAACAGGAGATGGCCATCGAGCCGATCACGTTCGCGCTCCATCTCGCGGCCGGTCGCCCGGTCAAACTGGAGATGACCCGACGGGAGGAGTTCACCGCGCTTCGCTTCCGGCATCCGATGCGGATGCAAATGCGGACGGCCGTCACCGACGACGGCGACATTGAGGCGATGGACCTCTACACGCTGTCGAACTCGGGGGCCTACGGCACGCACGGCATGACCGTCGCGAACAACGTCGGGACGAAGCCCCTGCCCATCTACCCGCGGGTCCCGAACGTCCGCTTCTCGGGCGACGTGGTCCACACGAACCTCCCGATGGGCGCGGCGATGCGGGGCTACGGCGCACCGCAGGGTCACTTCGCCGTCGAGTCCCACATGGACGAGGTGGCCCGCCGCCTCGACCTCGACCCGATCGAGTTCCGTCTGCGGAACGCGGTCCGCGAGGGGGACCTCGACCGGAGCGTCGCGATCCTGAAAGACGACGACCGATTCGAGCGGCAGATCCGCTCCTGTGGCATCCGCGAGTGCGTCGAACGCGGGAAGGACGCAATCGGCTACGACGACCTCGAACAGCCCGAGGAAGCGCACCTGCACCGCGGCGTCGGGATGGCCCTCATCGCGCAGGGCAGCGGCGTCGCGGGCAAGGAACTCGGCGCGGCCCAGGTGAAGATGAACGAGGACGGGAGCTTCCACCTCCAGGTCGGCGGCGTCGACACCGGTACCGGCGCGGACACGATGTTCTCACAGATCGCCGCGGAGGTACTCGGCTGTCCGCCCGAAGATATCGTCGTCGTCGCCGCTGACACCGACCTGACGCCCTTCGACTACGGCGCGTACGCCTCCTCGACAACGTACATCAGCGGCCGCGCGGTCAAGAACGCAGCCGAGGACGCCAAGGAGCGACTGCTCGACTGGGGCTCGAAGCTGCTCGAGGAACCGCCCGAGGTCCTCGACACCGGCGACGGCGCGGTGTACAGCGAGGAAACCGGGAACCGCGTCTCGCTGGACGAGATCGGGTACGAGGCGGCCTACGGCGACGACGAGCGCGAGCACATCCTCGGCGACGGGAACCACTCGACCGACGAGAGCCCGCCGCCCTACGGCGCGCAGTTTGCGGACGTGACGGTGAACGAGGAGACCGGCGAGTACGAACTGAACAAGCTGGTGTTCGCGGCCGACTGCGGCGTCGCCATCAATCCCGCCCTCGTCGAGGGGCAGATCGAGGGCGGCGAACACATGAGCCTCGAGTACGCCACCAGCGGCGGCCTCTCGTTCGACGAGGAGGGTAACCCCGAGGTGCAGGGCTTCCGGCAGTACGGGATGCCCCGGACGACGGACCACCCGCCGATGGAGACCATCCTCGTCGAGACCCACGAGCCGACGGGTCCCTTCGGCGCGAAGTCCATCGCAGAGCTCCCGACCAACGGCGTGCCGCCGGCGCTGTCGAACGCCATTCGCGATGCCGTCGGCGTCCGCCTGACCGACCTGCCGTTCACTGACGAGGACCTGCGGGCCGCCCTCGACGCGAGAGACGGAGACGACTGACCGCCAGCCGCCGTTCCCACGTTCGCTGTGTCGGGGGAAGCGTTAAGACCGATTCTACGAAAATCGACACCATGGCTTACATCGGGTTCCTCCTGACCGGCGGGCCCTTCGACAGCGAGCGCTGGCGGACCGCCTACGAACTCGGGCGGGCAGCGCTGGACGCGGGTCACGAGGTGACGTACTTCCACTACCTCGACGGCGCGCTCGTCCCGGTCGCCGACCAGTCCTTCCCGGACTGCTCGGACTCGGGGCTGTACGACGAGATGCCGACGGCGAAGTTCCAGGAACTCATCTCGGACGGCGCGGAGGTCATCTGCTGCGGGCTCTGCGTCGACGCGCGCGGCATCGACGCCGACGCGGACTATCCCGACGGCGTCGAGGTGGGACTGCTCCCCGACCTCGCCGACGTCCTCGGGGAGGCTGACCGGGTGGTCTCGCTATGAAGCGCGACGTGGTCGTCATGCTGACCCGCGCGCCCTACGGCCGGGTTCACGTCCCCGAGGGACTGCGCGCGGCCCGCGGCGTCGCAGCCGGGTTCGACCTGCACGACGTGACCGTGGTGTTCACGCAGGACGGGGTCTACGGCGCGCGCGACGCCGTCGACCGGGACGCGCTGAACATGACGGGACACGTCGCGGACCTCGAAGAACAGGACGGGACGATGGTCGCGGACGCCGCCGCGATGGCCGCCCGCGACCTCGAGGAAGCCGACATCGCCGACGACGTGGCGGTGTGGCCCGGCGACCGCGTCGCAGCCCGCATCCGCGACGCGGACCACACGCTTGACTTCTGACTCATGCTCTATCTCATCGACAAGCCGATGGCCGAAATCGGACTGCGCACCGCCGCTGACGACCCCGACGCTCACGTCGTCCTGATCCAGGACGGCGTCTACCTGACGCCGGACCTGGACGCGCAGGTCTCCGCCGTCGCGAGGGACGTGGACGTTCGCGGGGTCGACCTCCCCCCGGAGATCGAGCCGATCTCCTACGACCGGGTGGTCGAACTACTGGTCGAGCGGGAGGTGAAGTCGTTCGTATGAGCCTGTTCCAGCGTCTCGACGAACTCGCCGCCCAGGGCGACCCGGCGGCGCTGTTGACCATCGTCCGCAAGGACGGGAGCGCCCCGCGGGACGTGGGCGACAAGATGGTCGTCACCGCCAGCGACGAGTACGGGACCATCGGCGGAGGCACCGTCGAACACCTCGCCGTCGAGGACGCCCGCGCGGTGCTGTCCGGCGACCGGGAACCGGGCGTCAGAACGTACGAACTCAAACCCGGCGGCAACACGGGAATGGTCTGTGGCGGCGAGATGGACGTGTTCGTCGACCGGGTCCGCGGCCGGCCGCGCCTCTACGTCGCCGGCGCGGGCCACATCAGCGCCGACCTCGCGCCGCTGGCCGAACGACTGGGCTACGCCGTCACCGTCGTGGACGACCGCGAGGAGTACGCCGCCCCCGAGGCGTTTCCCGAGGACACCGACGTGGTCCACGGGGACTACGGCGAGGAACTCCGGGCCCTGCCGATGGGCCGCGACACCGCGGTCGCGGTGGCGACGCGGAGCGGGACGTTCGACCAGGAGGCGGTCGCCGCGGCGCTGGACGGCGGCGCGGGCTACGTCGGTCTCGTCGCTAGCAAGACGAAGGCCGACCACGTCCTCGACTCGCTCGCCGAGGCTGGCTACGCTCGGCGCGACCTCGCTCGCGTCCGGACGCCAGTCGGCCTCGACCTCGGCGGGAGCGGCCCGGCCGCGGTCGCGCTCTCGATCCTCGCGGAGGTCAGCATGGACCGCCACGGCGCGACCGGTGAGCGCGCCACCGACCTCAACCTCGACGACCTCGCCGTCGTCCGCGGCGGCGGCGACCTCGGTAGCGGCGTCGTCTTCCGCCTCCACCGGGCGGGCTACCCGGTCGTCGTCACCGAGGTCGAGCGCCCGACGGTCGTCCGCCGGGCGGTCGCGTTCGGGGCGGCGCTCTACGAGGGCGAGGTAGACGTCGAGGGCGTCACCGGCCGGCGAGCCGACGATATCGACGAGGCGATCGAGGTTCTGGCCGCCGGGGACGTGCCGGTTCTCGCCGACCCCGACGCGGCGGTCGCCGACGAACTCGACGCCGCTGTCCTCGTGGACGCCATCATGGCGAAGGGGAAATTCGACACCGGAACGCGCCGGGGTGACGCCGACGTGGTCGTCGGGATGGGCCCCGGATTCGTGGCCGGCGCGGACGTCGACGCCGTCGTTGAGACCGACCGCGGGCACGAACTCGGCCGCGTGTTCTACGAGGGGACCGCGAGCGCCTACGACGGCGAACCGGGCGAGCGCCGCGGCTACACCCACGAGCGGGTGCTCCGCGCGCCGACCGACGGATCCTGGGAGCCGACCGTCGCCATCGGGGACACCGTGGCCGCTGGCGACGTGGTCGGACGGGTGGGGGACAGCCCGGTCGAGACGGAGATCGACGGCCTCGTCCGCGGTCTCGTCCACGGCGGCCTCGACGTGTCCGAGGGGACGAAACTCGGCGACGTCGACCCCCGCGGCGAGTCGGTCGACCCGACGAAGATCTCGGACAAGGCGCTGTGTCTGGGCGGCGGCGTCCTTGAGGCAGCGCTCCGCCTGGGCTGACTGGCCCTCTCCGCCCGATTCGCAGTCACCTTGTTAGGACCCTCCTGAACGGTAGTAGAAGCGTCCTACGAACTCTCAGCGGCGGACCGGTTCGACGGTCGGGTCGTCGACGGTGACGCCGCTGCCGTCGGTGACGCGGCCGACTTCGCGGTAGAACACCTCTGCGTCGTCGAAGGCGGCTTCGAGGTCGGCCATCGAATCCGGTGGGACCGCGACCAGCAGTCCGCCGCTGGTCTCGGCGCTCTCGCCCGCGGCGAGTCCGTAGCCGAACAGCCGCGAGAGCGCCGGCGTCCCCGCGATGACCGGGAGGTGCGTCAGCTCGACGCCGACGCCCGAGCGCTCGGCAAGGACGCGGCACTGGCCGGCGAGGCCGAAGCCCGTCACGTCTGTCGCGGCGGTGGCGAACGCCCGGCATGCCAGCGCTGCGTCGCGGTTCGGCGTGGTCATCCACGCGACCGCCTCATCCCCGAGCCGGTCGAGGGGACGGTCCGTGGCCTCCCGGACTGTTTCGACGAACTCGCCGTCGGAGACGCGCGTCGCGCCCATCGCCGACTGCGTCCCGAGCGGTTTCGTCAGGTAGAGCCGATCGCCGGGACCGGCTCCCGCCGCCGTAAGCAGCGCGTCGGGGTGTGCCGTCGCGGTGACGGCTCCGCCGGCGAACGGCCACGGGCTCATGATGGTGTGACCGCCGGCGACGCCCCCGTCCATGGCGTCGAGGGCATCGGCCATCCCGGCGAGAAGCGGGGCCGCGCTGTCGGTCAGTTCGCGCGGCAGTCCGAGGACGACGAGGCAGTCGAGATTCTCGGTCGCGCCCGTCGCGAACGCGTCGCTCGCAGCGTTACAGGCCGCGACCCGGCCGAAGTCGTACGGGTCGTCGACGATTGGCGTGAAGAAATCCACCGTCGAGACCAGCGCCAGGTCGTCGGTGAGCCGGCGGGCGGCGGCGTCCTCGCCCACGCCGAACAGCAGCTCGTCTCGCGTGTCGGTGAGGGAAGCGTCGGCGAGGAGCGCGTCGAGGTCGCTCTGGCCGACCTTGCAGGAGCAGCCGTGCAGTTCCGCGTACTCGGTGAGGCGCGGTTCGTCGGAGCCGCCGTCGGTCCCGGGGTCCTCCCCAGACGGGGCGTCCGTGTCGGCAGGGCCATCGCCCGCCATGGTCACCGGTCTGGGAGCGACGACAGCTCGGTCACCAGCAGGCGGAGTTCGAACTCGTCGCCGTCGGACTCGACCGTCGACACGTCGAAGCCGTGGGTCGTACACATCCGGCGGAGATTCTGTTCGGCCGGCGGGTAGTCGCCTCGGACCACGAGCGTGTCCCCGGGTTCGAGGTCCGAGAGCTCCCGGCGGACGATGAGCGCCGGTCGGGGACAGATTTCGCCGCGAACGTCCACGCGAGCCATACCGGATACGTGCCACCCGGTCACAAAAACGCTGTCGGCGACACGGCGGCTGTGTCGGCGAGAGCTATATGTGGCTGTGCCGGCGAGCTATGGCATGCGACTGACTGACGCGCTGGCGCTCGACGACCGCGCGCTCGTCGCGTTCGTGGGGGCCGGCGGGAAGAAGACCGCGATGGGACAGTTGGCTGCCGAGGGCGCTCGCGAGGGCGTCGACGTCGGATTCACGACGACTACGGCCATGCCCCCGCCGCCCGACCTCCCCCTGACGCTCACCGTCCGCGACGGCTATCCGTACGTCATCTCCGACCACGACCCGCCGCTCGCCTTCGCCCGCGAGTGGGTTGCGAACCCCGAGCGCGTCGCCGAGAAGGTCCGCGGTTTCGACCCCGAGTTCCTTCGGTCGGTGTACTACAGCGGCGTCTTCGACCGGCTGCTGGTCAAGGCCGACGGCGCGCGCCGGCGCGAGTTCAAAGCCCCGGGCGAAGACGAGCCGGTGATTCCGAACGCGGCGACGCACGTCGTGCCGGTGGCCTCGGTCGCGGCCGTCGGCGAACCGCTCACGACCGACGCCGTCCACCGCCCGGAGCGCGTCGCGGCGCTCACCGGGCTCGACGTTGGTGACCCAATCACGGCTGAGGCAGTCGGGGAGGTGCTCGCACATTCAGAGGGCGGCCGCCGGAACGCCCCGTCGTCGGCGTTCGTGGTCCCGCTGGTGAACAAGGCCGACACGGCGGAGCTGCGAGCGACCGCCCGCGACGTGCTCGACCACGCGATGGCACAGACCGAGCGATTCTCTCGCGGCGTCGTCACCTCCTTCGAGACTGGCGTCTGTGAACCAGTCGGGACCGCCATGCGGGAGGCCAGTGACTGATGACCGTCGCTCCTCACCGGGAACCACGGCGATGACTGAACACGACCGCTCGATAATCGGCGGCGTCGTCCTCGCCGCCGGCGACAGCACCCGGTTCGGGGACAACAACAAACTGCTCGCCTCGGTCGACGGCGCGCCACTGGTCCGACACGTTGCCGAGACCGCGTGCGCGTCGGAACTCGACGACGTCGTCGCCGTCGTCGGTCACGAGGCCGAGGCGGTCGGCGCGGCACTCGACGGTCTCCCGATTGCGGTGCGGCACAACGACGACTACCCCGAGGGCCAGAGCACCTCGGTCCGCCGCGGCGTCGCGTTCGCGCGCGAGAACAGCTGGGACGCCGCCGCCTTCCTACTCGGGGACATGCCGTTCGTCAGCGCCGGGACGGTCGACCGACTCCTCGCGGCGTACCGAACCGGCGGGGACAGTATCGTCGTCCCGCGATACGACGGTCAGCGCGGCAACCCCGTGCTGTTCGACCGACGGCACTTCGACGCGCTCGCGGCCGTCTCCGGCGACCGCGGGGGGCGGGACCTGATCGAACGCGGCGACGGCGTCCGGTTCGTCGACGTCGACGACCCCGGCGTCCGGCGCGACGTCGACACCGAGGCAGACCTTCGAGACGCCACAGAGTAGTCGCGGTCACTTGACGGGGCGTGCGGGCAGCAGCTGGCGGGAGGGGTGCTTTTATGACACGGTCGCCGGTACGACGGCGTATGAAGCGCGTCATCAGCACCGACGATGCCCCCGCGGCGGTCGGCGCGTACAGCCAGGCGACGACGAACGGCGACCTCGTGTTCACGGCGGGCCAGATTCCGCTGACGCCCGACGGCGAACTGCTGGACGACGAACCCATCGAGGTCCAGGCGGAGCAGTCGCTCTCGAACGTCGAGGCCGTCTTGCGCGAGGAGGGACTGGACATGAGCGACGTGCTCAAGGTGACTGTCTTCCTGAACGACATCGAGGACTTCGACGCGATGAACGACACCTACGCCGGTTTCTTCGACGACGAACCGCCGGCCCGCAGCGCGGTCGAGGTCGCCAATCTCCCGAAGGGCGTCGGCGTCGAGATCGAGGCCATCGCCGCGAACGACTGACCGGCGCGGAAGCGCCGCGACACACGGGCCGGCCGGTGTGTCCCACGAAAGTTTCAAGCCGCTCGCCACGCCAGCGAGTAGCACATGCAGACCACGAGACGCGGCTTTCTGGGGACAGCGGCGGCGCTGTCGCTGTCCGGCTGTCTGGGGAGTGCGAGCGGGCCGACGCTGACCGTCGGCGTGGTTCCCGACGTGGACCCCGACACGGCAATCGAGCAGAACACGGCGCTCGCGTCCTATCTCGAAGCGGAACTCGGCGCGACGGTCGACCTCCGGACCGCCGCGGACTACGCCGGGATGGTCCAGGCGATGGTCGCCGGACAGGTCGACCTCGCGTACTACGGTGGCGTCTCGTACGTCCTCGCCCACCACCGGGCCGGCGCGGAGCCGGTCGTCGTCGGGTCGAAGGACGGCGAGACGCTGTGGCACTCCGCGTTCGTCGTCGGCGCGGACGCCGAGGTCGGGGGGATGGACGACGTGGCCGCGAACGCGGGTGACCTCGAACTCGTGTTCGGCGACCCCATCTCCACCAGCGGGACGGTAATGCCGACGTACTACCTCCAGACGGAGCACGACCTGGCCCCGCAGACGGCGTTCGAGCAGGTCACCCACGTCGGCGCACACGACGCCACAGCGAAGACCGTCGCCGGGTCGACCGGGACCGTCGGCGCGCTGAACGCTCGTATCTACGACGCGCTCGTCGCCGACGACGCGGTGACGGGCGTCCGCGAAATCTGGCGGACCCCGGGCTTTCCCGACTACCCGTGGGCCGTTGCCCCGTCGATGGAGACGGCGACGGCCGACGAGGTCCGCCGGGCGTTCACAGGCCTCGATTCGACGGACGAGGCCGACATCCTCGACCAGCAGAACGTCGACCGCTACGTCGAGGTCAGCCACGACGACTTCACTTCGCTCGACACGGCCGTCGAGATGGCCGGTATCGAGACCGGTACAGAGACAGAGGGGTCGGGGTGAGCGCGGATGTCTGAGCCGACGGCGGACCGCGAACTGGTGTTCGACGGCGTGACCAAGCGCTTCGACGGCGAGCCGGCGCTGTCGGACGTGTCCCTGCGGTTCTCCGGCGGCGAACGCGTGGCCGTCGTCGGTCCCTCCGGCGCGGGCAAGACGACGCTCCTCCGACTGGCGAGCGGTGCGCTCACGCCAGACGAGGGGTCGATAACGCTCGGCTGCGGCCCGGTCTCCGGCGCGGACGTGACGCTCGCGTACCAGGGGGAGACGCTCGTCGACCGCCGGACCGCGCTCGCAAACGTCCTCAGCGGCCGGGTCGGCGACTGCTCGTGGCTCCGGGGCTTTCTCGAACCGCTCGTTCCGCGCGACCCCGAACCGGGGCTCGAACTGCTCGAGGCCGTGGGTCTCGCTGGGAAGGCCGACGCCCGCGCCGCGACTCTGAGTGCCGGGGAGCGCCAGCGGGTCGCCTTCGCACGGGCACTCGTTCGGGCCGCGCCGGTCGTCCTGGCCGACGAACCGACGGCGAACCTGGACCCCGCGTCCCGCGTGAACGTCGTCGACGTGCTCGACCGCCTCCTCGACGGCGAACTGCTCGTCACCGTTCTCCACGAGGTCGGTCTGGCGCTGGAGCGCTTCGAGCGTATCGTGGGCCTGGCCGACGGCCGCGTCCGCTTCGACGAACCCGCCGGCGCGGTCACCGACGAGATGCTCGACGACCTGTTCGCGGCCGGAGCGTCGACGCCCGACGGGCGACGGTCGACGGGTGGCACGCAACAGCACCGAGCGGCGAAATCGAACGGCGACGCCGACGGGCACGAATCCCGAGCGCAGGCCCGCTGGTATGCCTGAGGAACGCACCGGCTCGTCGGCCGAGGCCGGATTCGGCCCATCGGTGGCCGGGGAGGAGTACGAGACGGAGCCGCTGGCCTCGAAACGTCGCCTCACGACGCTGCTCGGAGGCTGTCTCGTCCTGCTGGTCGCCGCCTGGATTGCGGAGGTCGACCCGCTGGCGCTCGCCTCGCCCGGCGCGCGCGAGCAGATGCTGGCCTTTGTCGCCGAGGGGCTGCCGCCGGATACCAGCCGCGAGTACCTGCTCGGCCGAACCGTCCGTGACGGGCTGCTGTGGGCCGTCGTCGAGACGCTGGCTATCAGCGTGGTCGGAACCGCGCTGGCCGTCGCGCTGGCCGTCCCGCTCGCGGTGACCAGCGCCGCGACGGTCACCCACCGCGGCCCGCTCTACGCGAACGCCTCCCCGGTGCGGATCGCCGCGGGCAAGGGGGTCTACCGCGCCAGCCGGACCGTCCTCAGCTTCCTCCGGTCGGTTCCGGGCATCGTCTGGGGCTTCCTGTTCGTCACTGCCATCGGGCTCGGCCCATTCGCCGGCGTCCTCGCGCTGGCGGTCCACAACGCCGGCGTCCTCGGGAAGCTGTACGCCGACTTCCTCGAAGACACGAACCCGCTGACGACCGAGGCGGTGGCGGCGGGCGGCGCGACGCGGCTCCAAGCGGTCTGTCACGGGATGGTCCCGCAGGTCACCGCGACGGTGGCCTCCTACACGCTGTACCGCTGGGAGTGTACCATCCGTTCGGCGACGATTCTCGGCTTCGTCGGGGCCGGCGGCATCGGCTACTACCTCGTCGTCACCATCCAGCGCCTGCAGTACGGGAAGCTCCTGACCGCCATCGCCGCCGTCTTCGGGCTGGTCCTCCTGAGCGACTGGCTCGCCTCGCGGTTCCGGACGCGACTGGGATGAGACCGGCGGTCACCGCGTCCGCCGCTCAGGGCTTCTGTTCCTGTGCCGACTCCCGGGCGTCTTCGAGGTCCATGTTGAGCCCCATCTCGGAGGCCCGGTCGCGGACGGCGTCGGCGTCGATGGCTGTCACTTCGCCGTGTTCCTGCAGGACGGTCCCATCGACCATCGTGAAGCGCACGTCGTCGCCGTGGGCGGCGAACACCAGATGGGAGAGCACGTCGTGCAGCGGCGTCGCCCGCGTGAGGTCCGTGTCGAGACCGACGACATCGGCGCGCCAGCCCTCACGGAGCGCCCCCACCTTCTCGAAGCCGGCGGCTTTCGCGCCGTTGATGGTCGCCATCTCGAATATCTCGCTGGCGGGCGTCACCGTCGGGTCGAGCCGGTCGACCTTCTGGAGGAGGCTGGCCTGTCGCATCTCCGTGAAGGCGTCGAGCGTGTTGTTACACGGCGGCCCGTCGTTGCCGAGTGCGACGTTGATGCCGCGCTCGCGGTAGTCCCGGACCGGCGCGATGCCGCTGGCGAGTTTCATGTTCGAGGACGGGCAGTGCGTGACGTGTGTCCCCGTCTCGGCCAGCACCTCCCGCTCGCTCTCGTCGGTCCAGACGCAGTGGGCGAGCACCACGTCTTCGCCGGTGAGGCCCACCTCGTCGAGCCAGTGGATGTTTCGCATCCCGGTGTCCGCTTTCACCGTCTCGATTTCGCTCCGGTTCTCGCTGGCGTGGGTGTGGATTCGCACGCCGTCGTATCTGTCCGCGAGTTCGCGCGCGCCGCGGAGGCACTCCTCGGTACAGGAGACGGCGAATCGCGGCGTGACGGCGTACCGTATCCGGTCGTCGAACGCGCCGTGATACTCCCGGATGAGGCGCTCTGACTCGTCGAGGGCGGCCTGGGTGTCCTCCAGCAGACCGTCGGGCGAGCGCTGGTCCATCAACACCTTGCCGAGGACGCCGCGGATGCCGATTTCGCCCGCTGCCTCGAAGGCGCGGTCGGCGTGGGCGACCGAGAGGTGGTCGATACAGGTCGTGGTCCCGCTCTCTATCATCTCTAAGTACCCCAGTTTCGCCGCGACCTGCATCTCCTCGGGAGTCAGGGAGGCTTCCATCGGCAGGATGTAGTCGAACAGCCAGTCGAGCAGCTCGGTGTCGTCGGCGATGCCACGGCCGAGGCTCTGCACCGAGTGGATGTGGCCGCCCACGAGTCCCGGCAACAGCACGTCGTAGGACTGGTGTTCGTGGTCGGCGTACTCCGCTTCGAGGTCGGCGCGGGGACCGACGGCCTCGATGCGGTCCCCGGCGACGACGACCGCCCCGTCCTGCAGGACGGTCTCGGCGTCCGCGACGACAGTCCCTGTGAGTAACATACGTCCTGCAAAGCGGGTTCAGCGTAAAGAAAGTCCCCATCGCCGACGGCTGCTGTGGCGGGAAAACCCGGCACACACGTGTGCCACTCCGTGTGGCGCGTGTGTCCCGGTGGCGTCACCGCCGGCCGTCCTGCGTCCGCTTCTCGCGCGTGATGTACCCCGTGAGCCGGGTGCGGATGCGAAACGAGTCCACGCCGGCGAGACGCTGCACGAGGCGAGTGTTCGTCTCGTACTGTTCGGTGAACAGCTCGGGGTACTCCGCGAGCAGCCTGTCGCCGGTGTCGATTATCTCTTGGGGGTCGGCCTCCATGGGAGTGAGTGTCGCGGAGTGAAGCTGTTAACTGCTTTGCTCACAACCCGGGTCAGTTCTCCATCGAGGGTTTCGGTGGCGTGTGTCGCTTGTGGCGCGTTCTGGCACACCAGCGAAGCGCCCGCTCGACGACGGCTTCGTCGACGCCGACCCGGTCGGCCACCTCCGGTGCGGACCAGTCCCTGTCAATCGCGAAGTGGAGGACACTGTCGAGTTCCCGCTGTTCGACGCCCAGTTCCGTCGCGTCGGTCGCGCTGGGGTGTTCCACGGGCGGCGCGCGGTCGAACAGTTCCGAGGGCACGGCGAGGGCGTCGGCCAGCGCCTCGATTTCGGTCCGGTAGAGGTCGCCAAACAGCGACAGGTCCACGCCGTTCCCGCCGAACTTCGCGACGGACCCCAGCAGTCGTTCGGTCCGCGGGACCGTCCCGACGACGAGTTCGTTCCTGGTGTTTGCGACGTAGTACTTACACGCCATCCGGACGCGCTCGCCCGCGTTTCGCATCGCCACGAGGTCGTCGGTCGGCTCGCCGGTCTCGCCGACGACCCGCTGGAACGCCGTCAGCACCGGCTGCAACTGGAGTCGGTGACACTCGATGTCCAGCAGCGACGCGACGGTCTCGGCGGTCCGGGCGGGCGCTTCGTCGCTCAACTGCACCGGCATCACCAGCCCGGTCACGTAGTCGGCCCCGATTCCGTCGACGGCCAGCGCGGCCGCGACCGTCGACTCGACGCTGCCGTCGAGGGGAACGACCAGCCCGTTCGCCTCCGCTTCGAGTATCTGGTTCTCGACGAACGCCGGGAGGATGCTCTGCATCCGCCTGGTCGCCGCGTTCGACGTTGCCAGTCCGTCTTCCTCGCGGGGGAGCTTGAGCGTGTGCGGGTGCGTCGCTTTGCTCACAGGCGCTCCCCTCCTCCGCCGACCGGGACACTGGAGATGCGACTACCGAAGCGCGTACGTCCAACCAGTCTAGTCATGACACGAAGTAGGAGACTGGTGTCGTATAACTGTTGTCGACAAATGTCATGAGTGTGTTTGGTCCCCTCGATACACCTTATACAGTACAATCGTCGGCGCCAACTTTCGATTCATATTTCCGCCAGACTGGTAGGTATTCAAGGTACTGAGTCAGTATATGGTTCAGAATGGCCGAGATAGTGTTCTATCTTCAGCTACGGCAGCCTCGTGAAGCGTCGCTGCAACCGTCGGCAGGACGCCGTCAGTCGCGTCAGCCCTCTGTCGGGTCGCAGCCCGAAGCGGCCGCCACGCCAGCAGCGGGGGCGGCAGCAACGACGCTCATGTGGCCGGTTTGGTCGTGCCCACGGGCTGTTCGGCGACGACCAGGTCACGGTTGACGATGCGGTCGACGATTGTACTGCTGTCGAGCTGGTCCTGTACGGCGTCCCCGTCCGAGGTGTGGCGCTCGACTCGGTACGCGTCCATCGCGTTCCGGTTCTCGGTGACGGCTTCGAGGACTTCGATTCGCTCCCCGATAGTGGTGTCGCGGTACGTGACCCCGGGGACGAAACTGACGGCCGGAACGTCCGTCGGCCAGTCCCAGGTGAACTGTTTGTGGTACTGGTCGAACTGCCACACGAGGCGGTCGACGGCGGTTTCGGTCTCGAGCGTGCCGGCGGCGGCCGCTTCCAGCGTCCGGTCCCAGTAGTCTATCACGCACGATTTGAGGTCCGCCTGGAGCTGGTCCGCTATCATCTTTTGTTCGATGGGATATCGCAGTTCGATTGCGACGATGGCGTGACGGTCGAGGTGGGTGAGACACCGCTGGCACTCCATCTCAAACACGGAGAGGCCGAGCGGACGCTCGACTGTGAGGTGGACGAGTTCGTTCCCGCAGTTCGGACACCACAGGAACAACACGTCGTCGTGCGCGTCGGTCAGTTCCGCCAGGACGGTCAGGTCTTCGAAGGCCGTGTCGGCGGGGTCTCCCTCCGACTGGACGGGTGCGTCCGAGCCAGTGTCGGCCGCGTCGGCCGCGTCGTCCGCGTACTGCGCGAGTTTGCGGTCTTTCAGCAGCGATTTGATGACCGAGTCGTACGACGAGTGTGCCTCCGCCTCCCGGATGTCCTCTAATTCCGCTTTCGTCCAATCTTTGAGCCGGATAGTCGCCATCTGAGTTAGAAGGTACCTATATTCCTATAGTGCTTTTGTATAACTGTCCTAGAAGTGGAAATACACCTATCACACGCTGACCCGTCACGGCAGTGGGTTCGAAGCCGGGCCGAAATAGCGGGGAAGGGGTACGTCAGTCAGTCGGCCGAGGCCTGATTCTCGTTTGCCACGGTCCACCGGGTCGGGTCGATTTCACGCCCGTCGAAGGCCGTGTACTCCGGATACGCAGTGAAGACAAGGTACTCGGTCCCCTGGCGAAGATACTCAATGAGGGTGTGGAGGTTGCCGTCGTCCAGCCCGCCCAGGCCGTCAACGAGCAGGAGCGGCACCGTGTCGCCGATGTCGAACGACCGGCGGCCGGCCAGCGCCGCGACGAAACCGATGAGTTCGAGTTCGCCCTCGCTGAGGGCGTCCAGGCTCGCTTCCTGCCCGTCCCTGGCGACGACGATATCGAAGTCCGGAGTGAGTCGGGCCGTCTCGAACCCCGTGTCGAACCGGGAGAGGATGTCCCCCATCGCCGTGTCGAACGCGTCCCGGGCCTCGCGTTTGACCCGGTCCTTGCGGGTTCGGAGGTCCGCAAGGTCGTCACGCACCGATTCGAGGTCGGCTTCGAGCGCGTCGACGCGGGCCGCTCTGGTTTCGAGGTGGTCCAGTTCGTCGGCGGTGTCTTCGAGTTCGGCCTCGCGGTACTTGATTTCGCTCTCGACGTCGGAGAGTTCCGCCACGGTTTCGTCGACGCGGTCGGAGAGCCGCTGGACGTCGGCCTGTGCCTGTTCGAGCCGGTCTCTGGCTGCGTCGAGGCGCTGCCGGCGGTCGGCCAGCGTCGCCTCCAGGTCGGCGATTTCCTCCTCCAAGTCCGCCTTCCGCCGCCGGGCCTGGCTTATTTCTTCGCGCTGGGTCTCCAGTTCCTCGACGGTATCACGGCAGGATTCTTTCCGTGCGCGAAGCGCCGTTAGTTCGCTCCCGAGCGCGTCCAGTCGGTCGGCCAGGTCAGCCCGCGTTGTCTCGCTGCCACAGGTCCAGCAAGCGACGGTGTCGCCGTCGATGTCGCGCTCCACGTCGGTCAGCAGGTCCAGTCGGTTCTCGCTGAGCACCATCTCGGTCGCCGAGTAGACCGACTGGAGCACCTCCGCGTCCCGCTCTACCTGCGTGAGGGCCTCCCGGGCCTCGGCGAGCCTGTCTTCCACGTCGTCGTACTCCGGGATTTCGAGGGCGTCGAGGGCGTCCCGCCGTTCCGAGAGGCGCTGTTCCGTCCGCTCGATGCTCTGTTCGAGCCGTTCGATGCGGTTCCTGGCCTGGTTCTGTTCGGTCCGGGCCTGGCTGAGCTGCCGACGGGCCGGTTCCGCGCTGTCGTCGTCCCCCGACTCGCTGTCGATTGCGTCGCGTTTGGCCTGCAAGTCCTCGATTTCGTTTCGCAGGCGCGTCACTTTCTCTTGGACGGTCGGGAGCCGCTTTTTCGCCTCGCGGGCGTTGGTGAGTTCGGACTCTATCTGTTCGCGCTCGCGCTGTAAGCTCTCTATCTGCGAGTCGATGTTCTGGAAGTCCAGCGGGCGCAGGAGTACGTCTTCGAGGTTCTCGCCCGCCCGGACGGCCCGACGGACCGCGTTGCGCTCGTCCAGACACGCGAACAGTTCGGCGCGGATGACGTCGTACTCGTCGGTGAGGTATGGCTGTCCGTGGCGGGTGACGGCGCCGTTTTCGCGTGCGAGTGTCACGTCGTACTCGCCGGTCGGCGTTTCGAGATGTACCGAACCGCTGTCAGCCCCCTCCGTCAGTTCGGTAGAGGCCCCGAGCGCCGTCTTGAGTGCCTCGATGAAGCTCGATTTCCCCTGCCAGTTCGAGCCCCTGACGACGTTCGGTCCCGGCTCTATCGTCGCCCCACCCTCCAGAATGCCGGCGATGCGCTCGATTTCGATGGCCCAGGTCATAGGTCGTGTGACGGGAGCGCCTGGCTCCGATGTTGCTTGCAGACGTATCCGCGGTCGAGCGCCACGTCGAACGGGACGCGGGTCGGGCAGTCGGGACAGCCGAGCTGGACCTGTGCCTCCACCTCCGCGGCGTCGCCCCTGTCGATGTCGCCTTTCTTCGCGAGCGACGACAGCGCCGTTTCGGTCTTCCGTTCGACGACCGCTTTGGCCGTCTCGACGCTCTCGCGTTCCCAGTCTGTCGTCGCCTGCTGGGGCTCTTTCCGCCCGTCCAGGCAGTCGTTGAGGTGGGTCCGCATCGTGCCCCACGACACCATGTCGTCCCGGACCGTCTCACCGGGAATCCCCGCGGCCTCTAGTCGCTCGACGAGGTCGTCCCGTTCGAGGTCGTCGTCGCCGCGCAGGGTCTCGTAGTCGCTGTCGATTCGGGTGTCCAGCGATTCGCGCCCGTGGTCGGTGTAGACTCGCCTGAGAAGCCGTTTGTTGAACCAGGCCGTCAGCGACCGGTACCCCATCTCCGTCCGGTCGTCCGCGCCCGTCCAGCGTGCGAGCAGGCCCTCGTCGATGGAGTCGTAGATAGGGTCTGTCGACGCCAGCCCGTACGTGTTGATGACCGTGTCTACTTTACAACCGGACTCACCAGCCATTGGTCTACTGTGTCGGCCTGCTCAGTAATAGTTTTTGACGGATAGTGTACAGTGAGTCGACGTCCCCGTGCGTCTGAATATACACCCTTAGCCTGTGATGAATAATATCCAGTCTGGTATGAAGTGATTCAGTCTATCGAGCGAGAACATGTCATATCAGTACTGTTTCCGTGATTGGTACTATTTTTGACTTTTATTTCGTATTTAATTCTTTTTCTCACAGCAGAATAGAACAGGGTTGCTGTGAATTTATCGCAATACAGTCGCGCAGGCCTCGGGTTTGCTACTGGTGAGCTAACACGGCAGCACAAATATTATCTTAGTTGTATAATATTCCGATGTATAGCTATATGTGTATATATTAGTGTCCGGAGCGGCGGGAGAGACATCACAGGAGGTGTATACTTTCCGAGACTGCAGCACCGACCGAGAGTAGTCCGTTCCGAAAGCGGGTTCAGCGTGACCTACCGTTTCAGGCGTGTAGAGTCGCGGCGGCTTCACGTGCAAGTCAAACGTTTATACGGACCGTCGCGTAAGTAGCGTAGTATGCGGAAGTTGGCCGGTGAGACCGGACCGGCACCAACGGACAGTGAAACGGCAGCCTCCAAGATACGGGTGCTGTTAGTCGACGACTACGGCGAGTTCCGGCAGACGACGGCGGAGTTGCTGGAACACGAGAACGACCGTATCGAGGTCGTCGAGGCCGCGAGCGTCGAGGACGCGCTCAGTTACTTCGACTCGGAGTCTATCGACTGTATCGTCAGCGACTACGAGATGCCCGAGGCCGACGGCATCGAGTTCGTCGAGACGGTGCGAGAGTCAAACGGGGACCTCCCGTTCATCCTGTTGACGGGCCAGGGAAGCGAGAAACTCGCCAGCGAGGCGGTTTCGGCCGGAGTCACCGACTACTTCGTGAAGGGCGGCGGGCCGGAACAATACGCTGTGCTCACGAACAGAATCGAGAACGCGGTCGAGTCTCACCGGTTCCGCCGGGAGACGGCGCGACTGTCCAGGATTAATTCGCTGTTCCGGGAAATCAACCGCCAGGTCCTGCGGGCGTCGACGGCGACGGAAATCAAAGAGGCCGTCTGTGAAATCCTGGCCAGTTCGGACGCCTACAAGTTCGCCTGGATCGGGGAGGAGACCGAGTCGGGGGATATCATCCCGACGGCGGGTGGCGGCGGCGCGCTCGAATACGTCGAAGCCATGCTCGGCCGTCACGGCCGCCTTGTTTTCGACGGCGGGCCGTTCGACCGCGCGCTGGCGACCGGCGAACCGCAGGTAGCAGCCGACATCCGGACCGAATCGTCGGTCCAGCCCTGGCACGACCTCGCGTCGGAGTACGGGTTCCAGTCGCTCATCGTCCTCCCCATCCAGTACACGGGGTCGGTGCGGAGCGTGGTTTCGATATACGCGGACACGCCCTTCGCGTTCGACGAGGCCGAGCAGACCGTGCTGGCGGAACTCGCGGAAATCGTCGCCGACGGCCTCCACTCGACCGCGACGCGTGCCGAACTCGAAATGCGGGAGGAAATCCTGCGGACGATTACGCAAGTGTTCACGTCGCGTGACGGGTCGCTACAGGAACAGATAGCGGACCTCATGCAGGTGGGCCGCAAGGTCCTGGGGACCGAGTACGCGACGCTGTCCCGTGTCAACGGGCAGGAGTACGAGTTCGAACTGCTCCAGACGCCCGAGGAGACGATTTTCTCCGGCGGGACGATGCCGTTGTCGGAAACCCCCTGTGCCGAAGCAATCGCGAACGAGGATACGGTCGTCATAAGCGACGTGGCCGCCGGGTCCGGCAACGACTGGATGTGGAACGGCGAGGTCAGCCGGTACCTCGGGACGCCACTCACTGTCAGTGGGAGCATCTACGGGACCCTCTGTTTCTACGGGTCCGGGACGAGCAGGGCCGGGTTCTCGGACTGGGACGTGACGCTCGTGGACCTGCTGAGCAAGTGGATCGGGAACGAACTCCAGACACAGCGGGCGGAAATGGGCTTTACCCAACTGTACGAGGCGGCGACGGACCTCCTGGGCGTGACATCGGAGGAGGAAGCCGCCCAGATAGTCGTCTCGCGGACGCGCGACATCATCGGTCTCCCCGAAGTCGTGCTGTATGCCTTCGACAGCGAGACGAACACCTTTCGTCCACTCGCGGCGGCGGGAACGGAGGAAGACGACGCCGTCCCGGCGGACGCCGAGAGCCGCGTGAGTTCGGCTTTCTTCACCGAGGAGACCATCGTTTGCGACGAGAACTCGGCGGACGAGGACTTGGCGAGCGACGGGAAGACCGTGTTCGTTCCGCTAGGGGACCACGGAGTGCTGCGGGCCGGCGATGCAATCGGCGGCGCGTTCGACACCCAGACGCGTCGGATTACCGAACTCCTCGGGGCGACGATTCGGACGGCGTTCGACAGGCTGACTTACGAGACGGAACTCCAGGACAGACAGCGGGACCTGGAGCAACAGACAGTCCAGCTAGAGCAGATGAACCGGCTGACGGAGCTGAGCCAGAAAATCCACGAGCGGGTACTCAGGGCGGACAGCCGCTCGGAGATAGAGCAGGCTGTGTGTGACCAGCTAGTGGCGTCCGACATCTGTTCGTTCGCCTGGATAGGGGAGTACGAGTCCGATACCGACCGGGTCACGCCACGGACCTGGGCGGGGACCGACCGGGGCTTTCTGGAAGAATCCAGGAGCCCTTCGAACGAGACACCGCCGCCGCCAGCGGTCCAGACGGCCCGAACCAACGAGCAGACACTGAACAACAATATCGCGGACGGACTCAGCGGGAAAGGGTGGCAACGGCGACTACTGGAGCGGGGATTCCAGTCGGTCGTCAGCATTCCGCTCAGCTACCAGCAGCTCTCCTACGGGCTCCTGACCGTGTACGCGAAACAGCCCGACGTGTTCGACCTGCCGACGCAGTCGGTCCTCGAGGAAGTGAGCGAGACGGTCGGGTACGCCATAAACAGCATCGAGACGAAGCAGGGGCTCGTCGCGGACCGGGCCGTCGAGATTCAACTGGAAGCGACGGAGTCAGACGACATCCTCCACCGTATCGCGGGCGTCGCCGACGCCGAAGTCACCTTCGAGGGCATCGTCCCGCAGGGGGACAACAGCTGTATCGTGTTTTTCAGCACCGACGCCCCGCCCGAGGACTTGCAGGCGTGTTCGGACGCCCTCCCACGGATTCGGCGACTGGAGTGTCTGACCAACACCGAGGAGACGAGCCTGTTCGAAGCGACGGTGTCGGGAACGCAACTGGCGCTGACCGTCGCCGAACAGGGCGGGGCTCCACAGCGAATCCTGTCCGACGGCCAGCGGCTGGAAATCCAGCTCGAAGTCCCACAGACCGTCGACATCCGCCAACTCGTCTCGGAACTCCGGCGCTCGTGCCCGGACATCGAACTGGTGAGCCGCCGCGAGCGCGAACGCGGTGTCCAGACCCGAGAGTCGTTCCACTCGGAACTGACGGCACAACTGACCCCCCGGCAGTTCGAGGTGCTGCTCGCGGCTTTCTACAGCGGGTTCTACCAGTCACCCAGGGACAAGACCGGTCAGGAGATAGCCGACACCCTCGACATTTCACAGCCGACGTTCAGCCACCACCTCCGGGTCGCGGTCCGAAAGCTCTTGGAACAGTTGTTCAGCGAGGGCGGAACGACGCACCATCTAGATAGATAGCGGCCGTCGTCAGCGTTTGCTAGGCTGCTAGCGTACACGCTGATACGGGAGTGCGTGGATACAAAGAACAATGAGTCTGGAGTGGAACGAGACAGAGACTGTCTTCTGGGCAGACCAGTACGAATCACCGAGCGAAGCGATTGTCACCGCCGTCGCGGCCAGAGAACGCGTCACGGAGACCAGTCTCCCGCCGCTTTACAACCAGATAGACCCCGACGCCCTCGACACACTCGTCACGGGGCAGTCGAGCGACGACATTCAGATTAGTTTCACGTACAGCGGGTACACAGTCCGGATTCGAGACAGCGAGACAATCGAAATCACGCCGGCGTAGTCGTCGAGTCTCCCCCGGTTTTGCGGTGTGCGAATACCGGCGAGCCACTGGTACTGCAGGCGTCTGAGACCGGGGCGGGGCTGGCAAGTCAAGTCAGACAGGGCCACAGACTGGTTCGTGTTGCCTGCCGGGAGTCGCCACCTCGGACCCGAGCGAAGGAGAGAGTGCTGGCGGAACAGCCCCATATTATTAATGAGATGCTATATAGAATCTGTCCGCTCCGTGACCGCGAGATGGGTGCTGCTACTGCAGGTCGGCCTGCCGACGCGGCGTGATTCGGAGTTCGGTTTTGACAGCAGCAGGTCCCGTTCGACACCGAACAGCGACCCACCGTACTGCGCTTTCGTGGACAAGCCCGTCCCCGCTCCAGTGTGACTGCCAGGAAATATTTCCAGGGAGAGCAAAGCAAGGGGTTATGAACCGATTGTCGTCGACCGGTAGAGGCAGCGCGTCCATGCCGTGCTGCAAGTAGCGATTTCTTACTCAGGACGCGAGAGGTAACGAGGGTGTAACAAAACGTTACCCCGGGTTTCGTGTATATATGTGGCTCTCGCGGCCTGAACACAAACCAACGCAGCAATCGGGGTCATGAGCGAACCGATGGTAGAGGAAGAACCAGAGCTCTCACGCGACCAAATGTTCGATATCCTCAGTAGTTCTAGGCGTCGGTATACCCTTTACTATCTGCGCCAGCAGAAGGAACCCGTACAGCTGACCGACCTGGCTGAGGAGCTGGCCGCGTGGGAGAACGACACAACCGTCGAAGCGCTCTCCTCACAGGCGCGAAAGCGGGTGTATGTCTCGCTGTACCAGACCCACGCTCCGAAACTCCAAGAGGCGGGGCTGATAACGTACGACGCAGATACGGGTGAAATTGCGCTCCGAGAGGACGCACCGGAAGTCGAGCCGTTCGTCAGCGACGGCGACGGCGAATCCAGGTGGTACCGGTATTATGCCGCCGTTGCCCTGCTGAACGCACTGTTACTCCTGGGGGCCATCGTCGGCGTGCCACCGCTCAGTGCAGTCAGCCCGATAATCATCGGCGTCGTCGTCATGAGTTCGTTTCTGGCGCTCTCAATCGCCCACGCCGTCTCCAGGCGGCGGGGTAACAACGGCAAGTCCTTCGACATCGGTGAGCCGTGAGCTGGGCAACGTGGAGAGTTAAAAAAACACCCCCCGAGGGACGTGTTATTCGTCGTCGTCGGCCGCGCCGTCCGGCAGTAACTGGTCGGGCGACCGCTTGTACATCGGAGTGCTCGCGAATTCCGATATCCGTTCCATTTCGCTGTCGGAGATATGTTCCGGCATACACCACTACCAGTAACTGTTGCAGTTTAGTAATTGAGCCCATATCCGAGGTAGTCGGGTTCTTCTAGCCGTCACCGGTCGCCGCTATCCCGGCATAGCCGTCGGATGCACGGCTTCTGAGCGTGCGGTCTACAGCGTCGAACAGCGGACCGGAACGGCGACTGCGGGTCCCTGTGCCGTGTCGAAAGCCGAAGCCAGTATGAGCCGGAGGGAACGGTGTGACCGAAGCCGCTCCGGCTCACCGTCAAAGTGGAGAGAGCGATCCGAGTCGACAGCGACTAAACAGGGCACGAGCGTCCCTGAGGGGGGATGGTAAGGATTGGGCCGGTGTTGTGGGTGTCGGGTAACTGCCCTCTCCATCAGGACAATATACACAGGGGCGTATTGTTATAGTCGTGTTATTCCGACACAGCGGAGCCTACCGCTCCAGACCGCTCCGGGACCAGCAGTAGCTGACTGTGAGGAGATGTCGAGGTAGTCCCAAAAGGGGCCGCATCCGTACGGGAATGTCCGAGAGTATCAGCTAAAGCGCGGACGATAACTTGGACGGCCCGCCCGACACCGAGACAGAGTCGCGCGTGGATGTGGCGGCGTCGATTCGGCCTACCATCACAACCGTGCTATCCCGCTGTGGAGGTGTGGTAATACAAACTTACCAGCGCTGATTGGGCTTTATTCCCACATTCACCGGATGAGTGGTAGGGCCGAAGTTTGGTAAGTATTTGGTTCATAAATAGTATGTAAATGATGTGTACAAAGACGCAATCTTTAATATAGTAATTACTCCTTTCCGAGATATGTCTGATACTAGCGCGGTAGGACGGCAGTGTAAATATAGCCTTAATCCGGCGTTAAAGCCGCGAGACGGGAGCCGGGACGCACTGCCCGGAGGGACACCGGCATGTGCTGCAACCTCGGAGAAGGTGTACGGAGTGACAGTCGAATGATGACTTCGGAGGAATGGAAGGACGTGCCGACCGACCCGGACTGGGAGTCGGACCTCGGCTACGAGATGGAGGAACTGACTGTCGTCAAGTCCTCGACTGATTCGCAGTTGATTTTTCTGCCCGAACACGAGTCACAGTTGGGGGAAGAGGAGTTCATCGTGATACACTCGGACTCGCTCCGGGACTTGCGTCGATAGCTGAGTACCGCGGCGACAGCCGACCGACGTCCGATTACGCACACAGTCCGGTTAGTAGTGTCATTACAATGTGGTATCTGGCGATGCGTCTGAACGATGAAAGCAGTAGTTCTCGCGGCCGGCCAAGGAACACGACTCCGACCGTTGACCGAGGACCGCCCGAAAGCGCTGGTCGAGATAGACGGGAAGCCGCTCCTGACGTACTGTCTCGACGAACTCGTCTCGCTGGATGCAGAGGAGTTCGTCATCGTCGTCGGGTATCGGAAAGAGCAAATCATCGAGCATTACGGGAACTCGTACGACGGGGTTCCGATAACGTACGTACACCAGGAGGAACCGGCGGGGCTCGCACACGCGCTCCTGCAGGCGGAGCCGGAAGTCGACGACGACTTCATGCTGATGCTGGGGGACAATGTGTTTCGAGGCAACCTCGAGACGGTCGTGCAACGGCAGCGGGAACAGCGCGTCGACTGCGCGTTTCTGGTCGAGGAAGTTCCCGAGGAGGAGGCGTCCAGATACGGCGTCTGCGTGACCAACAAGTACGGTGAGATAGTCAACGTGGTCGAGAAGCCGGACGACCCCCCGTCGAACCTGGTCATGACCGGCTTCTACACGTTCTCTCCGGCGATATTCAAGACGTGCAGCCTGGTGCAACCCTCCGACCGGGGCGAGTACGAACTCAGCGACGCCATCGATTTACTGATGGAGAGCGGGCGGACGATTGACGCTGTTCGGCTCGACGGATGGCGTATCGACGTCGGGTACCCCGAGGACCGGGATGCCGCGGAGCGGCGTCTCTCCGAGGAGACACCCACGCCGACCACTGACGGCGGGACCCCCGGCAGTTCCTCCACGAGCGACGACTGATGTGGCTCAGGGTCCTTTCTCCGAGCGGGCGTAGTAGTACTATAACAAAGCAGGAGGACATGTACTGACCGCATATGTGCGCTGGTTGGGCTCGACGGTTCCTCGGGGTGTTCCTACTCTGGCTTGCCTTGACTCTGGGTGGACTGTCGTATGCCGGTCTCTGGAACCCGCTGTTGTACTACTTCCTCAGCTACGCGGGCTTCCTGTTCGCACTCGAACTCAGTAACCCGGACGGTCCCCGGCCGAAGAACCACCGGCGACTGCGATGGGTGTCGGTGGGTGGGTTCGTAGTGTTCGTCTACGGGGTCGTGATGTGGGTACAGACAGTTATCGCGACTGCGGCGGCGTAGACCGACGGGTGAATGCATTGCTTACTCATGCCAAGACGCCTATACTAATAGTCCGAGGATAATACTTCACATATAGAGAGAACCACATGGTATCGGTCAGCGTTGTTATCGCGACACTGAGTCCGCGGGATGAGATCGAGGCGATACAGGACCTCGAAGAGCATACGTTCGACGACTTCGAGGTCATCGTGTGTGACGAGAGCCCCGTGACCAAAGCTCGAAACGAGGGCATCAAACGAGCCTCGACCGACAAGCTCGTGTTCCTCGACGACGATTCCCGTCCCCGGCCGGGCTATCTTCGAAAAGCCGACGAAGTCCTCGAATCCGAGGCGGCGTACGCCGGTCGAACAGTCCATCCCGTCGACGACGTGTTCGCTCGCCACTTCACCAACCACTACGACTGGGGCGAGGACCCGTGTTACGTCAACCATTTCTGGGGCTGTAACATGGGCGTTCACAGGTCCGTGTTCGAGACCGTCGGCGGGTGGGACGAACAGATGGGGTGGGGACACGAGGAAAAGGAGCTCGCCCGGCGTGTCAGAAGCGCGTTCGAGATACGGTACGACCCCGACCTCGTCGTCGAACATCCGTACGCGTCGTCCATTACGGAGTACTGGAAGAAACAGTACAAGCTCGAAACCAAGAGTCCGTACTACTGGTCGAAGTGTGGTATCTCGCGGACGGACCAGCTCAAGGGCATCGTCTGTGAGGCGTTCGACCCACTGAACTACGTCAGGATAACGCCCCTAGCAACCGTCACAGAAGCGGGTAGTACCGTCGCGAAGACGGCCGGACGCCTCCGGGGGCTCCTCGACGACGAGTATCATCGAGGGGACCTGGGTGAGGTTCCGGACATCGACCGGGCACCGGAAGCAGTAACGGAACTCACGGAGTAGGGCGGGTGTGCCGGAGCCGGTTCCACCGGCTGTTCTCCGATTCGAGGCAGAGTGTGAAATCCTCGGGCGTCAGCCGCCAAAGCCCCCTTCGCCGTACCCGTCCTCGCCGTACCCGCGGAACAGTACTTCCCGTTCCAGGAGCACCGCGACCCCGAACGAGAGGGCGGTCACGAGGAGAGCCAGAACTGTCCGACGGGTCGCTCGCTCCGACGTCTGGGTATCGGTCTCTTCGTCCGAAGACATCAGTACGTCGGGGAGGCCCCCCGTACTACTATAGCTTCGCTTCGTCGGCGACTGGCTCGGTCCATCGCTATCGAAAACCAAGTGACTGGAACGGGTTTAGTAGCCGGCCCGTACCGCCAGGTGTCCCGTGGCTGGTGTTCGAGTGACCGTGTCTGTGGTTGGGCTGCTGACCCGGACGGGGCGTCGGTTCGACAGTGGACGGTTCTGAGCCGGGAGGCGAAGGGGATAGTCCCCGCGCGACGGATGCTCGGTTCGTCTTCCAAGCGTCCGGCGGCCGAGTCCTCGAAAACTGTGCAGTTAAGAGCCATATAATACAGCGGTGCGCGCTAAAACTGCGATAGCTCGCTGCTTACAGCACTCTGGTCGGGTCGGTCGAGGGCGGCCCATCGGGAGTGAGGTGCCGTCGCCACACCGGCCGGTCGGCGAAGTGAAACCGGCCCGAGTCAGTACGAGGTTACTACTATTGTAGCTACTCCTCCACCATCCGTCGATGACTTACACTGTCGCCGTCGTCGGGACCGGTGCAGATCCGGACGATCCGGATACTGACGGGTTCGCAATGGCATATCGACACGCTGGCGCGTACAGGCGGTTAGATTCCTGCGAGCTAACCGCCTGCGCCGATGTCATCCCGGAGAACGCGAAGGCGTTCGGTGAGCGGTGGAACCTCCCGGACGGAAACGTCTACACGGACACAGAGAAGATGCTCGACG
The DNA here is from genome assembly GCF_037078405.1 of Haloarcula sp. DT43. NCBI lineage: Archaea > Methanobacteriati > Methanobacteriota > Halobacteria > Halobacteriales > Haloarculaceae > Haloarcula > Haloarcula brevis. Next base: position 230,626 of record NZ_JAYMGZ010000003.1, on the reverse strand, counting down.
CCGTCGAGCCGGACATCGTCAGCGTCTGTGTGCCCCCGCACGTGCACGCGCCCGTCGTCATGACCTGCGCGGAGAACGGGGTGATGGACGCGATTCACTGCGAGAAGCCGATGGCGACGCGGTGGGAGGACTGCCAGAAGATGGCCTCAACCTGCAAGCGGGCCGGTATCCAGCTCACGTTCAACCACCAGCGGCGGTTCGGGAAGCCGTTTCGCAAGGCCAAATCGCTGCTCGAAAGCGGGAAGATAGGCTCGCTGGAGCGCATCGAGCTCGGCGGCAAGAACCTCTTCGACTACGGTTCGCATCTGTTTGACCTCTGTGGCTACTTCACCGACCAGGCGATGTCGAAGTGGGTGATGGCCGGCATCGAGTACAGCGAAGAGAACGTGCAGTTCGGTGCCCACAACGAGAACCAGGCCATCGCGCAGTGGCGGTACACGAACGGTGTCAACGGGCTCGCCTCGACTGGCGACGGGGGCATCGTCGATTGCCACATGCGGTTGCTCGGCTCTGACGGAGTGATAGAAATCGGTGGGGAGGTGCCGCTGCGAATCCGAACCGGGAAGACCTGGAAGACGGTCGGGACGGACGGGGAGGACGTCCACGGCCCCAGCGAGACGATTTTCACCGCTGCGAAACAGAAGCTCAGCGCCCGAATCCCGGGGCGCTCGGTCGAGAGCGCCAGACCCGAGAGCTTCATCGACCGCGCGATAGCGGACACTGTCGACGCGCTCGCGACGAACCGCGAGCCCGAACTCTCGGCCGACAACGCGCTACAGGCGACGGAACTCATATTCGGCTGCTGGGAGTCCGCGCGCCGGTGCGGGCGGGTCGACTTCCCGCTGGAAATCGACGACAACCCGCTGGAATCGATGGTCGAAAGCGGCCGAGTGCTCGCTGCCGACACCCAGTAAGGTCCGGTTCACCGCAGTCGGGCCCGATAGTTCGGCTGCGTCACAGGTTACACCATCCATAACAAACAGATGCTGTCCGAAGTATGCAACAACGAAGCGTCTATGCAGGAACAGCTATACAGAGCACAGGGTCGGGCGACCGTACAGCGGTCCGTTACTCCCTACCGTGATGCGCGTGGGGGGGCGGGACAACGATGCTAGACAAACTGAAGCAGTTGATAACGCGCCTGCTCCCGGCCGGCGACGACATCATGGAGCAGGCGGTAAAGAGCGGCGTCTGGGTCGGCGTGATGAACGTCAGCGAGCGGGGTCTGGAGCTTTTGCTGCTGGTCATCGTCGCCTCGCTGCTGTCGCCGCGGGCATTCGGGCTGATGGGCATCGCGCTGTTGACCCTATCTTCGCTCAAGAAGTTCTCCGAGCTGGGCATCAAATCCGCACTCATCCAAGCCGAGGAGGACAACGTCGACGACGAACTCAACACAGCCTGGACGATTGAGACGGTCAGAGGGACGGTAATCGGTGGCGTTCTGTTTCTCGGCGCCCCAGCTCTGGCGTCGCTGTTCAACGAGCCCGCGGCGACCGACCTGTTCCGGGTCATCGCCATCTCGCCGTTCATCGTCGGGTTGCGAAACCCCGCCGTCGTCTATTTCCAGAAGAGCCTGGATTTCCACAAGGAATTCGTCTATCGGGTCAGCGGCGCAGTCGCGTACTTCGTCGTAACCGTAGGGCTGGCTCTGTACGAACCGACCGTCTACGCGCTGGCTATCGGCTACATCGCCGGTGACACCGCCCGGTTCCTCGTCTCGTATCTGGCCCACGGGTACCGTCCGTGGCCCTCGTTCGATGTCGACGTCGCGAAGAAGCGCTACAGTTTCGGGAAGTGGGTCACGGCCAACTCGATACTGTATTTCCTGTACAGCAGAGGGGATGACGCGTTCGTCGGCTGGGCGCTCATGGCGAGTGCCCTCGGGTTCTACCAGCTCGCTTACCGGCTCTCGAACGCGCCGGCGACCGAAATCACGCAGACGATATCGAGCGTGACGTTCTCGGCGTACTCGAAGGTACAAAACGACGTCGAGAAGCTCCGCTCTGGTTATTTCCAGACGCTCAGGATGACCACGCTGGCGTCGTTCCCGGCGGCGATGGGAATCGCAGCAGTCGCGCCCGCGTTCGTCAGGGCGTTTTTCACCCCCGAGTGGGAGCCGATGATACCGGTGTTGCAGTTGCTCGCCATCTACGGGTTGTTGCGCTCGATGGGCGCGACGATGGGGCCGGTCTGGAAGGCGGTCGGGCGGCCCGACTACATCACAAAACTGTCGGCCCTGCGCGTGACCCTCATCGCGATATTCATCTATCCGGTCACGATGCGGTACGGAATCGAAGGGGTCTCAGCACTCATCACGGGTATCTACATATTCCCGATGATGCCGATAGACACCTACCTCATCGCCCGGACGGTGGAAGCGTCGCCCATACGAGTGTTCAGGGAGGTGTCGTACCCGCTCGCAGCGAGCGTCGGGATGGCGGCTGCCGTGACCTACGTGTACCAGACGGTGCGGCTCGATGCACCGCTGCTGGAGTTCGTCCTGCTGGTGCTCGTCGGTATCGGGGTCTACGTGGCACTGGCCCTGGCGCTCATGTTCAGTTTCGACTGGGAAGTGAAACAGAACCTCGAATCCATCTTCGATGCCTTGGCGTGATCAGAATGAGACAGGGAATCCAGAGCGGTCGAGTCGGGGACAGGGGGAACGGGCGATGAAGCGGCGAACGCTGCTCGGCAGTGCGCTCCCAGTGTTGGGCGTCGGGCGGTGGTTGGACCAGCTTCTGTTCGCCAACCGGGGTGAAATCGTCCGGAAACGACTCGTCGGTACCGCGGGGGGAGAAACGACCGACCTCGTCGTCATCGACGGTGACGGGACCGCCGTCGCCTCCGAACACGAGGGGCTGCTCGGAGAGTCGCCGGGAGACGTCTCGGCCGCGACGGCGAACGCCGTGCGGGAGCGGTACGACTCGGTTCGCTTCCACTTAACCGTCAGCCACCACGACGGCGGCCCCGCGGTGTTGGCTCGGACCGGAACGACGGAGTACCGGACGTCGAGAACGCTGTACAGCGGGACCGCAGTGGGCGACCACATCTCGTTTCAGACGTCGCTCCTGGGGCGGGATACCATCATCTCGCTGTCCTGTCTTGCAAGCGACAGGGAGTCCCTGCAGCGTCGGTGTCGGGTCGACATCGACGACCCGACCGGGGAATGACAGGAGCGTGCGGCGCCGCCCCCGGGTCGCAGACACTGCACGGTACAGACGAGTCAGGGGCAGGCTGTTGCCCCAAGAGTGGTAGCGGGACCGGGATTACAGTAGCAGAGTGAGCCGGTTTTAGACGATATAACAATACGTCCGACAGCAGTCCTACCAGTCAGGATGTACACGCTGGAGTCGTTGAAACACGGCCTCGATGAGCCACACAAGATTTTCCAAGAGGTCAACCGCCTCTACTATCGCCGACTGCGAACGTGGCCATACAACCGGGATGGAATCGACATCTTTGCCAGAGACTGGGACCACCTCCTTATTCTGGATGCGTGTCGCTACGACATGTTCGAGGAGCAGAGTTCGCTTCCAGGGAAACTCGAGTCGGTAGAATCGAGGGCGTCGGACACGAAGGAGTTCCTCAGAGCGAACTTTCACGGGCGCGAGTTCCTCGATACGGTGTACGTGACGGGAAGCCCGATGTTGCACAGACATCGAGACAAGGTAGAGACGCGGTTTCACGACGTCGTCGATGTGTGGAGGGAGGACGGCTGGGACGAGGAGTACCGGACGGTCCTCCCGGAAACGATGACCGAAGCCGCGATACAGGCGAAAGAGCGGTACCCCAACAAGCGACTGCTGGTCCACTACCTCCAACCGCACTACCCGTTTCTCGGACCGACGGGACAGGAGCACTTCGACCTGGACAGGCTCAATTTCGAGTGGTACAAGCTCCTCAGCGGTGAGCTAGACGTTTCCGACGAGGTCGTCGAGCGTGCGTTCAGGGAGAACCTCGACGTGGTGTTGCCCGAGGTCGAACGGCTCTTCGACGAGTTCGCGGGCAAAACGGTCGTCACCGCGGACCACGGGCAGGTCATCGGTGAGCGGAGTTTCCCGGTGCCGATACGGGAGTACGGCCACCCGGGCGGGGTGTACGCCGACGGACTGGTCACGGTTCCATGGCTGACATACGAGCGCGGCGAGCGTCCGGAAATCACCGCTGAGAATCCCGCCAGTTCCGACACGACCGAACGGGATAGAGAGACCGCCCGCGAGCGACTCGAGCATCTCGGCTACGTGAACTGACTCGGGAAACGGGTCGCGTCGTCGCCGGACCGGAACCACACGACGGGGGGACAGTAAGCGAGCCCCAAGTTGGGGTGACCAGCGGTAAAACCTCTCGCACCCCCGCTGTTAATACTTCCCTACTTCTGCATCCATCCGGCGATATCGGTGAGCGTTCGATTGGTTGATTGTCATTTTCGTTTGTAATTTTCTTTTAAGACTGGTACGCAAGATACAGTGGATGGATTGAAAACACTTCAAAATTCATCCAATCCGCAACAACGAATAAAAAAGTAAATAGGGATTACCGGAGTGTGACCAACGAAGAACAGAATCGCTCGCACGACAGTGAGGAGGTGTCGCGGGAGGACAGGAGTCCGACGAACACGACCGTCGTAGACCGCCGTACGTGCCTGAAATTAGCAGGTATTGCCACCGCGTCCCTGGCGGGATGTGCCGGGAAAGGTTCCCCTACCACAGGTAGTTCGGCGGCACAGTTCGGCTACGGCGGCGAGCCCGCAGTGACGACTCAGCTCGCCGCGGTCGAGGTTTCGGAGGTGGCCGGAGACGCCAGCGTTGCGAAGTCGGTCAGCAGCCTCGACGTCGGTTCTCCGCTCTCCACGACGCTGCCTCCGGGCTCGTCCGACCTCTTCGCGTTTCGGCCGGACACCGAGGACGTGACGGTCAAGTTCACACCCGGTCCCGACACGGGGCCCGCGGCCCTCGGGGTGTTCGGCCCCGAGGGTGAACTGCTGTCACAGGCGTACGCAAGTTCGGCAGCCCCGGTGTATCTCCCGGAATCGCTCTCTACCAGTGCGACACATTACCTCCAAGTGATGGACGTCGGCCGGAGCGGCGGCGATTACTCGCTGGCCCTCTCGACCGGCAACACGACGCAATCCCAGTCCCCGTACGAGGGAACGGTCCGCTCGATTCCGGGCCGTATCCAGGCCCAAAACTTCGACATCGGCGGCGAAGGCGAGGCGTATCACGACACGTCCGCCGGAAACGTCTACGGGTCCGCCAACCGGGACACGGACGTCGACATCCGACCGACGGGGGACGAGTCCGGGGAGTACAACGTCGGCTACTTCCAGGCCGGGGAGTGGCTCGAGTACACGACCGCCGTCTCTCCGGGGACGTACGATATCAGTCTGCGAGTCGCGTCCGCGCTCTCGGACGGCCAACTCGAACTGTCCCTCGGCGGCCGGACTCTCGCGACCGTTACCGTGCCCAACACGGGCGACTGGACCTCCTGGGAGACTGTCACGGTAGAGGACGTCGAGATAACGGCCGAACAGCAATCGACGCTGCGGGTCGAGGCGCTGGATTCCGGCGTGGAGTTCAACTGGGTCGAGTTCGAGAGCGTCGACACTCAAGACCCGTACGACGGGACGCCCGCCACGATTCCCGGCCGTATCCAGGCCCAGAACTACGACACAGGCGGTGACGGGGTCGCGTACTCCGACACGACGGCCGGCAACGAGTACGACACCGGGTACCGGGACTCCGACGTCGACATCCGGGCGACTCAGGACAGCACCGGGGAGTACAACGTCGGCTACTTCGAGGACGGCGAGTGGCTCGAATACACCGCCGACGTCTCGCCGGGCCAGTACGACATCAAGGTCCGCGTCGCGACGACCCAGGACGACAGACAGCTCCGGTTCACGCTCGGCGAGCGGACGCTCGGAACACTCGACGTCCCCAACACGGGCGACTGGACGGCGTGGACGACCGCGACCCTGGAGGACGTGACCATCGACGCCGACGGGCAGCAGGTCCTCCGGGTCGAGGCCGTCGGCTCCGGCATCGACTTCAACTGGGCCGAGTTCGTCGTCGCCGGCAACCAGCCGTTCGACGGCGTCCCGGTACTGCCGGGCCGAGTGCAGGCCCAGGACTACGACCTCGGCGGCGAGGGCGTGGCGTACCACGACACCACCGCCGGCAGCGAGTACGGTCTCGACTACCGCGACTCCGACGTGGACATCCGGCAGACACAGGACGTCTCTGGCGAGTACAACGTCGGCTACTTCGAGGACAGCGAGTGGCTCGAATACACCGTGGAGGTGCCGGCCGGAACCTACGACGTCGACATCCGCGTGGCGACGACCCGGGACGACAGGCAACTGCGGGTGTCGCTCGACGGCGAACGGGTCGGGACGGTAGCCGTTCCGAACACGGGCGACTGGACCTCCTGGGAGACGGCGACGCTTCCGGACGTGACCGTCGAGTCCGACGGCGAACACGTCGTCCAAGTCAAGGCGGTCGGTTCCGGTATCGACTTCAACTGGTTCGAGTTCCGGGACGCGGCCGAGACGGAGACTACGACGCCGACGGAGACGGAAACCGAGACAGCGACGCCGACTGAAACGGCGACACCGACGGAAACCGCGACGCCGACACCGACTGAAACGGCGACACCGACAGAGACAGCGACGGAAACCGAAACTGCGACCGACGACTTCGGCAGCGAAGGCTACGGAATGGGTGGGTACGGGGGTACTCAATAGAACAATGGCAGAACGATACAACACGCCCGCGGAGGGCACGCTAGATTGGCACGTACCGCTCAACGAGAACTTCAAGAAACTCGACAAGCATGTCGAGCTCCGGGACGCCGAATCCAACATCGGACAGTACGTGCCGAACGCCGGTGCGAAGTTCCTCGCGACGGACACGGGAACGGTGTATATCGGCGACGGTGACACGTGGAACCCAATCGGGGATATCACGCCCTCGTCTACGGGATCGACTACCGCCGATGACGGGACGATAATCGCGTCACCCGGGGACCTCCAGTCCGCAATCGACGACGCTTCGAACGGAGCCGAATGGGGCAAGCGGCCGACCCAGACCGTTCGGTTGGTTTCGGGCGAGAACTACACCGTCTCGGACACGATTAAACTACGGCGCGGCGTCAGGCTGGAGTGCAACGGCGCCAGAATCGTCCCCTCCGGGGACTTCAACGTCATCGAGATGTACCGGGAGAGCCAGCTCATAGAGCCACACATCGACTCCCGGAACCAGGGCTGGAGTTCGACCCAAATCGTCGTCGGTGCCGACGACGCTGCGAAACTCGAGGCCGCGAACCGGGCCTGGGTCCGGGACGCCTACCTCATGGGCGACAAGGGCGCTGGAACGGGCCTCCAGTTCCGCGGCGGAAGCGGTGGACCCTGTTCGATGCAGTGGGCCTCCGGAACGGTCAACGGGTTCAAGCGTGCGATAGACCTGTACGCGGCGGGCGGCGACACCAGCGGCCAGGGCGACTGGTCGAACGGCAACCACTTCGAGGGGCTCATCCGGAACTACGAAATCGGCGTCTCGATGCGGTCGGAAGGCGCGGCCGTCACTGGGAACTCCTTCCGCCTGCAGGCGCAGCCGAACCCGCGAGTCAGCAAGTGGCTCTGGTACATGGAAGACGACCCCCGCTCCAGTTCTCAGCGCGGAGATACCTCCTACGTGAAGAAGGGGAATGCCATGCTGGTGAAATCCTGGGACAACATCAATTACGAGAAGAACCCGTACTACGATAGCAGTGACCGGAAGCCGCCGGTATGGTACATCGGAAAGGGCAAGCAGTACGCGAATTCGCTGTACGACTTCGGTGGCCTGATGGGCAACCAGTACATCGTCAACAACGCTGACACCCCCGACCGGAACGGTATTCTCACCGGCCACGGTGGGCACGTGACGGGGACGACGGAGTGGAGCCAGCCGCCGAACTACCAGCGCAACGATAGCCGGAACTGGCACCACGAATCACGGAACTCGTAGCGACCGCTGTCCAGAACCCCCGGATTCAGCTGTTCTCGGACTCCGGGTGCCATCTTCGACTATCGTTTCGGTCGTATGCGGGGTTGAATCGGAGCTGTGTCGTTCCAGTGACCTCTCCGCCGTGTGCGGTGAAAATGCCGTTTCGGTCGGGGTTGTCGGAGTTGTTCACGATGAACTCGTTGCCTAGCAGGCCACTGAAATCGTACACGGAGTTCCCGTAGCGGGTCCCTCGTCCGAGATACCATATCGGAGCCCGTCTGTCCGCATCAGAGCTGTAGGGGTTGTTTGCGTTGTAGTTGTTGACGTCCCACGGATACACGAAGAGGGTGTTTCCCTTCATCAGGTAGTTTTCACTGTCCCGTTCGCTTCGGGGGTCATCCGCCATCCACAGGAGCCACTCGCTCCGCTTGCTGTTGGCCTGTACTTGCGCCCTGACCGTGTTCCCGCTGACCGCTGCACCTTCCGACCGCATACTAATCGCGACGCGGTAATTCCGAATCGTGCCCTCGAAGTGGTTGCCGTTCGACCAGTCGCCCTGGCCGCTGGTGTCGCCGCCCGCCGCGTAAAATTCCAATCCGGTGTCGAATCCATTGATTATCCCGCTGGCTGCCTGCATCGAACAGGGTCCGCTCTGTCCGCGAAACTGCAAGCCGGTGCCCCGCCCCGGCTCACCGAGCAGGTAGGCGTCCTGGACCCAGGCCCGGTTTGACGGTTCCAGCTTGTCGGACTCCCTGGTTCCGACGAGGACCTGAATCGACTGCCAGTTCATATTCCGCGTATCGATGTGGGGGCGGACTAGCTGTGTCTCGCGGTGGAGTTCGAAAACGTTGAAATCGCCGGAGGGGACGATTCTGGCGCCGTTGCACTCCAGCCTGACACCGGATTTGAGTGTGATAGTATCGGATATCTCATACGTTCGCCCGGAAACGAGACTGATAGTCTGTGTGGGTCTCTGCCCGAAGTTGGAGTTCGTCGCGGTCGCATCGATTGCCGCTTGGAGCTCGCCCGGCGGCGCAATCACTGTTCCATCGGCCGTCCGAGTGAAGCCGTTCTGAACGACGTTGACGGAGGCACGTCGCTGCCACTCGTTCCCGTCGCCGAGATACACCTGTCCGGTATCCGTCGCGAGGTACTTCGCACCCGTCTTCGGTGTGTACTGACTGCGGTTCTCTTCTGTATCCCGAATTTCGACGTCCCCGTCTATACGCGAGAAATTCTCGTTGAGCAGTACGTCCCAATCTTGTGTACCCCGAGGCGGTCGGTTGTACGCGTGGTTCGCTGTGTTATCGGTCACAATATCTGATTGTAGGACTCCCCAAGTGAAAATTATAATACGGCTACCGAAACGCTGTCCCCGTTATAGGTATCCCATCTCTTCGAGATGCTCCGCAGTGGCTGCATCTATGTCGTGTTCGCTGCCGGCGGTCTCGCCCTCGAGAATCGAGTCGATTTGCGACCGGGCCTCGGACCTGTCGAATCCGGGGAGTCCGTACGACGCGTGTCCGGGCGTGAACATCTTGTACGATTCGAGGACCCGGTTCGCGTACCGGACCTGTTTCCCGAACGGCTTCTGTAGCAACAGGACGAGGTAGATTAGTGAAGCAGTAACCTGTGACCCGTCGACGAAAACGTGGCCGCCGTTCGCATCCCAGAGACTCTGGATGGTCCGCTCGAATCCGCCGGTCAGCTGGAGCAGTCGTTCGACAGGCTCGGCGAGGGTCCCGTACCGGATGTGCCGGAGGTGATTGTACCCGGTTTCGCGGCCAGCGCCGTCGATAACCCCGTCCGTTTGTCCGATGTTGACATCGTGTGCCATCGCGTCGGCGACGGTCGGTACCAAGTCGACGTGGTGGAAGAGACCGTCGACGTGGCCGGGCTCGAGTTCGGGATGGATGAACGTCGTCGGGACGTAGACGACTTCGGGGGTGGCAGCGTGTGTGTGTCCGAAGAACCCGTACTCGCCGAGGAATTCGCCGTGGTCGCTCGTATAGACCACTAACGTGTCCTCGGAGAGCCCGCGCTCTTTCAGGACACCGAGGACGCGCTGGAACTCCTCGAACGAGCGCTCTACACCCCGCTCGTAATCAGTTCGTGCTTGTTCGGGTTGGGTCGAAATTCTGTCGAAGTATGCAGCGGCAGTCTCGTTCGCGTACTCGTACTGCTCCCACTCGAACCCGTTGTACGGTGCGTGTCCACCGGGACGGCGGACGACGTGGACGAATGGCGGCTTCGTTTCCTCGATAGTGGTCCGTTCCGGAGCGCCGAAGATGTCCGCGATGCCGTCGTTCATCCCCCCTTCGGACCCCATTGACGTCTCGTGTGTCTCGATATCGAAGACGGACCGCACGTCGGGGGGGACTGTGTGTTTGAAACTATGGATTCCGCTCCGCGGAGGTAGTAGTCCAGTCAGCAGACTCCCGAACGATGTCGGGGTATGAGTCGACGCTGCGATGGTCCTGTGCGTCGGCCCGAAATCAGACAGCGTGTCCGCAATCGCATCGTATCTAACAGCGTCGTCGACGTAAATGAGGACGTTTTCGACATCCAAGTCCATACTATCTGTCCCCAAGACTATCGGAAGCAAAGTAAGAGAGTTATTAACCAACTGTGCAGACGGTACGCGCGAGGGTGTGCGTTCAAGCCACGGTTGCGGCGGTGGCACGCCGACTGGCAGTAGTACTAGGCGGTTCCTACTTGTGGATGGTATCCGTCCTGACCCGGTGGAGCAGGCTGACGAGCATATGTGCCGCCCCGTAGGTGTACTTCCCGCCGTATGCGACGAGAGCGTACACGAGCCGTGACCTGTCGACCGGATGGTATCGTAGCGCTCTGAGGAGGTACTTTTTGGCATCGGCGTAGTACCCGTTCTTCAGCGCCTCCTGTCCGAGTGATTCGGTCGTCGCGGCCATGAACGCGCGCTCACATCGCCACCCGTACTCCGCGGCGAGGTCCCTGTGTTTCTCGATAAACAGTGGGTACGAGATGTCGCGTTTCTCCTCGAAATTATCGCTGATGCTGTCTTCGCCGGTTTTGCGACGCCGAGTGGTGAGAGCCTCCGGGACGGTTTTAAATTTACAGTGACAGGACAGGCGCAGCAGCCAGTCGCGGTCCTGCCAGCTCGGAAAGTCCGTATCGGGAAGCCCAGCAGCCGTGATAACGTCGCGGCGTACCATTAGAGTGGTAAATTCGCCGAGAGAACGTCCGCGGAGCATCTCTTCGGTAACGTCCCCCTCCAGCGAGAAGACGACCGTTCGAACGTAATCGTCGTACACGTACTCGGAGCCCGTGTAGACAACGCCGACCTCTGGACCGGCCTCGCGGAACGCCGCCACTTGCCTTTCAATTTTTGACGGAGCCCAGTCATCGTCGTCGTCGAGGAAAGCGACGTACTCGCCCGTCGATTCGCGGATTCCCGTGTTTCTGGCCTCGTTTGCGCCTCTGTTCTGTTCGTGTCTGATTATCTCGACGGTCACGTCGTCGAACGAGAGCGGACCGAGCGTGTCCGCTGCCGGTGTCGATGAGTGGTCGTCAACGACGACTAGTTCGATGTGGCCGTAGGTCTGCTCCCGAACGCTCTTGACGGCGCTCAGGAGTTTTTCTGGGCGGTTGTACGTCGGGAGGACGACACTGACGAGTGGCTCGTTCATACCGATAGTAGTTGGGCTGATATTTCAGGAGGCTCCATCAGGTGTGCCGTCCGGTGCCAGGCCATGGTCCGGTGTAGCAATGGTTCTCGTATCATTTCGAGGAGGCAGTGGGCGAGTATCACTGTAGATACCCCAGGTCTTCGAGGCGCTCCTTTTTGTTCGCGCTGATGGTATTTCTGTTCGACGTTCCGCGAGTGAGGCGACCGAGTTCGTCTCGAAGGTTTGCCCCGAGGCGCTCACAGATGTCCGGATGTGCCGACGCGACGTCAATCCGTTCGGTGGGGTCTTCATCGCGGTCGTACAGTTCGTTGTCCCCCGGTGCCTCGATGAATTTCCAGTCAGTGGTTTTGATGGCTCGAAGTGGACGGTCGAATCGCGTCGCAGACTCATCGAACGACTCCACTGCCTCCCGGAGCGCGTCCATCGACGGCTGGGGGACGAGATACTCGGCGATTGCGCTGTCCCGGACGGGAACCGTTCCGTCCTGGGGAACCAAACTGTGTGTCGAAACGTCGGTATCGGCCGGCTGCTCGGCGCCCGCGAGGTCTGTAACGGTCGGATACAGGTCCCGGAGTTCGACGGGCCCGGAGACCTCCTCTTCATTGAACAGTTCCGGATATCGAACGATGAGAGGGACGTGAATCAGTGTCTCGTAGAGGCAGTACTGGTGGTCCATCAACCCGTGTTCACCGATGTTCTCCCCGTGGTCGCCAACCAGAATGATGGCGGTTTCGTCGAGAATACGCTGTTCGGCAAGTGTCTCATAAAGGCGTTCGAGCTGCGTGTCAAGATACGCCAGTTCTGCCTTGTACAGGCCTTTGAATAGTTCAGCATCCGCTTCGGTCAGCTCCCGGTCGCCGGCGACGTACTGCCAGGGATCTTGCTCGAGGTTCGAGAGGTGCGACGGGTCGGTACCGTCAGGCAGGTACTCATCGAGAAAGGGCTCGGGCGGCTCGTACGGAAGGTGAGGTTCAACGTAGTTCAGGAAATAGAAGAACGGCTCGTCCGCCGTACCGTTTTGTTCCAGCCATTCGACCGTTCGTGAAGTGACGTGGTGTGCCCCATCGTCTTGACGCTCGGCAAGGAACTTCGCGTATCCGGTCGTAAGCGCGCCTTTGAGGAGGTCAACCGGGCCCTGCCCTCGAAACACGTCCAGAATAGTGCCGCCGGTCGCGGTCGTGTTCCGGTTGCTGATGACACTTGAAAGCTCGGGGGCGTCCCAGAACAGGTCCCACTTCATCGAGAACTCGTCGAAGCCGGCATCAAAGCCGAACTCCGGACTTATCCAGACGTTGCCGGAGATACCCGCTGTTCGGTAGCCTGCGTCGGAGAGCCGGGCTGCGAGCGCCTCGGATTCCGGGTCGAAGATGTGGTTCCCTGCGTGGACACCGTGCGATGACGTATACTTGCCAGTGAACATCCCGGCGTGGGAAGGGAGCGTCCACGGTGCAGTGGCCGTCGCGTCAGTGAATGTCGTTCCGTCACTCGCGATACGTGACAGCGTCGGCATCAGTCCGGATTCGAGACCCGGAAGCACCGTGCGCGCACGTGCTGTGTCGAGAACTATCAACAGCACGTTTGGACGTTGCTTCGGTGACATTGCGACCCAGTTTTTCACCGACAGGTATAGTTATACGAGTTAAAACCGAGCAATCTTCTGCTACTTCGCGTACAGTGTTTCATCGACCGATAGCCGCTGTCGGCCGACAGTAGAAGAACCGCTGGACTTCGGAGAGGTCGAGTGAACAGCCAGTGTACGTAGTCATTAACAAACAGCCAACACCGAATCTAACTTAGTAATGAGCGAGTCAACTGCTCCGCCCAATATCATCTGGATTACTCTAGACAGTATTCGATACGACCGCACCACGTTGGATGGGCACACGCGAGCGACGACGCCGAACATGGAGCGTATCGCCAATCAGCCGGGCGGAGTCAGTTTCAGTAGTTGCATTGCCGCCGCGAACTGGTCACTGCCGTCGGCAGCGTCGATACACACCGGAACCTTCCCCGAATACCACCGGACGGGCTACGGTACCAAGAAGCTTCCACAGAGCGTCAGCACCGTTGCCGAGCGACTTCGAGAGGTAGGGTATCAGACGGTTGGCGTCTCGGCGAACCATTACTTCACCGAATCTACCGGTCTTAGCCGTGGATTCGAGACGTTCAAACACATCAACCCGACCGAGCTATTCAGAGAGGTCAGCCCGCTTACGCTACTCCGTTTCCTCGGCAACGTGCGGTCACATTCAGGCGGGCTCAGTACTGAGAAGACGAAACACCGACCCGACTTCTTCGTCAACGAAGTGGTAAAGAAGCAGGTCTCGTCCCGCGCCGGAACGAGTGAACCGGTCTTCCTGTCCGCACATTACCACGGCGCACACCTCCCGTACTATCCGCCGCCGGCATGGCAGGACCGGTTTGCGTCGGACCTCGTTGAATCGCCACGAGCAGCGAGCGAGCGGGCCTTCGAACACACCGCCGATCTGCACCGAGGCATCGCCAATGTCAGCGAGTTCGACGAAGCGGACTGGAACGCGTTGAATGTGATGTACGACACGCTCGTAGCGTACGCTGATTCGCTGATTGGAGAACTCTTCGACCACCTGAATGCACTCAACCTCGAGAACACTGTTTTCGTTGTGACCGCCGACCACGGTGACTTACTCGGAGAGTGTGGCCTGCTCGGTCACAAATTTGTCCTTCACGACGGGTTGATTCACGTACCGGCCGTCGTACACGGCCTCGATTCAGTGGCCAGTGAACAAGACGAGCTCGTTCAGCATGTCGACATCGTTCGAACGCTCGTCGAGTGTGCTGGCGGCGATACGACCGGTCTCGACGGTATTGACCTCCGGAACGAACGACGGACAGCCGCACTCAGTCAGCGTGCCGCCGACATTCAGGGCCCGCTCTCGGCGATACAAGAGCATAACCCGTCATTCGATACCGGGTACTTCCACGACGCGGCGCTTAGTTCGCTCCGGACTCACGAGTTCAAATACCAGCAGAGTGCGGAAGGTGACGTGCTGTTCGAACTCCCCGACGAACAGGCAGACGTCTCTACGTCGTACCCCGACCAGAGAGACGAACTCGAGGCAGAACTACAGAGGCGACTGAGCGAAATCGACAGTCAGAGCGTCAATGGCGAAGAGGCCGAGTTCAGCGACGACATACGAGACCAGCTCTCCGACCTGGGATACTTGGTCGAGTGATATCAGTCCGTGAGCAGAGTGCCGGGCCGGATTATTCCGGGGCCCCTTCGTCTACTCGGGGCGAGATTCTCCAGGCCGTGTACCCGCCGTTCACGTAGATTTTGTTCGCCGTTGAATCCCGTTCTAATTGGTTCAGATGTGTCTCGCCGTACCGGAAGAGGTACTCCTGCTGTTCCGGGGTGTAGTGCGAAGCGGTGTGTCGTTTTCGGTCGTACGTCTTCGTCACGAGATACGCACTGCCGTACGTATCTGCCGCCCTGACATCTGGTCCGGTGTACCCCAACGCATCCGGAACGTCGTTTTCCGTAGTGAAGCCTCTCGGCCACAGGCGGTCGTGGTTGCTCGAAAGCACGAACTCTTTCATTTTGTGCGACGTGTCCATCGAATACACGGGCTCGCCAAGGTCGTAGTTCGTCGACAGATACTGCGTCCCGTCGTACTCTGCGTGGGTGAGATGGCGGTTCGGCTCGTATGCCGCCTGGGCACCCAATCCAGCCGCGAGAAGCACTACGAGTGCGGAGAAGACTATCAGAGATGACTTCTGTCGCTCGAAGAGGTGTAGAATGAACATCCCGATAGCCACTGCGGCAAAGAGGATAGCGTAGCGTGACAGACGGATGTGGCCCTTGACCACGAGGTCACGAAGCAAGAAGAGTACTGCCAGTGTGACACCCGCCATGAAATGAGTCGCGCCGAGGCCCCAGTCGTATCGGTTGTTTCTGCGAAGAAAGGCGACGAGAATGAGTATAACGAAGACGCCAGCAGTCAGAAAGTAGAGGAACACACTCCCGTAGAGGTCGACGAATTTCCAGGCTAATTGCACCGGGGTGAACGAAACGGACGTGGCTTTCGCCAGTTCCTGGGCTGCCGGGCTCGGCCCTCTGTCCGGTCCGAACATGTTGTACATAGACACTTCCGTCTGCCGGAAGCCCTGTAACCAGATTAACTGAAGCGGCAAAAACAGCGCACCCAGACGGAGACTAATCGTCTTGGTTGAGCTATCGAAGATGCCCCGGTACAGGATTGAATACACCGCCGTCACCGTAATCATCCCAATCATGAACAGCGTCGTCATCGGATGCATATAGATGACGGCAACGCCCAGCGTAACGAGAAGGAGGAGGAAGGTCTTCTCGTTCGTCTGCCGGTACCGCTCGAGGACGAGCAGAATGACCGGGAGTAGCATGAAGGACAGGATGGCAGGGTGTGCCGAGAGGTGGAACGTGGTGTAGAGGAGCGGAGCACCGACCGCGAGTCCGATTGCGATGCTCTCGCGCCGCTGGCCAAACAGGCGGATGACGGCACCGATGGCCACGATATGCAAGAGGGTGAACGCGAAATTGATGCCGTATTGGGTGCTCGTCAGCGGCAGGCCTAGCATGTGTAGTTCCGCCATCAGAACGTGTTCGCCGGGATACCAGATGCCGGGGAGTGCTCCGGTTTCGACGATGGCCTGGACGTCCCCGAGATGCCGGAGTTTGTCAGCCTCACCGCGTCCATAGAGCTTGTACCCTCGGGCAACTGGCAGGAAAGTATATAAGAGATAGTTCGCCAGCAAGAGGGCCAGTCCGTGTCGCCAAAACGTGGTACCGGTAGCACCAGCGAAGAACAACAACACGATGCTACCGGCTAGTATCGAATAAAAGAGGAGCCAGTACGTCGACGGGAGTGACTCGACGATAGACGTTTCGTATCCTGTCGCCAGTTGGATTCGAAGAAACAGGGCACACTCGGCGAGCAGGAGGCCGGAGAGAACGACGGCGAGCGTAGCTTGAAGATGGCTATCGGTAAACCCTACCCAGTTGTCGAGACGGCGTTCGAGATTATTTACGATACTCATCGCTCACTAGGGAGAGAGATGAAGTCACTACCTGTGACGCGGTTCACGTCCGCTTGTTCGGGTTTGTAACAATAAGTAAATGCAGCATAACGGGCCGTCGACGAGGGTCGGGCAGGGTTGGTAGTGCCGCAGATGACATTATTGTGCGTATCGGTGTCAGGCATCGTTATCGTAATATTCAGCGTCGTTATCCTGTTCCCGTCGACCATCGAGAGAGCGATACAACCGGGTGTAGCGAGAGACCATCTGTTCGACCGTGAACATGTTTTGAACGCGGTCGTATCCCTTCGCCCCGTAGCGCTCCCGAGTGGCGTGTTCCGTGAGCTCTCGCATCGCCGTTGCCATCTGTGTTGGCTCCTCGGGTGGAACCAATCGTCCGGTCTCACCGTCGAGGACGACCTCTCTCACGCCGTCGATATCCGTGGCGACCACTGGACACGTGGCGGCCATGGCTTCGAGGATAGTCACCGGCAATCCCTCGAATGCCGATGCAGAGACGAAGGCATCAGCAGCTGCATAATACCCGTGAATCTCCGGGACACGTCCTGTGACCGTCACAGCCTCGGACAGGCCCGCGTTCCGGACCTTCGTCCGGAGCGATGATTCGAGCGACCCCCACCCGACGATGAGAAGATGTGCCGACGGCGCGGTGTCGACGACGTCACCCATCGCCTCGATGAGCGTCTCCTGGCGCTTCTGGGGTTCGTAACGGGCCACGTTGAGAAAGAGCGGGTCGGAGTCCGAAAGGCCCCACTCCTGGTGGACGGCACTTCCGTCGGCCGCCTCGACGGAGCCAGCGAAGGCATCCACGTCAATCCCGTTCGGAATCGTGGTCCACTGGCCATTAGCACCGTAGTCGAAGACCTCGCTCTCACCGGTGAAGGCCGTCTGAACGCCCTCCGAGACGGCAATGGTCCGAGAGTCGAGCGGTCGGGTGATACGTTCTGCGACCCGCTCTATGGGATGATAGTTCGCCGGGACGTTGTGCTGTGTGCTCACGATATGGTCGATGTCGGCTACGGAACCGACGAGTCGTCCGAGCGATTGTGAGTACGGCAAGTGGCAGTGGAGGACGTCGAACGAGGCCTGACGGAAGAAACGGAGCATGCATGGGAGCGAGCGTGGGTCGAACTGCGGGAACTCCCCGACCGCTCCGAAATCGACGACGCGCGCGCCTGCGGCCTCGAAATCCTGCCGGAGCGTGTCATCACCGCCGAAGAAACAGACCGTGAAATCGAACGGTTGGTCTCGCGCTTGCTCGACGAGATTCAGAACGATAGTCGGTGCGCCGTCGGGTGCGAGTTTGTTGATGAGAAAGCAGACGCGTAGCGTCTCGTCCCGAGATTGACGGGAGATGGCGTCGTAGCTGTCGGTACCCGCCGTGGAAGCCGCGCGTGCCGTGTCCGAGCGGCTCATTGCTCGTGCTCCGTGTTCGAGCCGGCGCGTATCACTTGCTCTTCGGCCTGGCCACTGTCGACCTGTTGTTGAGAGAGCGGCGACGTAGCGATAGTGCGGAGGGCCTGTGTCGTCTGCTCTACCGTTTCGGACCAGTCGTACTCTCTCATGACGATTTCCCTGCCGGCTTGGCCGAGCTTTCGTAACGCAGCCCTGTCGTCGAGCATCGAAGACATGGCGTCGGCTAGTGCCGTCGTGTCTCCTACCGGCACCGTCCGGCCAGCCTGCTCGATTACCGCTTCTGTCTGTTCCAGTCGGGTGCTGAGAACGGGTGTGGCACACGCCATCGATTCCATGACGCTTCGTGGGAATCCCTCCGTTCGGCTGGCGAGCACAAACAGGTCCGCGGCACGGTAGACCGCCGGCATCTCCCGATACGGAACCCGGTCGAGGAAACGTATCGACTCGCGCATGTGTTCTCGCTCAACAATCTTCTCTAGCTCGTCCCGAAGCGGCCCGTCACCGCAGAAAAACAGTTCGGCCTCGGGGATGTCATCTTGTACCGCCTGAAATGCTGTCAGAACGTCGCGGGGCCGTTTTCCCTCGACCAGACGCCCGACGAAGACGACTGCCGGACCAGTAGCAGCGGTTATCCGGTCGTGCGTTTCGCCGACCGGCGTGAATCGGTCGACGTCTATTCCGTTGTGGATGACGCGGACATCGGACGAGACGCCGATGTCCCGAAGTCGCTCGCGTTCGAGCGCAGTGTAAGAGAAGAGCACGTCCGCCGCATTGTATGTGAACCGACCGACGGTGTTGAGATGGAACCGGGAAAACCATTCTGGGACTCGTTGAGACATGAGTCCGTGGCACGTAACAGCGAGAGGGATGTCGCTTACCCGACTGTAAGCCGCCGTGAGGTTGCTCGAAAAGAACAGGTGTGAGTGGGCGTGTACCACGTCGTACTCTCGGGCGTTGCGGAGGTACTTCACCGTCCCAGCGAACAGCGCATTGCCGAACAGTTCGATGCGCGGCGACAGTCTGACGAGGGTGTATCCGGCTCTCTGTTCGGTTTGTGGCTTGGATTGGTCGCTCGAGATGGTCAGAACGGTCACATCGTGTCCCATCTCGGCCTGATCGCGGCTGAGAGCGTGTATGTGATAAGGTGCTCCCCCAACTTTGTCTGGAAAGATATCTTGGGCGACACGTAGGATGCGCATTCTGTGCTGGACGCTTGCCGTCCGAGACTTATTGTTAAGCCTGTGCTTTCCAGGGTATCACAGTCCTAACCACGTATCCGCTCCGGCGCAGCATTCGCGCGTTGGCGAGTGTGTCTCCGAATTAGGCCGACGTCTCCGGACCCGTTTGCAGACCGTCCCACGAAGCGCGATACGGCAAAAATACGAGAGACACCTCGGGGTAGGAAGATAGTAAAAAAGCCTACCGACCGAGACAGTGTCGATATGACAGGGCAGAGACCGCTGGCATTCTACGTTCCGTCTCTAACAGTCGGAGGGGCTGAACGAGTGACGGTGACAATCGCGAACGGGTTGGCCGAGCAGGGGTACGATGTCGACCTCCTCGTCTCGTTTTGCGAAGGCGAGTTCAAAAAAGAAGTGCGAAGTGACGTCCGCCTTCTCGATTTGGAGACCCCATCTATCCCGGGACTCGGTATCGGTGCCGCTATTCCGGCACTCCGCAGGTATCTCAGGGACGAATCCCCGAGCATAATTTTCTCACAGATGACATACGCCAACGATGTCTGTCTCGTCGCACACGGGTTGGCCGGCTCCGATGCGGTCACAGTTCCGACGGTCCACAACACCCTTGGAGTGCAGGAATCGCCGAAAGAGAAGTTCGTCGAGTGGCTCGCTGGCCGGCTTTCCGGGCGAGCAGACCAGTTCGTCGCCGTTTCGGAAGGGGCCGCCGAGAGCATCGTCGAACACGTGGGGGTCAGTCCGGAGGACGTAACCGTACTGCACAACCCGATTCCCGTCGAGGAGGTTCGTATGCGCTCCCGGGAGCCGGTAGAGCACGAATGGGTCGGTGACCCGGAGTACGAGGTCGTACTCGGTGTCGGCCGCCTCGAGCCACAGAAAAACTTCGGCTCGTTCCTCAAAGCGTTCAGGCGAGTTCACGAAGCGCGCCCGCAAACGCGAGCAATCATCGTCGGTCGGGGGTCCGAGCGTGACGAACTCAAGCAGTTGGCACGGGACCTCGGAATCAGTGATAAAGTCTCGTTTCCGGGCTACGTTGACAATCCCTACGGCTACATGGCCGGTGCGTCCGTACTAGCCATGTCGTCGGTACACGAGGGGCTCCCGACAGTTCTCATCGAAGCGCTGGCGTGTGGCTGCCCGGTTGTCTCGACTGACTGTCCGAGCGGCCCCTACGAAATTTTAGAAGGTGGCGAGGTCGGACCGTTAGTGCCGGTCGGGGACGACGACGCTCTCGCAGATGGGATACGTACCACTCTGTCCCACCCACCGAAAAAAGAGAGATTGGTCGACCGAGCGCGCGATTTCGCTCCGGAATCCGTGCTTCGGGACTACGAGGCGTTCATTCGAGCGCACCTGCCCACCGAAGCATCTTCTCACAGCCCTGCCGAAATCGAGCAGTAGAGCGCCTCGTTAGAGCCGTCGCTACGAGACGGTTAGCCAGAGGTGGAGGTTCCGGTAGCTGTTCTGAGCCGTGGGCTGTTCGGGGACAGGTCCGTCGTAAAGCAGATACGTCAGCCGTAACCGCTCACCGCTCAACAGGGGTTCAACCGTGTGTTCTTGCCGCCACGTCTCTTCGGCCGCGACTTGGTTGCTGAAAGAATCCAATCGAGCACGCTGGATTGCGTTTCCGTCCTCGTTCGTAGCGACGAGCGTAACCACGACGGTGTACTGTTTGTTTTGCATCTCGCGGTTCGTGACTGTGAAGTACAGCGTTTCCCGGTCGCCAGCCGATATCTCTGACGGATAGTCGTCAGCAACGAGCGTTCCGTTCTCTGCCTCGGTGAGGAGACCGAACTCCGTGTACCGCTCACCGCGGGGCGGGTCCAGTGCGACAGCGCCGACGCTGAGGACCGCGACGAGGACGGCGACGGCAACAACGACCGAGCTGAGCTGTATCGAGTCGCCGATATTCGGGGTCTTCGCTCGGTACGACGAGCCGCCGAACGTAGTCGGAGACGTCTCACTGAGAGTCGATAGCCGGCGATACATCGCGATACCGACCGCCAAAAGCGATATTGACGACAGGGCAACCATCACCGGGACTGCGGCGATATCCCAGACCGTGTACTCGAGATTCACCCCGACGATAATTGCGAGGCCAATGCTGGTAGCGATACCCAACAGAAGGGCCTCGGAGCCGAACAACTGCTCGCCATCGAGTGACGAGCGTCGGTGTGGGAACATGGCTACCACCACCGAGTATCCCGGTGCGAAGAACAGAAACGGTATCGTCACCACGGTTCTCAGCAGTGACTCTGACAGGAAAGTCGCCGCGAGCGCCAGCACGGTAAGCAGAATGACGGCCACCAAATCGGCCACTCTTAGCAGAGATGAGGACCAGCTAGCCATGCGCTACTGTCACCTCTGGTCCGACATAAGTAGAAACTACATAATCGGAAGACCCATCATCTGAACAACCATTCATAGCCTGGAGATTTTCTTACCGATTCGCCAAAAGAACCGTCTCAGGAGCAGCATAGAGAGCTTCGGGATGAACGAGCCGTATCTGATGCCGCTCGACTCGTCGCCGTAGAGTGCCTCCATCGGGACGTCCTGAACGGTCATACCGTGGGCGTCCATGTGAATCAGGATATCGTTCAGGAACCCGTAGTCGTCGAACAGGTCGTTCAGCGAGAGGGCCTCGAGCGCCGTCGCGGAGACAGCGGTGTACCCGTTCTGCGGGTCCCGCATCCGCCAGTGTCCGCTCGCCACTTTGGTCAACAGCGTGAGGAGGGCGTTCCCGAACAGCCGCCAGTTGGACATCTGTGCACAGTGGCGGCGGGATATCAGACGGTTGCCCTTCGCGTAATCCGCCTCCCCCTCGACGACCGGGTCGAGTATCTCATCGAGGATGTCCGGGTCCATCTGTCCGTCGCCGTCAAGGACTGCCACCGCGTCCATACCGCTCATCAGCGCCAGCTCGTATCCGGTCTGGATGGCGGCCCCGCGACCCCCGTTCGTCTGGTGACGCACCGGGACGATACGCTTGTCGAGGAACGTCTGGCTCTCAGAGACCGTCGTCCCGGCCCCGTCGGCGACCACTAGCTCTTCCCCGGCTTCGCCGGCCACGGCCGCCTGGTTGGCTTCAGCCTCGACGTACTCTTTGATTTCGGGCCAGGTGTCATCCGTCGAGCAGTCGTCGATGACGAACACCTGGTCGACGAACTCCGGAAGCGAGTCGAGTACGTCGCCGATGAAGCCCTCCTCGTTGTAGGCCGGAATGACGACGCCAATGGTCGAGCCTTTGTACACGCTATGGCCCTCCCACAGGTGCGCCGTGCCGTACTGGTACAGCAGTACAGACGTTCGACAGGTGACGGCTCGTCTCGGGGCTGGTTCCATGCCAGACCCACGCGTCAATAGCGGTCTCTGGTTCGGCGGTAGTCATGGTAGGTCGGAGGGCCGCTCACTGAGTGACCAAGGCCCTTTCTACCACCCTGTTGGAGAAAGCACTCTATAGTTATTCTATACTTTCAGAATTAGCGATAGTATATAACACATAAGCCCGGCAGTAAATATCTCGTTAGACCGGGGTCGGGTTCGGGCTGTCGTGCTGTGGTCGGCCCAGGTTACGGGCCGGCCGTTATTCGAACTGGTCCTGATACGCCGTCTCGATTTCCGCCTGGCGAGCGTCGGTGAGGTTCTCGTAGGGCGACCCGTACGTGTCGCGTGCGAGTTCGTCCCAGGACTCGATTCGGTCACCGGAGTCGGTCTGGAACTGCGCGTCGAAGTCCGCCTCGACCTGCTGCTGGACCTCGATGTCCAGGCCGGTGAAATCGAAGTTCTCGCCGGCCTGCACGTCGGCACCGTACTCCTGCCGGGCGATTTCCTCCCGCGTCTGGACTTCGGCGGCCGCGAGTCCGTCGGCGAACGGTTGGCGCTCGTGAATCTCCTCGACCTGCCGCTTCGTCTCGCTGCTCACTTCGTGGTAGTAGAGCCCGTACTTGTCCTGAGTGATTTCGTCGAGCGAGGCACGGTCGCCCTCAGAGACGGAGGTGCTCCCGCTGGAACCGCTGGAGCCGCCGTCCTTGGCCCACGATGGCTTGACCGACATGGCGGTCGACGCGCGCGTGTCATCCGAGTAGATACCGTAGACGTACGTCTGCAGGCTCAGTGGTTCGACAGGGTAATCCGTGGCGTCGGTCACGGTGTACTCGACCTCGAACCGGACGCGAGTAGATTCGCCCGGCTCAAGCGTCACGTTCCTGTTAAGTCCGTAGGCCTCGGGCCGGTCGTCGTCGTCGCTGTCGATGCGGTGCTGGACGGTTTGCGTCCCGGCGATGTCACCGGTGTTCGTTACCTCCGCGGCGAACACGGCGGTGTCGCCGACGTACAGAACGTTCGGACCGTCCAGGTTGGACACCTCGAAGTGGCTGTCCTGTACCGTGACTGAGACCGTGTCCGAATCGGAGGCGGTTCCGAACGAGTAGTTGTGCGTCCCGCGACTCAGATTCGTCGTGTTCACTTCGACGGACACCGTCGTGGTTTCGTCGGGGGCGAGCGACACGGAGCGCGAGTGGGTGCCGTTCGCGGACTCGCTGCTGAACGTGACGGTCTCGGTTCCGTCGACGTCGCCGATGTTCTCGACGACCGCCGAGACGTTCGCGGTGTCCCCGGCGGTGACGTTCTCGGGCGCACTCGCGTTCTGTACCCGGAACGTCGCGGGCTGTTGGACCCGGAGTGTCCCAGTCGCTGTCGTGTTTTCCGTGGCGAACTCGTACTGGTATTGCCCCGGCTTCAGGTCGGCAGTCCGGACCGTGGCGGTACTCACCGCACTCTGACCGCCTGTGAGCGAGAACGCGCTCTCGTTCACGGTCTCGGTGTCGGCGTACTCCCCGTTCTGGTCCGCGTCAACGGCGACCCGAACGGTCTGGACGCCGCGATACGAACCGACGTTTGTCAGGGTGGCACGGAGCGAGGCGTTCGTTCCGCGGACGACGGTAGCGTCGCCAGTCTTGTCTTCGAGCGTGAACGTCGGCGGGGTGAGGACGGCCACGCTCCCGGTCTCCGCGGGAGACGACGAGGAACCGAGAACGACGGCGTACGTGTACTCTCCCGGACCGAGCTGGTCAGGCTCGGCGGACAGGGTCACGTTCGCTGCTTCACCCGCCGGGACCTGTGCCTGTGCCGTCGCAACCGTCTCAGACGACTGCCCTTCCGTATTCAGCCGAAGAGCGACCTGTTGGGTGGTCGTAGCTGATCCCGTATTTGTGATTCGAAGTCGGACCTGCAATGGCTCGTCGGGCCGGATTTCGGAGAGAGCGTGGACAGCCCGTATCTCCAACTCGGCCCCGCCCGCGGTGGTGTCCGAATTCACCGGCACGTCGGCGAATCCACCGATACCGAGCCCAACCGTAGCGCCTCCCAAGACGAGCAACCCGGCGGCACACCCGACCAGTAGTTTGCCGTAGCCTATGGACAACATATGTACGCAGGTTACTCACAAACCACCATTGTTACGGCCGGTATACCAGTTAGTAGCCGCTCTCTGCGTTCGATGTCGCCGAGAACCGTCTGACGGGTGACGAGTCGGAGCGAGTAGCAGCCGTCTACTGCAGGACGGCGGTCCGTCGATGTCGTCTGACAGTTCGACACGTAGCAGGAGTGACTGGCCCCAAACGGCTACGGCGGCAGACCTTCGAACGCGTAGCTCCCCCACGCGCCGGTCACAGGACCAGTTCGACCCGACAGCACAGCCCTCGCACGGGGCGACTGTGCAAGCAGAGCCAGGACAGAGACGGGTCTGGGCCGACTCGCCGGTCGGACGCGGTGCGCTCGGGTCGGGACTGAGACGCGACGGTTACGCCATGTTCTTCCGTTCTATCGTCTCCCAGATATCGACGCCCTTCTCGGTGATATCGTACACACGGCCCTTCTTCCGGTCTTCCGAGACGAGCAGGTCGACGAGCTCCGACTCACGAAGCTCCTGCAGCGCACGTGAAACGTGAGCGATGCTCATTTCCCTGTCGTCGGCAATCAACGACGGTGTCGCAGGGCCCTCTGACAGTCTGCGGAGAGTTTCGACTCGATACCGTGAACTGATAACGTAGCTCACTTCGTCCCACTGATCAAAGTCTGCCATCGTATCTATTCGTGTACACGAGCGTACCAGCTAGCTCTGTTGGACGTAAACTCGTGTACAGTGGTATTCCATGTGCCTGTGGTTAATTGTTTCG
This sequence comes from Haloarcula sp. DT43, assembly GCF_037078405.1. Classification (NCBI taxonomy): domain Archaea; kingdom Methanobacteriati; phylum Methanobacteriota; class Halobacteria; order Halobacteriales; family Haloarculaceae; genus Haloarcula; species Haloarcula brevis. The sequence continues at coordinate 205,127 of NZ_JAYMGZ010000003.1, read as the reverse complement.
CTCGTGTCGGTTGGTCTCGCTTCGTAGCCATACACGAATCCGGTTGCGTATCCCGCATACTGAGTATACGGTGAGTAATGCCCCGCGCTGTGTGGAGAATCACATCGCTGTTTCAGTCGCCGACCTGTTCGGCACGAAGAGATAGAATCGGGTCGGGAAGCCGATGAGAGTCTTTCCTGACGCTTGCGCGGAACTATCTTCTATCAGGACGTTCATCGGCGCGAAACCCGAGCAGTGCCAGTGACGGGCTGTTCGACCGTGCGCATAAGATTACGTTACTTCGGCTATGTGTGGTAACGGTACATATACGGCACCGTTTACCAATCATAACTCCGGAGCGCACCCACACGTCGCGTGTATCGACCGGTCTGAGCGACTGTATCGACTGTTCTTGGCACGCGGCGGACGCTCGCGACGAGCCGAATATGTTCTCGTGAATCGCCACGTATCGAGTCGGAGACAGCCGTTACTCTCGGAATACCGAATCAATCACCCATTACCCCGGCCGGTAATCAGAGGGAAATTATATTTTCTATTACATAACAAAGTATTAAGTGGGAAGGTGATGTTGAATTGAAATGCTGGCTGACAGCGTAACGCTCCGTCGATGCAGCCGGGGGGCTGTGTGAGCGCGATTCCAGACGGATAAACGATGTCGCAGCACACAGGAAGTGGGTAAATATGGGAGTCAAAGACACCGCACAAACGAAGGCAGAACCGGATAACAAACTGAACGACGGGTCCGTATCCGCGCCGAAGGGGGGAAGCGAACCCGACCAGAAGACATCACAGGAAAGCGACGACACCGGTGCTTCCCTGGACGTCATTTTCGAGATATTGAAGAACAGCCGCCGGAGGGAAGTCCTCCACTTTCTTCGGGAGCGCGACGAGCAGGTCTCTCTCGGAGAACTCGCGGAACACGTCGCGGCCATCGAGAACGACACGACGACCGACGCGCTGACCTCAAGCGAGCGCAAGCGCGTGTACGTCGGGCTGTACCAGTGTCACCTCCCGAAGATGGACGACATCGGCGTTGTCGATTTCAACCAGGACCGGGGGCACATCACCCTCACCGAGAAGGCCGACGACTTCGAGAAGTATCTCGACCGCTCCGACGAGCAACAGGACAGACAGTGGTACCAGTACTACGCGGCTGTGTCCATGCTGGGTGCGCTAGTGCTTGCCGCCTCCGTCGCCCTCCCGCTGTCCGGCAGTGTCGTCTTGGGTCTGTTCTCCCTCGTGGTCGGCGTCGCGGGTGCCTGCTCCGTGTTCCACTGGTCCGTCGCGCGCGAAGAAGCAGACGACGAATAGGCCGGTAAGTCGGCCTGGTTTCGGGTCTGACTTTTATAAAAGAGCCCGAGCTACGCGGAGCGGTACACTTCGTCGCCGGCGACGAACGTCCGTGCTACCGACGGCACGGGGTCCGGGTCGACGATTACGATGTCCGCCCTCGCTCCCCGTTCCAGCCGTCCGCGGTCGTACAGGCCCGCAACGGCGGCCGGCGCGGTAGAGACGCGCGCCACCCGTTCCGCGAGCGGTTCGTCGGTATCGACGAAGACAGAACCGAGCAGCGACTGCGGCCGGAAATCGCTACAGAGGATGTCGACGAGGCCGTTTTTGATCGCCTGACCGGCATCGGGGCCGTCCCACAGGCTGCCACCGCGAACGACGTTCGGCGCGCCCATCGCGACGGCCATGTCCCGTTCGGTCGCACGCCGAGCGACGCGCTGGGAGAGCGGGTACTCGCTGATATCGACACCGAGAGCGGCGGCGGAGTCCACGTCTGAGACGGTCTCGTCGTCGTGTGAAGCGACCGGAATGTTTCTCTCGCGGGCCAACTCCGTAATCCGCTTCGCGCGCGACCTGGTTTCCGCTGTGGAGACGGCGGCCCGGCGTGCCTGGAGCGTCTGGATGCTGGTCTCCTCGGCTTCGCCGGACAGGTCGTAGCGCTGTGCAAGCGAGTTCTCGCCGGCGAACTGGCCCGCTCCAGGGACGTGAGACACGAGGGAGACGAGGTCGCCGCCAGACCGGAGCTCCGCTGAGACGGCCTCCACCGCCGCCTCGTTGGTGAGTTCACACCGCGTGTGGAGCCTGTTGTCGACCCGAGCACCGTTGTCGCGGTCGAACCCCCGGATGCGGTCGGCCAGCCGGCGGGCCAGTTCGATACTCCGGTTGTCCTCCGGGACGTCCTCGAACGCGATTGCGTGGTACTTCGTCGTGACACCCGCGCTTGCGTTGGCGATGTCACAGCGGTCCAGAGCGACCCCCGTGTCGACGCGCTCACCGGCCCTCGGGAAGAGGTGCCGTTCGATATCGTCGCCGTGGAGGTCGACCATCCCGGGAAGGACGTACTTCCCCGTCGCGTCGATATCCGGGGTTCTGTGCGATTCAGCCTCCACCGAGACGATTTTTCCGTCGGCGAACGCCACCGTTCCGTTCTCTATGTCGGTGGTCGGCGTGACGACGGTTCCGCCCGAAATCAACGTCCGTTCTGCCTTGTGGCTCATGTGCTGTGACTCCCGGTAGGATGTACCGATGTAGGATAGTCGATATCGCCGAGCATGAGTATGAGCCTGCTACGAACGTGCCGGAGTACGGATAGAAAGTCTATATTTATGTGTGTGTAGTCATGTCGCCCCATGACCTCGTTCGATGGGGCAGAGGCCCGTGGTTTCGACAAACGGCACCGAGTCAGAGAGGGAGAGTCCAGAGCAACGAGACAGAAGTCGGGAAGTCGAAACGAGTGTCGGGTCCACCGGATTTGAGTTCGAAAGTGGCACTTCGAAGAACCGAATAGAGTGTCAATCAGAATATATTCCGGGCGGTAATCCCAAACCACCGCCATAGAGTGCAGAATTCGGGGGTTGTTCCGTCGGATTCGTGTTTGTTAGGTTATACCTACTCAAATAATATCCCCTTAACAGCCTCAACGAGCGTTCTTTGGTGGAGGTCCCGTTCTCGAAGACCGATGTCGCCGGGACAGGCAGGTCCGTCCCTCAGTAGCTTCTCGCTACTCTTTCTGTCTGATTGAATCGATTTACCCACGACCATGGCCAGCAGCTGTCAGTCGCTCTCCGGACTGCCGTCATTCGGGACGAAAACGTCAATAGATACCGAGACCACTTGCCGACCGTAATCGCCAGACGGATCGGCTACGAGAACGGGTTATGCCCAGTCACCGCCAGCAGGGCAGTGTGTGTCCGGAATCCGAAGGTTTTAGCCGAAGCGTTTAAAATGGATTCCTATGATGGAGTGGATCGACTCCTACGACGAGCGGGACTGGCAAACGACGACGGATGGTACGGTCCGATACGCGCTGTTGGGCCTGGGATGGTGGACGATAGACCTAGCACTCCCCGCGATTCGGGACTCCGACTTGGGCGAAGTCACGACGTTCGTCAGCAGTTCGACGGAGAAAGCCGAGCGACTTGCCGAAGAGAACAGTGTCGAGCACGGCATCAGCTACGACGAGTTCCACGACGGAGAGGCGGCTGACGCGTACGACGCCATCTACATCGGGACACCGAACGCGTTCCACCTCGAATACGCCGAAACCGCCGCGGAACTGGACAAGGCCATCCTGTGTGAGAAGCCGATGGAGTCGACGGTCGAACGCGCCCGAGAGATGGTCGAGGTCTGTGAGGAGGCGGACGTGCCGCTGATGATTGCCTACCGGATGCAGACCGACCCGGCGGTGCGGCGCGCCAAGGAACTCATAGAAGACGGGTTCATCGGCGACCCGGTGTCCGTCTACGGCAACAACAGCCAGCCGCTGCTGGAGATGAACCCGAACACGGACCAGTGGCGGCTCGACCCGGACCTGTCGGGGTATGGCACCTCGGTGATGGACTTGGGCATTTACTCGATTAACACGACGCGGTTCCTGCTCGACCGGGAGCCACGCGCGGTGCAGTCGCGGATGAGTTCTCACGGAGACGCCTTCGAAGACGTTCCCGACGAACGGTCCGGGGCGCTGCTTGCGCTGGAGGACGGAGTCAAGATGGTCACGACCGACAGCCAGAACGCCCACGACGACACCCAGCTGAAGATTACCGGGACGGACGGACAGATAGAGCTCAAACCGGCGTTCCACGGCAAGGCGAAGTTGCACCTGTCCCGCGGCGAGACCACCGTAACCGTCGAACGCGAGAGTTTCGACGCCGAAGACGAGATGCGAGAGGAGTTCGACTACTTCGCCGACCGTGTCCTGACCGACGGCGACATCGCCCCGGACGGCCGCCACGGGCTCCAGGACATGCGAATCATCCGAGCGATTCACGAAGCCGCCGAGAGCGGCGACATCGTCGAACTGTAGCGGAACCGCTCGTCTCGATTTATTACCGACCCTCCGGTGGAACCGCGTTCGAAATGAGTGAACGGAACGGCAGATACCTCGTTCTGATGGGTAAACTATCAGGGATACGACCGTGTGCGGTCCCCGGCCGGCCCGGTCGAACCGAGTGGGTTAGATTGGGGTGGATGACAAGCAGTGTGGGACTGTGCTACACTCACCCGACGTGTGTGCATCGTTGCGATACAATGCCACGTCTCACTGACAGGGGAACCGCGGACAGCTCGAACGTGATATCCAGAAGGCCAACCGGATTTCGTTCACCCATGCCGAATCGAGAATCCGTGTCAATGGCCGGTCTCGGATAGCCGGCCGCGAAGGTTTTTAGGTATCGTCCCGGGCATCGGTGAAAGGTTTGTCATCGATGGCCGGACGTAAATAACACCAGTACTGCTGTTATATCTGTTCCGGCGTGGCAGTCACGGGGATCTCGCTAGCTCCGGAGGTAAGGGAGTCGCACTGGCACCGACCAACGCGGGTTTCGACGTCGGGTATCCAGCCTACCTTTACCTTTCGTCGATACCGGCCTAAACAAGAGTATAGATGGAGAAGGGGTCGATGTAAACTAAAATGGCCATATAATAGAGTTATCTGGACGTTGTGAATTCATATTCTGAATTTCAGCAGAGTTTGTTGCATATATATTACTAAATATTTGATTATAAGATTGTTTCGGCAGCCGTAGCAGTGAACGTTCGTAATAGCTCAACGAACCGGCAGAGACCGATGTTCAATTGTCGTCGGCAATCCACTTCACCCCCCACTCGTGGATTTCGTCGAACGCCGAGAGGAGTTCCTCGCCTTTCGAGGTCAGCGAGTAGTAGACCGCGACCGGGCTTCCGTCGGCGACGCGACGTTCGACGTACCCGTTCTCCTCCAAGTCTTCGAGCACGCGGGACAGCGTCTGCGAGTTCGCGTCCGTCGCGCGCTTGAGTTCGTTGAACCGGAGTTCGCCCTCTCTGAGGACGTGAATTACGGTCATCCGCCAGCGGGACCCGATTTCTTCGAGCGTCTGGATGACCGGACAGTCCCCGTACTTCGATTCGAGGGCATCGTTCGATGACATCGGTGTTACTTGGTCAAGGCAACGTTCGCTGAGTTATATTAAGGTCATGTTCCAATAGCAAGTAAGATGATGTGACCGCAGTTCCGGTTTCGCGGACCGGCATCGCGTCGCAATCATCGGCAACTCCACACGAACAATGGACGTACTACTACTCGGAGCAAGCGGACGAATCGGGCAGCGAACTGCAACGGAACTCCTCGAACGCGGCCACGCCGTCACCGGCGTCTCCCGCAGCGGGACGGTCGAGGGGATAGACAGCGACGAGTTCGTCGCCGTCGCGGGCGACGCGACCGACCCCGACGACGTCACGAAGCTCGCGACGGGCCACGACGCGGTGGTGTCGGCGCTTGGGCCGAGCGAGGACGAGTCGGCCGAGGTCCTCACGGAGATGATTTCGGCGGTCGTCGACGGACTGCGCCGCAGCGGCGTCGACCGTCTCGTCTGGACCGGGGGTGCTGGCGGGCTCAGAGTCGGACTGGAGACGCTTCTCATCGAGACCGAGGATTTCCCGGCGGAGTGGGAGCCCGTCGCCCGGGCCGCCATCGAGGCATACGACACCCTCAGCGAGGCCGACGACCTGGCGTGGAGCTACGTCGCCCCGGCCGCACTGATAGAGCCCGGCGAGCGGACCGGCCAGTACCGGACCGCCGAGCGCGAACTCGTGACTGACGAAGAAGGGGACAGTTACATCTCGATGGAGGATTTCGCCATCGCTCTGGTCGACGAACTCGAAGCGGAAAACGCCGTCCACACCTACCTCGGTACCGGGTACTGACGGCGCGCGTTTCCAACACCGTTTAGTCTGCCAGCCGTTTCAAGTCAAGTGACGGCCCCGGGACGGCGGTGTCGCGGTGCCGCTGTACCTGGAGTGTCCCCACCGAAATGCCTACCACTGACGAGCAAACGGAGCGGAACGCGGAGAGCACCGAGACGGCCACCGCGGCCGACGACGCCCCGGGCGCAGTGGCGTTCGAACGGGCCGGGATACGCGCCGGGTTCGTGACCTGCCTCCCGGTCGCGCTCGGCGTCGCCGGCTACGGCATCGCGTTCGGCGTCCTCGCCGACCGGGCCGGGCTGAGCGTCGCGGAGGTGGCGCTGATGAGCGCGACCGTCCTCGCCGGGGCCTCCCAGATTATCGCCGTGGAGCTGTGGGCGGACCCAATCCCGGCCGCGACGGTGGTGCTCGCGGTCTTCGCGGTGAATCTGCGGTACTCGCTGATGGGGGCCGCGCTCCGACCGTGGTTCAAGCATCTGTCCGGGTCGCAAGTCTACGGCAGCCTGTTTTTCATGGCCGACGAGAACTGGGCGCTGACGATGCGGGACCTCACCAGCGGGAGTCGGCGCGGCGCGTTCCTGCTCGGGAGCGGGCTGGCTATCTGGGTGTTCTGGGTCGCCTCGTCGGTCGCCGGCGTCGCCGTCGGCGGCGTGATAGACGACCCCGCCACGTTCGGACTAGATTTCGTCCTCGTGGCGACGTTCGTCGCGCTGGCGGTCGAACTCTGGGACGGCGCGTCGACGGCTATCCCGTGGGCAGTCGCGCTAGTGACGGCGCTGGTCACCGCACAGGTGCTGAGCGGGCAGTGGCACGTCATCGGCGGTGGGGTCGCCGCCGCCGTCGTCGAGGTGGTCCGCCGTGGCTGACCCGCTCTCGCTCGACCCGCCGGTCGTCGCCGTCATCGCCGCGATGGCCGCGGCCACCTATCTCACGAAGATCGGCGGACTGTGGCTGCTGACGCGCGTCGGAGTGAGCGACCGCGTCGAGGCGGCCCTGGAAGCGCTGCCGGGCGCGATTGTCGTCGCCGTTCTCGGGCCGGAACTTGCCGCGGGCGGCCCGGCTGAGTGGCTCGCCGGAAGCGTCGTCGCGGTCGTCGCCTGGCGGACGGGCAACATCTTCTTGGCCCTGGTCACCGGTGTCGGGGCCGTCGTCGCGTTCCGGGCCGTGCTGTAACCGGTCGAAATCGAATGACGGACCAGCCGAGAGAACCATCTGGTGGCACGGCGAGAGACCACCGTCCGTGAGCGCCAGGGGAAGGGGAGCCGGCCCACGGCAGTCCCGCCAATCCGAAAACAATTTACGGAGTATTAGGCTTACCTAAAACATGGGAAACACAGACGTGACGGGCGGGCTCACGCGGCGTGACTACCTCGCAGGCGGTGGAGCGGTGCTCGGTACGGCAATCGTGGCCGGGTGCTCGAGTGACAACGGCGACCCGTCCGAAACGGCGACCGCGAATGACGGCACTGCGGGCACGTCGCCGACAACCGACGGCTCCTACACCGCTTCCCTCTCACCGGTCGGCGAGGTCGAGTTCGACTCGGTGCCGGAGAACGTCTTCACGATGTACAACCAGTACGCCGACATGCTGGTCGCGCTCGGCCACGGCGACGCGGTCAACGCGATGTTCGTGCCGGAGATGGCCGGACCGTCGATGCGCCACTACTACGAGCGGCTCCCCGGCGTCTCCTTCGACTGGGAAGGGCTCCCGAATCCCTACACGAACTTCACCAAGGAGTTCTTCTACGGCCTCGACAGCGACGTGCACCTCCTCGACCCCGCCTGGGCGATTGCCCAGGACAACTGGGACGTGAGCGACATCGAGGAGTTGACCGACAACGTCGGTCCCTTCTTCGGCAACTTCTACAGCGGCACGCACGGCGACCCGCAGGAACCCTATAGCGAAGACTACCGATACTACACGCTTTGGGAACTGTTCGGGCGTGTCGCCTCGGTGTTCCAGGAGCGGGAGCGGTACGAACAACTCAAGGCGGTCCACGGGGAACTCGTGGAGACTATCCAGTCGAACCTCCCGCCCGCGGAGGAGCGCCCGACCGCAGTGCGGGTGACGCTCGGCGACGGCCAGTTCTGGACGTACCACCTGAACCGCCCGGGGTTCTGGCTCGCCGACACCCGCCCGCTCGCCGCGAACGACGCCTTCGGGGACGAGACGTGGGACGGGCTCTGGGGGTCGGTCGGCTACGAGACGATGTTAGAGGCGGACCCGGACGTGATTCTTCACCTCTGGGGGATGACGCCGCGGTACGACATGGACTCCGTCCGGGAGACCCTCGCGTCCCACAGCGTCGGCCGAGAGCTCTCGGCGGTCCAGAACGGCCGCGTGTACGCACACGGGATGCGGTACCACGGACCGATTATGAACCTCTTCCAGATAGAGATGACCGCGAAACAGCTGTACCCGGACGTCTTCGGCGAGTGGCCGACCTACGAGAACGGGGCCCACTACCCGGAGATTCCGGCGGAGGAACAGCTCTTCGACCGCGACCGGGTCGCCGAGATTATCACGGGCGGACAAGGCGTCTAGGCAGGCGACGGCAGCGACTGAGCGATGATTTCTCCTGGCGCGGAGTTCCGGAATAGATACGCCCCGCTTCCGGAATCCTCGGCCGAGACGTTCCTGCGGCGGCTGTTCCGCCGGCTGATAGGTCCAGCCGTTTTCGATGGTCGAGAAAGGAAGCCACCGTCGATTCGTCCGAATCTGAAGTGCCCGGCTGGGGACCCGGTTAGCTACCGCGGCGGACGGTCAGCAACGCAGCAGCGACGAGCGCGAGCACTGCGACGCCGACGGTAAAACCCGGCCCGGAAGCGGCCGTGGTTGCGACGTCCGTCCGTTCGGTTGTGGTTGCCGTCTCTGTCGGTGCTACCGTCGACGGTGTCGGCGTCGACAGTGTCGCGGTCGGTCGTTCGGTCGACGCCCCGGGCGTACTCTCCGTCGGTTCGTTGGACAGGTCCGCAATCGTGTCCTCGGCTGCCCCTTCGTAGTCGGTGCCGTTCGCACCGGTGGACTCGCCGCCACCGTTCGTGGTAGCAACTGCGACGATTTGCCCGTCCGCGGCGGTGCCGAACGCCTCGCCGGTCACATCGAGGGCAGTCGCGGTGAAGTTCGTTCCCACGGAGTGGCCGCTCATGTCGGCCGTCGCGGTGAACGTCCCGTTCCGCGTGACCGTCGCCCCGGGTCGGCTGATGAACGGGTTCGCGTCGCTCTCCGATGCCAGCCGCACCGTGAGTTCCGAGCCGGGCGCGACCGACGTCGTGCCCGTGACGGGCTGGTCGGCGGCGGCCTGCGCGAGCACGACGTCGTCGGTCGTAGTGAGCGTCGCATCGCGGTCAGTGATTTCGTACGTGTCTTCCACGCTGTCGGCGGAATCGGCCAGCCCGGTCGTTCCGGTGACGGAGAAGCCAGCCGTCAGTTCGTCGGCGTCACCGTCGTGAACCGGGGTGTCACTCCGGTACTCTGCATCGGCGAGTTCGACGGCGACGAAGTACGTGTCGTTATCGGGGTCGTCGACGACGACCGTGTTAGAGGCGTTGAGCTGGAGCGGGTCCCCGTCGGCGTTCGCGCCGACGTTCGTCCGGTTGACCCAGAGGTCGAGCGCGCCACTGTCGCCGGTCGCCTGGAGGAACGCGGCCGTCGTATCGCCCGCGCCCCTGACGTCCTCTCGGTAGTCCAGCGGCCCTTCGATGCCGGACGCGGTGACACGGTGGACGACCACGTCGCCGTCGGCTATCTCGTCCGCCCGCGTGAGGTTGTGCCCGACCCTGTCGTAGATATCCCCGGAGGAGAGAGAGGCACCCAGTGGCGCGACCCAGCTCCCGATGCGGTCGGTAGAGCGGTCCCGGAGCCGGAGGGTGCCGACGCTGTCGGGACTGTCGCTGTGGCTCGTGCCGGCGGTCGCGTTCATTGGATAGCTCCCCGCGGCCAGCGTGTCGGCGGTGAGGTCGCTGCGTTCGAACGACCCGTGCTCGCTGACGCCGGAAATGTCGTCGTCTCCGGTGGCGCTGAGGACGTCACTCGCCGCGACGGTAGCGTTGCCGCTGTTCGGAACCCCCGCCAGATAGCTGTTGAACTCGACGGTGACTTCGCCGTCGCCGTCGTCGTCGTCGGTTATTTGGCCGGAGATGGCGTAGTTCGCCTCGCTCTTGTCGCCGATAGTGACGTAGCCCTCGTCCGTGTTCGAGAGGTCGAAGGTGACGCTGACCACGTCGCCGCGGTCGTCGGCGACGACGCGTTCCGCGAACTGTACCTCGCCTTCGATGCTTTCGGTGACCGAGACCTCCTCGGAGTCGGCCGTGATACCGGTCTGAGTGTCCGTGACAGTGACCGTGTACGGGGACCCGGCCGTGCTCCGGGGTCCGAAGTCGAACTCGACGGTTTCCGTGCTTTCGAGGTCCGTAGCAATCGAGTCGACCGTTTCGCCGTCGCTGTCCGACAGCGTTGCGGTGGCCGCCGTGCCACCGCGGATTGCGGTCACCTCGGCGACGATGGCGTCCTCCTCGGAGACGTTGGATTCGGTCATCTCGACGTCGAGACCGAGGTCGTTGACTTTGAATCCGGCCGTGTCAGCCCCGGACGTGATGTCGTAGTCCTGACCGGGGTCGAGGTCCGCGGTGTCGACGACGAAGACCTGGCTGTTGTCGACGTAGTCGTCCTGGAAGACGATGCCGCCGTCCGCCCGCTCGATGCGGAGGGCGGTGTCGGAGCCGGCGTCTGCGTCCTCGATAGCGACGACCACACCATGGTAGAGGTTCGTGTACGACCGGTCGCCAGAGTCGGGCGTAAACGTTCGGGAAGTCACGGCGACGTCCCGCGCCGTGAGCGAACCGCTCCCGAAGTCGGTGAGTTTGACCGTCAGGTTCTGGTTCGGAGTCACGTCTCGGCTGAGTTCGATTGCGACCCGACCGGCGGTGCCGTCCCGAGCGACGCCATCGAACAGCGAATCGGAGACTTCCTTGCCGTCGAGATAGAGTTCCAGCTCGCCGTTCCCGTCGAGGCCGTTCGTCACAGGGTCGCTCAACGCCAGTTCGACCGTGCTTGCCCCATCCCCACTGTCCGAGTACTCTCCCGCCTGCTCGACGCCGACGTTCGCAGCGGCGGCCACGCCCCCGGAGAACGCGACGGTGCCGGCGAATACGGAAACCACCACCAGCCAAGAGAGAACGAGGCTTCGGAGTTTGTCCGTACTCCCCGTCGTGTTGCTGTCAGACGAGACCGAAGCTGAAACGCGCGTTCGAAACGCTTCGAACACGCGGTCTCGCCCCATCGGTTCCTTCGAGATATCAGTGTTCCGTGCCACGTTCTTTAGGGCAACCTAAACGATATACATAGCTTGCGGATTTTAGGCTAGCCAAAAGGTATGATAGTCAATGGTCTCGTATATCTAGATGCACATTTTCGCCATCGAGTCGATGTCAGAGAACACCACGATGTCTGGAGTAACACCGTGTTAGAGGTGATCTCCGTGGCATTTACTCCGGACATTGTGGCGTCTGACGCAGAGTACAGGAGTGAATCGAGCGGTGAACACCACGATGTCCGCAGTTCTACCGTCGGCTGGAAACGGGAACCGATTACTGCGGACATGGTGGTGTCCGAACCGGACTGACCGAACCGTGCCTGTCGCGAACCCACACCACGATGTCCGCAGTTCTACGCCGTTCTCGTCCGGAACTGCGGACATCACGGTGTGTTCAGCGGTGGTTCAAATCCCAAGACAGAAAGTAGAGGGGCTAAGTTGACGGAATCGGGTCGTCGATGGACAGGGACACTCCCACCCCACTTTGTCCGCTGTTCTTCGAGAACGGCCAGGGAGGTGGGAGAGGCGGCGGCAAGATTTGCGGAGGTATCCGGTCGGCAGAGGTCCGAACTGTGCCGGTTTCCACACTAGATATCGCTGTAGCCTGTTGCACTACAGCTGTCAAACTGCATTACGGTCTAGCTCACAGGAGACTATTATAAACTTTTCTCTTGTGTATAGTTCTCTCTACCCCCTCCTCTCCTCACTCTAGTTACTGCGGACATAGTGGGGTGGGAGGGTCCCACCGATTCTTTATAAGCTCAGGAACAGCGGACACTCCGGACACTGCGGACAGGGGTGGTTTTATGTGGGCTCCATCCGATACGTCAGGTAACGACCATGGGGATGTTCGAACGCGACACCGAGATATACCTTGACCGGGACGCTCTCCGGGAGGACTATCAGCCCGAGAACCTCGTCGGGCGCGACACCGAACTGAACAGATATCGGGCGGCTCTCCAGCCTGTCATCAACGGCGAACAGCCGAACAACATCTTCCTGTACGGGAAGACTGGGGTCGGGAAGACGGCCGGCACGCGGTACCTCATCGACCACCTCGAAGAGGACGCGGCGAAGTACGAGGACATCGACCTCACGGTGAAGATGCTGAACTGCGACGGACTCTCCAGTAGCTACCAGATAGCCACTCGACTCGTCAACGAGTTCAGGGACGAAACGAGCCAGATAAGCACGACGGGCTACCCCCGCGCGACGGTGTACGACATGCTCTGGACCGAACTCGACGCCTGTGGCGGCACTATCTACATTGTTCTCGACGAGGTCGACCACATCGAGGACGACAGTATCCTCTATCAACTCCCGCGTGCGCGGGCGAACGCCAACCTGAGTTCTGCGAAAATCGGTATCATCGGTATCTCGAACGACTTCTCGTTTCGCGACGACCTCTCCCCGAAGGTCAAGAGTTCGCTCTGTGAGGAGGAAATCCAGTTCCCCGCGTACGACGCGAAGGAACTGATACAGATTCTCCAGCAGCGCGCTGACGTGGCGTTCCACGACGGCGTCCTCGAAGACGGCGTCATCGAACTGTGTGCCGCCTACGGGGCCAAAGACGCCGGCGACGCACGGCAGTCGCTCGACCTCCTGATGAAGACGGGCGACCTGGCCCGGGACAAGGACACGGACACTATCTCGGAGTCGCTGGTCCGGGAGGCGCGCGACGTTCTGGAGCGTGGCCGCATCCAGGAGGGCATCTCCGGACTCACGCAACACGGTCATCTGGTCGTCTACGCCATGGTCACGCTCGACCAGGAGGGGAAGACGCCGGCCCGGACGCGGGACATCAGGCCCCGATACACGAACTTCGCCGAGAAGGCCGGCATCGACCCGCTCGTCCCGCGTCGGATGCGTGACCACCTCGGCGAACTGTCGATGCTGGGCATCATCTCGGCCATCGAGCGAAACGAGGGCCGCCGCGGCGGAACCTACCGCGAGTACTCCCTTGAGATGGACCCCGAGATGATTCTCGCCGCGCTCGAAAAGACCGTCGACGATGTCGGCATCCACAAGTCCGTCACCAATCTCGTCGACAACGAAGCGAAGCTCTCGGACTTCCAGTCCACGTAGGAACAGCGGACACGGTGGTGTCGGGACCGACCGAACGGGGGCCGTTCTCAGGAGATAGAACAGCGGACATGGTGGTGTGGATACCGGTGGGTGGGGGCTGCAGAACTCCGGACACGATGGTGTCGACCGACGACTCGTCCCGCCGTCTCCACGCTCACTCGCTCTCTTCGGACCGAAGCGACAGGAGGCCCAGCGGACTGACGACGAAAAGACGCCCGGTAGCGACGACCGGTGAGGCAAACGCCGTTGCGTGTATCTCCCCGGTCTCCCATCGGGTCCGGTCCGAATTTAGTAGGCCGCCGGTGTCCCTGTTGAACGCGTGGACGCTTCCAGTCACGACGACGACAGCGTCGTCGGTCACGACGGGTGCGGCCGTGCCTCTGAACAGTAGCCGGGTCCGCCAGTTCGTTTCGCCGGTGACGGCGTCGAGTTCGTGACACTCGTCCGCGACGACGTAGACCGCGTCGTCGGCAACCGCCGCGGCGGCCCGACTCTGGAGTGGGCGTCGCCACCGAACCTCGCCCCCGTGAGTGATGGCGACCGTCTCCTGATACCCGGTCTGGACGACGCCGCTATCGTCGACGACGGAGGCTGCATACGCCGTCTCGACGGGAATCCGCCACCGCTCGACACCGCTCTCGGCGTCGAGTTTCACGAGCGCGTCCCGGTCGGGGACGTACACGCCTTCTTCTCTGACGGCCGGCGTGACCTGCGTCGCGGTGGAGTCGCCGAGGTTGTACTCGTCGTACGCGAGCGGCTCGAACGGTCGTCGCCAGCGCTCGTTCCCGTCCGGGCCGAGCCTGACACACACACCGTCGCACTCGTGACGTACGCGTCGCCATCTGCGACAGTCATTCCGTACGTGCGGCCGTCACCACCTCCCGATGCCCGCCGGGACTGGGTCGGAACGTAGAGCCGACCCGCGTCCGGGTCCAGAGCTGGCGCTCCGGACACCTGCGGTTCGAGCTGCTGTGACCACCGCTCGCTCCCGTCGAGGGAGACGGCGATGACCCGGTGTTCGTGGCCAGAGTAGGCGATTCCGTCGTGGACGACCGGGGGCGCGTACGGCCATCCGCCGGCGCTGAGAGTTTCGCGGGCCGTGGGTTCCGGCGTGCCACCGGCTACCCGGTTCGCGTTAGCCTGCCCGTTCCCGAACGATTCCCAGTTCCCACCGTGGAGCGGCCGTTCGTCCGGACCAGTGTCGACGGCGGTACAGCCGGCGAAACCGCTCGTCACGGCGGTTCCGACGCTCGCCAGCAACCCACGTCGCGAGAACCTTCGGTCGGTGGTGTCGTTGGGAGACCGGCGCACCGGGAACGATGACGCTGGCGGCGAGCAGTCAGGGGAGGGCACCCGATTGCTCGGGTCGATAGAAGTGTCTTGTGCCGCCCCAGTCACTCGGCACTGTCGGACAGCTGGATGACGCCGTCGGCGCGAACGGTCACCAGAAAGCGTCGGTACCGAAACGTAATCTTCCGGCTCGCCTCGCCGGTCGACGGGTCCTGTGTGCCGAACAGGAGCGTCTCGACCTCATCGACGTCGACGTAGTCCTGTAGCGGCGTCTCACGGTACGTCGACGTGTCCGCTCCCGTCCGAGCGGCGACAGTCTCTACGATGACTCCTGCGAGTTCCCGCCCACCTGCCGGGTCGTACTGGACTTCGGTCAGGACGTCGCCGGTCTCGGCGACCGACCCCTCACGACTGGCTCGCCCGCTCTCGCTGTCCTCTGTCATCTGTCTGGCTGATACCTCTACCACAGATATCAACCGACAAAATATTTGCTATGGTACTCGCGGCTGTCGCGCGGTCTCGCCCGTTCATCGCCCAAGCGAGACATAGGGGGCGTCTGAATTTCACCCACTCGAACACGAGACTATAGGTATATTGTATAGCTATACTAAATAGCTATATCAAACGCGTCAACGTCATCGCCAGGCCCCTTCAACACCGGCCACTGCTACGGTCTCTCCATCCAGTGGTCGATTGGTGTCCCGGTCCCGTGCTCGCGTCTACGCAGACTACCAGGCCGTATGGACTAGACGTTCGTCCGAACTATCACTGATAGCGACGGTTCACACGACGGCGCTTGGTCGGAGAGGCTACCGAAAAGCCCGGCGCAGCCGACGGTACAAAAACGCCGGCAGCGTACGCTGCGCTGCCCGTTCCTGACGACCTCAGTAGCCGAGATGCTCGCGGACGAGAACGACGGTGGTGCGGTCGTCTTCGAGTTCCTGCCGGAAGATGAGCTGCTTGGCAATCGCGGAGTCGACGCCGTAGGCCTCCTTGGCACGCTCGTTTTCGAGGGGGTACGCGACGCTCTCCAGTCGGTCGAGCGCGTCGTCGAGCGTCGGGACGACCTTGTTCACGCCGCTGACGATGACGACGTTACTGGCAGCGAACGGATACGCACCGATGCGGCTCCCCGAGCGGTCCGCGGCGACGAGTTCGCCGGTCTGGGAGATGCCGTTGATGCCGCCGAGGAAGTAGTCGGCCGTTTGCGATTCCCGTCGGGCGGCCTGCCGCTCTGCGTCGTCGTCGATACTCCAGATTTCGTCGGGGAGGCTCTCCCACTCGTGGTCCCCTTCGCTCAGGTACTCGTCGAAGCCTATCTCTTCGAGCGTCGTCGAGTGGCCGTTCATCACGGACGCCCCCGCGGGGATGTGCGACTGAATCTCCGCGAGCGCGTCGTCGGCCGAGTCGACGACGACGACGTCGAACCCGTTCTCCTCCAGGTTCTCGACAGTCTCTTCGATTGCCTCCTCAGAGGCTAGTTCGTCCAGCGATTCGTCGATGTCCGCGTCGTCTACGTAATCCGATTTCTGTTGCGACATATTGGCGATGAGTGTATCAGCATCTACAGAGTGGCGTAGCTAGCCCAAAAGTGCTCGCGGACACCGGTGTCAGGTAGTTACACCGGTGATACTCCGCTCCCTGGGTGTTCATGCCCACCGACGACCGACTGTAGCGGCTCGGAATCACCGACATCGCCGGCGTGTCGCCAGCCCCTGACAGCACGTCCATCCGGCATCCCCGATATCAACTACTGAGAACCGGAGGCCAGCATATATTGCCCTCCGCACGTCGTGTTACAATAGCAATAGATATGGGGCGCAAAGAGACGCCAACCGCGACCGGCATCCCCTCGAAGTCGGTGCTGTTCTGTCCGGGATGCAGTTTCAGCAGCGGTCTGCGCGGTGACGCCTGGACCGTTTCGAACACTCCGGAGGCGACTACGTATCACTGCCCGGAGTGTCACCACTCGTTTCGGGTTCCGACCCACCGGTAGCACGTTTTCACGGTCGCTGTTGTCTGACTCTCTGCACTACTGTAGCCGAGTGCATCCGACCGGGAGCGAACAGAACCGACGACAATCCCGTTGCCTCTGGTTCGGACGACCGGCCACCGGTGAGACGGTAACGTGGGGGGACTCGGTCAGTCGTCGCCCGGAACGGCGCCAGTCGACTCTTGCCCCTCGTCCTGCCAGGTGAAGAAACTCGCCAGCGCCGGCCCGGTGACGTTGTGCCAGACGCTGAACAGCGCGGGAACGAGCGCGGCCGCGGGTTCGAACAGCGTCGTTGCCAGCGCGACGGCGAGACCGCTGTTCTGGAGCCCCACCTCGAACGCGCAGGTCCGCACGCGGTCCGTCGACATTCCTGTCGCCCGCCCGACGCCGTATCCGGCACCGAGTCCGACGGCGTTGTGAGCGACGACCGCGACGAGCACGAGCAGTCCGGCCGTGAGGATGTTGTCTACGTTCGCGCCGACGACGCCGGCGACGATGGCGACGATGGCGGCGACGCTGACGACGGGGAACACGTCGGTGCCGATTTCGGCGGCCCTGGGCGAATAGCGGTCCAGCAGATACCGGAGTGTGGACCCGAGCAACACCGGCACGATGACGATTTGGACGATACTCCCGAACATCTCCGCGAAGGTCACGTCTATTTGCTGGCCGAGGGTGAACACCACCCAGGCCGGCATCACGAGCGGCGCTGCGAGCGTGGTCAGCGTCGTGATAGCGACGGACAGCGCCACGTCGCCCCGTCCGAGATACGACATCACGTTCGACGCGGTCCCGCCGGGGGCGGCACCAACGAGGATGAGACCGATACCGACCGCGTCCGGCAGGTCGAGCAGGACGTATAGCCCGTACGCGGTGGCGGGCATGACAACCCACTGCGTTACAGCGCCGATGCCGATGTCCACCGGTTGTTCGACCAGTCGACGGAAGTCCGCCGGCTGGAGCGTCAGCCCCATCCCGAGCATGATGAGCCCGAGCAGCGGGGAGACGTAGTTCAGCACGGGGACGAACGGTTCCGGCCTCACAAGGGCGACCCCCGCCAGGACGACGACCCAGACGACGAAGTACTTGCTTGCGGCCCGACTCACCGCACGTAACGTGGATATCGCGGTCACATCTCCGGGTGTCGAAGCGCGGAGAAAAAAGCTTACTTTAGCGTCCCGTCCGGCGGTTGGGCCGGACCCCTCGTTCTCGAACGCACACGAACACTACCGCAACTAACCTCACCGGTTTGTCAATTAACGCTCCGTTCAATCTCGCATTCCGACGTGGATTCGAATACAGTTGGAATTGTTGGCGGGAAAACGCACACCAACGATACCTACGCGATAGGCCCCGATTACCGTTAAAATGTAACCGTACAGTGGGCTTTTATTATTCAGTTACTGACATTCTATCGCAGCAATGCCGACAGATGCACGAACCCCGGGCGCACAGCCCGGGGTAGAGACCGCGACGAATCGCTCGCTCATCACGAAACTATCGACGCTGACGAGACCGGCCCGGAACCTGGTTTTCCACAGTTCGCTGTATCTCGCGGCCATCGCGATGGCCGAGGTCGTTCTCGTGAGCGAACTGCTGTCGCTCCCGCTCACCCCGGCCCCGCTCGTGGCGGGACTGCTGACGTTCGCGGTGTACGGGAACGACCGGCTGGCCGACCTGGAGACCGACGCGAAGACCGCTCCCGCACGGACCGCCTTCGTGCGACGTTATCAGGACGGCTTCTACGTCTTGGCGGCTCTCGCGTACGGCCTCGCCGTGGCCCTCTCCGCAGTGGGCGGCCCGCTCACGTTCGGTCTCTCGCTGTTGCCCGGCGTGGTCTGGATTCTCTACGCGCGTGACTTGCTGCCCAGCCTCTCCGGTGACACCCCGCGGCTGAAGGACGTCTTCCTCCTGAACTCCCTGCTCGTCGCCGGTGCTTGGGCGCTCGCCATCGTGTTCCTGCCGTTGGCCTTCGCCGGCGCGCCCGTCACCCCGGCGGTCGGCGTCGTCTTCCTGTTTTTCGTGCTGGCGACGTTCGTCAACACGGAAGTCCCGAACGTGCGCGACCTGGAGGGCGACAGCGAAATCGGCGTCCGGACGCTCCCGGTTGTGGTCGGCGTGCGCCGGACGAGATACGCCCTCTACGGCGTCACGGGCCTGACGGCGGCTCTGCTGGCCGGTGCGCTCGCCGCGACCGTCGTCAGTCCCGGCGTGGCGACCGTCCTCCTGGCGACCCTCCTCCTCCTTGCCGGCGTCGTTTTCTGCCTCGACCGCGTCGAAAACGACGCTGCGCTCGCGGTCGCAGCGGAGTGTACCCGCCTCCCGGCGTTCGCGGTCGCCGTCCTCCCGCTGCTCGGTCAGTAGCTCTATCAGACACATAACCATTATTTGTAAAGCCATGTCGAAACACCAGTCTCGGCCCTCCTACTGGCTCTGCCCACGACTCCGGATGTTTTCGATGGCAAATAGATTATAACGACAGCCCACGTTAGCTGTTCGACACAGTCGTGTTCTCCCTGACGCTGATGAAGATGGTGTTGGTCGCCACGATTGGGGTCGGCGTTGCCGGCGGTCTGCTCGCCTGGCGGGAACGCCCGGAACCCGGCGCGGACCCGCTCGTGTTGCTGCTCGCGGGCCAGTGCTGGTGGTCGGCGACGCTGATATTCCGTATCGACGCGGCGACGCTGAACTGGAAGGTCTTCTGGGTCGACGTCTCCTGGATGGGTGTCGCGATCATCCCGGTCGCGTGGCTGCTCTTCTCCCTCGAATACGCGGGCTACACCGAGTACACGGCCCGCAAGCACATCCTGCTCTATTCAATCGTGCCGGCGATTACGGTCTTTCTGGGACTCACGAGTCACGCCCACCAGCTACTGTACACCAGTTCGATGCTCGTTCAGGAAAACGGGGTCCAGGTACTGAACCGGACGCCGGGCGTCTGGTTCTGGGTCATCGCCGGCTACACGTACCTGCTGGGCCTGCTCGGGATACTGCCGCTGTTGAAACTCCTCACGAGCCGTGTAGACACGTTCCGTGGCCAGAGCGTCGCACTCTTACTCGGCCTGCTAGCGCCCTGGGTGACCAACGTCCTCTTCCTGATGGACACGCTCCCGTTCTCGGGTGTCGACCCGACGCCGGTTGCCTTCTCGGTCTCCGGGGTGGCGTACCTGGGCGCGCTCACGAGGTTCCAGCTGTTCGGTGCGAACCCGACCCCCATCCGCCACGCCCGCAGTTCGGTGTTCGAGCAGATGCAACAGGGGGCGCTCGTGTTAGACACCCACGACCACGTCGTCGATATGAACGGCCAGGCCGCCGCGTTCCTGCAGACTACGCCGGAGGAGGCCCTCGGTCGGTCGGTGGACCAGATAAGTCCGGACCTCGCGGCGCTCGGCACCGCAGCCCAGGCCGGCCAGACCATCCACCGCCCCTCTGGGACGACCAAATCCTACGACGTCTCCGAGACCGTCGTGAGGGACATCCACGACCGGAGTATCGGCCGAGTCATCACGTTACACGACGTCACTGACCTGCTCCGGGACCAGCAGCGCCTGGAGGTCCTCCACCGGGTGTTCCGGCACAACATCCGCACGAACGTGCAGGTCATCCTCGGCAACGCCGAACACCTAGCGACGCACAACAGCGAGTCGAAGGCCGAGACCCTGCAGGAACACGCCATCGCCATCAACGACCTCGGCGAGAAAGTCCGGTCGGTGATAGACGTCTTCGAGCAGAGCCGGAAGGAACGGGGGACGCTCAGACTCGGCTCGATTCTCACCGAATGTATCGAGTCGGCCGAGGAGTCGTATCCGGAGGTCACGTTCGAGTACACGTCCCCGGAGGTCGATTTCGCGGTCGACCACCTGTTCGACGTCGTCTGCCAGAACGTCATCCGCAACGCCGCACAGCACAACACGTCCCCCGACCCGGTCGTCTCGGTCACCGCCGAACGGGACGGCGAGTACGTCGAGGTTTCGGTTCGGGACAACGGGCCCGGCATCGACTCGAACGAACTCGCTCTCGTCGAACACGGTTCGGAAACGCCGCTGCGACACGGCAGCGGCTTCGGGCTGGCGCTGGTCGTCTGGGGAACCGACATCGCGGGCGGAGCCGTCGACATCGAGTCCAGCGGGACGGACGGCACGACCGTTTCCCTGCGGATTCCGATTCTCTCCTCGGCGTAGCTAGCGGCCGGCGGCTTCGAGGCTGCCGACTCCCCGCTGTGTTCCAGAAGCCCCACCGCACACGTCGGGTCGCGTTCCGGAGCCGACCGGCGTCTCAACGCTGACGCGGGGACTCCCGTCTATCGGCACCGAACCCAGGCCGACTCTCCGAGCCGTTGCGGTGTCCGGGCCGTGACCCCGTGTTGTAGTAAGCAGATTTTCGTACAATTCTATGACCACGCCGAGGTACAGAAACCGGCCCAGGACCTACACAGGGCGCTACGGGATTGATGGCGGGACCACTGCGCTTTTGTACGTGGGTGTAGTATTGGAACTACAAAACAATACTATGGACGACACCGAACTCACTCAGAAGCCGGCCGACCGCGACGGCCCCGAAATTGTGGTCCGGAACGGCACCGAACCAGACGCTCGGCTCACCGCGCACTCATGACACGGGTCTCGGACAAGGAGGTCGACGTGACGGACTCGGCACACCGGGAGCTGGGCGAGGGCCTGCTGGAGGAGGACATGGGGCCGAGTTCGGCCATGGCACACCTCTACCGCGGCGAGATTCACCGCATGAAGTTCTGGCGCGAACGCTTGGACCGGACGACCAACTGGGCGGTGCTGGTCATCTCCGCGATTCTCACGTGGTCGTTCTCGCGGCCGGACATCCCACACTACATCGTCCTGATAGGGACGGCGACGCTGGCAGTGTTCCTGTTCATCGAGGCGCGGCGATACCGGGGGTACGACATCTGGCGAAGCCGGGTCAGAACGCTGCAGGCGAACGTCTTCGCCTACGGGCTGGACCCGTCGGCCGGCGTGGCCGACCCGGACTGGCGCGAGTCGCTGAGCGCGGATTACCGGCGACCGACCATCAAAATCAGCACGGAGGAAGCCCTCGCACACCGGCTCCGCCGCGTGTACCTGCCGCTTTTCTCCGTGTTACTGACTGCTTGGCTCGTCCGCATTACCGTGTTCAGTCCCGACGGGTGGGTCGAAAGCGCCGCCGTCGGCATGGTCCCCGGCAGTGTCGTCATCGGCACCGTCACGGTGTTGTACGCCGCCGCAGTCGGTATCGCCGTCCGGCCCCGGACGTGGCACGCGAAAGGGGAACTCCGGTCCGAAGACCTCCGGCAGTAGGTGAGTCGCCGTCGAGACTTCGGAGCGTCCGCCGTCGTCTCGGGGCCACAAGACGGCTTCTCCCAGCGGAACGCTACCGGCTAGTATACGATGACTACTACTGTCTAAACGTAACTACCCAGAAACTACTATTAGTAGTACATACCGAACAGGCTGGCACATGATGATTCAACCTCTGGCACTCTCGTTCCGGACTGTCTCTCGGACCACGAATCGTGCCCTGGTGGGGGTGAGCCGCCGTTGACGACGCTCGCACGCAATATCAGCTCCTGGGTCATCGTCGCCGTCGTGATGACCGCCAGCGGGACCGTCGGGACGACCGTCGCGTTCCAGGACTCGGCACAGGACATACAGACGACAAACGAGGAGTTACGCGCTGAAAACGAGGAACTACGCGAACGACTGAACGAGACTCGGGAGGACCGACGGGCCGCGCGGGCCCGGGCCGAAACCCTCGACGGGCGGTTGGAAACCCGGAACGAGGACGTCGACACGCTGGTTTCGGAACTGGAGACGAAAGAGAAACTGCTCAACGCCAGCAGGGACCGACTCGCGAAGGCACGGGACGGCCAGGCGGGGATGTCACGCTCGGAAATGGAGAAGCGTCTCGACTACCTCTGTGCACAGCCGGAAAACAGGGAACGGTTCGGCTGTCAGCAGTTCGGTCCCGGTACGTGACGCCTGCCGTCAGGAACTGCCGTTCTCTCAGTAGAACAGCCGAACCTATCCATGTGTGGAGGTGAATTCTCGACATTTCTAACTAAGACACGAAGTTTGAAGCTAGAAAAGAAAATACGATACCAAACTGGGGACTACAATCTACTATCTGTCGATATTGGGGACGTTTTGGGAAATCAAATACCGCACACGGAAAATAGAAACGCACCTTCGAGCCACCCTCGACCGGACCCACTGTCGGCGTGTACGGAGCCAGATTGGCCGCGAGGCACCGACACGTGACTGCCCGTCGTAGCATAATGGTCCGTGCGAAACGGTCCGCGCTCGCCGTCTGGCCCGTCGCCTGCTGGGCGGGTCTCACGACTCTCTGTACCGTCGTGGGTTCCGACGCCTCGCTAAGAACGGGACCACTCCGGTGGGACAACAGACGGTCCCACCGCTCCGAGCTGGGGGGTGGCTGACGCATATGGGGGTCTACGACAACGTGGAGAGACGGGACAGACACCGATTCTCTCAGTTTCGGGATGCGCCAGTGTTCGTACCGCTGACTGTGTCCCTTCGCTGCTCCGGGACGATTCACGCTTCCACTTCGAAGTACTAATAGTTTTGGGTGCCGGCCACTCCCCACTCCGACTGAGGCCCGGTGCTGTTCGACATCCCACTGCCAGACCGATTTCAGCCACGGGGTTGTCGGTTCGAAACGGATGCTGCGTGGGCCTGCGCTACTCGTTCCCGACGTGGGTCGGTCCGTTCGCTTCTATCCCGTTATTTGGCCTCACTCCGGAGACGGCCGACGACCGTTCAATCATGTGGAATAATGTCTGATTGATTAGTCCGACATGAAGCACGAACTGGAAAACAGAGTACCCGGACACATCCTCCACGATACGCCGATACGAGCACTACGAGCGGAATTGACCGGGCGGTAAGACTGGGATAACACGGGTACGCATGTTATATTTGGCGTTCAGCATTCGTGAACAATATTTTAGACAGCTGGAACGAGCGTACGACAATAGCGACAGGACGGAGTACGGCGCGCGGACAACAGAGCGTGGCGGTCGACGCAGTGTGACCAGTGTGTCGCGACTGCGATAGCTTGTCATCCCTGTCGACGTGTCGAGACCGGGCGGCTGAGCTGGCGAAGAGAAACGACCCGCTGCAGACGCCGACGCTCGTCTCACGGGCGACGCGTCACGGCGAGGCAGTCCGAGCGGCCGTCTACTGAGCCTGTCCGGCGGGTGGAATCTCGGTCGAGGGGTCGTCCCCGGCGAGAATGTTGATGCCGTCCGACCGGCGGAACAGGTGAAGGTGGTCTTCGTCGAACGCGAGCGAGAGTTCCTGGTTCGTCTCGGGTTTGACCTCACCCGGAACGCGGACCCAGCACTCCTCGCCGTCGATGTCCATGTGGAGGTAGTTGTCGGAACCGACCGGTTCCCGGACGTCGAGATACGCACGGACGGTGTTCGACTCCCCGTCGTCGGCGATAGTGATGTTCTCCGGCCGGATGCCGAGGACGAACTCCTCGACCCCCTGTGCGTACTGGTCGAGCCGCTCCCGGGTCGAGTCCGAGACCTCGTAGGTGAAGCCGTTGCCGACCAGCGTCGACCCGTCACGGCGCACGTCGAACTGGTTCATCGGCGGGCTGCCGACGAAATCGCCCACGAACAGGTTCCGCGGTTCGTCGTATATCTCCTCCGGCGTCCCTATCTGCTGGAGCTCGCCGGCGTTGACGACGGCGATGCGGTCGCTCATCGTCATGGCCTCCTCCTGGTCGTGTGTGACGTAGACCGTCGTGGTGCCGAGCTTGTCCTGCAACTGCTGGAGTTCCGTCCGCATGTGGAGCCGGAGCTTGGCGTCTAGGTTACTGAGCGGCTCGTCGAACAGGAACACGGACGGTTCGCGGACGATGGCGCGCCCGGTCGCGATACGCTGTTGTTGGCCGCCCGAGAGGTTCCCCGGCCGTTTGTCGAGTTGCTCGGTCACGCCCATCATCTCGGCGGCCTCCTCGACGCGCTGCTGGATTTCCTCGTCGGGGAGGTCGGTCGTCAGCTCCAGCCCGTAGCTCATGTTCTTCCGGGCTGACATGTGGGGATACAACGCGTAGTTCTGGAACACCATCGCCACGTCCCGGTCCTGTGGCTGGACGCCGTTGACGACTCGGTCCCCGATTCGAATCGTCCCGTCCGAGATGTCCTCTAGCCCCGCAATCATCCGTAGCAGTGTCGACTTCCCCGACCCCGAGGGCCCGACAATCGTGAGGAACTCGCCGTCCGCGATTTCGAAGCTCACGTCCTCGACTGCCACGACCTCCGGGTCTCCGTCGTAGACTTTCCGCACGTTTTCGATGGTAACTGTACCCATAGTGCGGTAATTGCCAAGTGGCATAATAATAGTTGTGACTGGATATCGTCCGGACCCCGCCTCTGTTCTGCCCGCCCGTCGCCCGCTCCCGCCCGGTACTTCGCCGCCGTTCGGCTATCCTGCCGTCGATTTCCCCCTGTGACTGTCTCCGTTACACCACCTCGCCAGCGCACAGGAGTAACTAAACCTAACCGTTGGGTCGTCTCGCCCCTGCCCCGGACGAACAAACGGCAGAAACCCCCTCTAAGTATAAAATTATAAATAACGTGGATTATAGGATGAGCACATGGTTCCGAAACCGTCAGGTAGCAAATCCCGTCGAACGTTCATCAAGTCACTCGGTGTCGCCGGTACAGTCGCTCTCGCTGGCTGTGGGGGCAACGGCGGCGACGGCGGTGACGGCGGAAGCGACGGCGGGTCGACCGGTGGCAGTGGTGGCAGCGAATCCTACGAAATCACCTTCTGGGAGCTCTTCAGCGGCGGCGAAGGGCCGATAATGGAGAGCATCGTCAACCGGTTCAACGAGGAACAGCCCCTCGACACAGACGCCGAAGTCACTATCAATCGACAGCGCACACCGTGGAACGAGTACTACAACAAGCTCTTTACGGCTCTCTCGGGCGGCCAGGCCCCGGACATGGCAGTAATGCACGCCGCGTACCTGCGTGCCTGGGCCGGCGGCGTCGACGCCATCGGCCAGTACGCCGACACCGGCTCCATGCAGAGCGACTACACCGAGAGCCACTGGGACCTCGTCACCGTGGACGGCAACGTGAACGCCCTCCCGATGGACATGCACCCCATCGGCGTCTACTACAACAAGGACCTGTTCGAGCAGGCCGGACTGGACCCGGAGAGCCCGCCGACGAACTGGTCCGAGTTCGAGGCGGCCGGCAACGCAGTCGCACAGAACACCGACGCGGCCGCGTTCACCCAGTCGCCGTACAACGACGGCTTCGGGTCGTTCCGAACCTGGAGCACCTGGGTCAAACAGCAGGGCGGCAGCCTCTACGACGAGGAGTGGAACCCGACCTTCGACAACGAGGCTGGGATGAACATCGCACAGCTCTTCTCCGACATGACCGGTGACATGGGCTGGGCTCCCGCCACGAGCGAGGACACGTGGGGGAACAACGCGTTCCAGAACGGGTCCTGCGCGATGGCGATGAACGGGACGTGGTACGTCGCGGCCCTCTCTGGCGTCGAGGACCTCAACTGGGGCTTCTTCGAGCCGACGGTGGGCCCGAACAAGCAACAGGACAGGGTGTGGGCCGACGGCCACTCGCTCGTCCTCCCGAAGAAGGACGGCCGGAGCGACGCGAAGTCGGAAATCGCAGCACAGGTCGGTCACTGGATGACCACGCAGAACCCCTCGTGGGGTGCCGAAGCCGGTCACCTCCCGGCCGCGAACAGCATCTACGAGTCCGACGCGTTCCAGAACAGCCCGTACTACGACAAGACGCTCGACAAGTACGTCGAGATGGCCGAGGACGGCGACTACTTCTACCACCCGAAGGTCCCGAACGGCGACCCGAACGCCCAGAACTGGTACACCTGGCTCGTCGACATCTGGGCGCACAACGCCGAGCCCCAGGCGGGGGTCCAGTCCGGCATCGAGACGGTCTCCAGCGGCATCTCTGAGTAAGCATGGGCATAACAGAACGTATTTCGGGAGGTGAGACAGCCACGAACCAGAAGACGGTCATGGGTCTCCGGAAGGAGACGATAGAGGGTATCCTCTGGTCGATTCCGTACCTCGCCGTGTTCACGGTGTTCCTCGTCTGGCCCGCGGTGAAGGGGCTCTACATGAGCCTCCACACCTACCCGAACAAGTTCGACCTCACGGAGACCGAGTGGGTCGGTCTCCAGAACTACGTTGAACTGTTCCAGGACCCGGTGTTCTACAACGCCATGGAGGGGACGCTTCTGTTCGTCGCCGTCTCGGTCCCGGCGCTCGTGATTCTCGGGCTCGTGATGGCCCTGGGCGTGAACCGGGACGTCACCGGCAAGCGGACGCTCCGCGCTATCTACTTCAGTCCCTACGTCCTGACCGTCGCGGTCGTGGCGCTGGTCTGGGGTCAGGTGTACTCCCAGAGCTACGGGCTCATCAACTACTACCTCGGCCTAGTCATGGAGAACCCGCCGGGGTGGCTCACGTCGCCGGACCTCGTGATGGCGTCGCTCGCGTTCATGACTGTGTGGTGGCTCGTGGGCTTCAACTTCGTCATCTTCCTCGCCGCCCGCCAGAGCATCCCGGAACGGCTCTACGAGGCCGCTCGCCTCGACGGCGCGACCGGCTGGCGTGCGTTCAAGGACATCACGCTCCCGCAGATGCGGAACTCGGTCGTGTTCGTCGTGATGGTCCAGTTCATCCTCCAGTTCCAGGTGTTCGCCCAGCCCTACATCATGACCCAGGGCGGTCCGAGCAACTCCTCGGACACGCTGGTCTACTACCTCTACCGGAGCGCCTTCTCCCAGCAGCAGTTCGGGTACGGCGCGGCGATGGGGTACGTGCTGGTCGCCATCCTTATACTGATAGCCGTCGTCAACTTCAAGGTAATCGGTGATTCCAATGCCTGAATCGACGCAATCACGCTCGGTGAGCGCCTATCTGAGCGGGGACGCCGTTCGGAGCGCCCTGTTGCACGTGTTCCTCTACGGGCTCGCGTTCCTCATGGCGGTCCCGTACCTGTACACCATCTCGCGGTCGTTCCAGCCCAACGAACTGCTGCGGGACCCGCGGCCCTACTGGATACCGCCGCTCGTCGGCGAACCCATCACGCTCGAACACTACCAGTACCTGCTGGACAACACGCTGGTGGTCCAGTGGACCATCAACACGTTCATCATCGCCGGCGGGGCGACCATCCTCATCGTGGCTATCGACTCGATGATAGCCTTCTCGCTCACCCGCCTGGACTGGCCCGGACAGGGAGCCGTCATGGGCATCATCCTGGCGAGCTTCATGGTCCCGTACTACATGAACATCGTGCCCCTGTACCAGATTGTCTCGAACCTCGGGCTCATCAACTCCTACTGGGGCGTCATCATGCCGGCGGCCGCCAGCCCGCTCGGGGTGTTCCTCCTCTATCAGTTCTTCAGAGATATTCCAGTGGAGTACGAGGAGGCAGCTAGACTGGACGGCTTCTCGACGTTCCAGGTGTACACGCGCATCATCCTGCCGCTCGCGAAGCCCATCCTCTCGGCGCTCGCGCTGTTCATGTTCGTCTACAACTGGAACGCGTTCCTGTGGCCCTTGCTCGTGCTGTCGAGTGAGACGGCCTACACGCTGCCCATCGGGCTCGTGAACCTCTACCAGGGGAACATCGACACGCCCGGCCTCCACATGGCCGTGGCCATCCTCGGCTCGCTGCCCCTGTTCGTCATCTATCTCATCTTCCAGGGACAGATTGTGCGCGCAGTGCAGATGCAGGGTGCGACCGGATGACGATGAGTGACGGCGACTCCGCGGACGCCACCGTCGGCGTCCACCGCGCGCTCGCGACGGCGGCCCGACAGGTGTATCGCCACCCGCTGCCGATGGTGGCTATCAGCGTGGGCTGGGTCCTCGCGTCCCTCCCGCTGGTCACCGTCGGGCCGGCGACGCTCGGCGCGTACCGCGCGGTCCGGTCCGTCCGCGAGGACGGCCGGGTCGACCGCGCCGCGGTCAGGGAGACGCTCGCGGCCCACTGGCTCGATGCGGTGCTGTTCAGCGGGCTGCTGGTTGTGTTCCCGGTCATCGCCGTCCTCTATCTCGGTCAGTACGCGGCCACGGGTGCGCCGCTGTCGGGCGTCCTCGGCGCGGTCGGCTTCTACCTGGCGTATCACGCCTGGGTCGTCTTCGCCCTGGCGTTCGTCTCGCTCGCGGAGGGCGCGGACGCGGTCGACGCCGTCACGAGCGGGTACCGGTGGTCGGTGGAGAACCCGGTCGCGACCGTGCTCGTCGGCATCGTCACCGGAACGCTGCTGGTGGCAAGCGCCGTTCTGACGATTGCGCTCCCGCTCGTGTTCCCCGCGCTGGCGGCCGCGTTCCACACGGAACTCGTGGTTGCGACGCGGGGCGAGGCGGACGGCGAGGAGACGGAGGCGACCGTCTCACAGGAGCCGTCCGTCGTCGGTGAGGACCGGAGAAACGACTTCTCGACGACGTTCGGACGGTAGTCAGCCGTCCAGATTCAGCGACTCGACGCCGTAGCGAATCTCACACAGCTCCGAGTTGAGATCGGTCGAGGTCAACTGGAGCAGTTCGTCGCCGTGACGCGAGGGCAGCAGCGGCGTGGTCCAACCGACGAACGTCCGGCCGCCGAGTTCGCTCTCCGTCTCGAAGGACAGCGGGGCCTCGACCGGCTCCCAGTCGCCGCTCCCGTCGAGGTTCGAGGTCGCCAGCACGACCTCGCCGTTGCCCTCAGCGAGTTCGCGGTCCCCGTCGACGAGCTGTTTCCCGGAGACGAGTATCGTCCCGTCCTTGCCGCCCGCGCGGGTCCACGTGACGTAGGGGCCGTTGATGAACCGCCGACCGTCGGCCGTCGAGACGAGCGTCCCCACGTCGGTCGGGTCGCCCCAGTCGCGCCCGTCGGGCGAGGTTTTGACGTGGACCTCGCCGTAGAGGTAGTCCGGTCCGACGACCTCGTAGCTCATCATGTAGGTGCCGTTGGGAAGGGGAGTGACCGTGGGCATCCCCGGTCGCGTCGTCTCGTTCGGGACGGCCGCCACGAACTGCTCGTCGCCCCACGTCTGGCCGCCGTCCTCGGAGGCCTTGTACGCGACCAGCTGATTGTAGTCGTCGTCGGTCCCCATCCGCTCGTCGGCGAAGTAACAGACGAGGTTCCCGTCGTCGTCCAAGCCGAGTTCCGGCTCCCAGACGGGGCTGTTCCCGTCATAGGGAACGGCCTTGCCGCCGGTGATGACGGTGCTCACGTACTCCCAGGACTCCCCGCTGTCGGTGCTCGCGTAGAGGTCGATGCTCGTCTCGCCGAGTTCGCCGATTTGGCCCTCCGGGACGTCCTCGGGGTCGTCGAGAATCGGGATGGAGTTTCCGGCGGCCAGGACGGTCCCGGCGGGCCACGGGCCGACAGCGCGCGGGAGTTCGAACAGGGTCGGCTGGTAGCGAAGTCCCCACTCTTTCCCGCTCGTGTCGTGAATCTCGGAGAACTTCGACCAGGATTCTCCCCCGTCCGTGCTCCGGTAGACGGGGAAGTACGGCTCGGACCCGCCGCTCATCGACGGGTAGAACTCGAAGGTGGCGAGCAGTTCCTTCTCGCCGCCTTTCCCCGACCCGTGTTTCAGGCGTGTGACGCGGGGATACAGCGACCCGGGTGCGGGCGAGCCTGTCGGAGGCGAGTACAGCGTCCCCTCTACGTCAGTCTGTTCGTCCTTGCGCCCGCGGCCCGCGAGGACCCCGGCGGACCCGACTGCACCGACCCCGACGGCACCGACTGCGGCGAGGTACTTCCGGCGGCTATGCTGGCTAGTGGAATCGCGTTCGCTCATGACGCAGTCACGTGTTCACACGCCACGATAATAACTATACTCCCGCTGTCAGCTTGAAAGAGAAAGGCTGCGACCCTATTACTCCGAGAGCGTCAGTCCGACGACAGAAGCCGGCGGGGCATCGAACGTAATCGTGCCCTCGCCCTCGTCGTCGACGGCCAGGTCCGAACCCGCGAAGGATTCGGCGTTGTCCTTCGTCGAGTACTCACGGATGTCCTTCCCGTCGAACAGCACGGTGGCCGACTCCACGGACGCGTCCGACCCGACGTCGACGGTGATGGCTTCGGCCTCGTCGTGGCGACGGTTCGACGCCGTGACGAACAGTTCGCCGTCGCCCTTCGAGGCGGACGCCGAGACCATCGGCACGTCGTGGTCCTCCTCCTCGAAGGACTCCACGTCGGTGTCGATGCTCGTCTCCAGCGCGGTCTGGCCCACGTGGTTCTCGTAGAGTTCGAACACGCGGAACGTCGGCGTCCGCCACGCGGCCTCCTCGTCGGTCTGGACGAGACACTGCAGGACGTTGACGGTCTGGGCGATGTTCGCCATCGAGACGACGTCCGCGCGGTCGTGGATGAGGTCGAGGACACCGGCCGTCGCAACCGCGTCCCGGACGGTGTTTTCCTGTTCGAGGCCGTTGTCGTTGGTCGCTTCCGGATGCCACGCGCCCCACTCGTCGACGATGATGCCGACCTCGTCTTTCGGGACGAAGTCCGAGATAGTCTCTGCGGCCCGGTCGATGTCGCCCGCGATTTTCTCGGCGCGGGCGAACATCTTGTAGTACTGGTCGTCGGAGAAGTCCACGTCGCCGCCGGCTTGGTAGTAGCGGTGGACCGAAAAGTGGTCGAGCAGATTGAACGGCGACCCCATCCCGAGGAACGTCCCGGGGCCGAACTCCATGCCGCCGTTGAGGTTCTCGAAGAAGACCCGGTTCCAGTCGTCGGTGAGGTGGCCACAGGCGATGAACTCCGTCGAGTCGGCGTTCATCAGATTGTCGAAACCGTTGAAGTAGTTCGCGAAGCGGCGGTACTCGTCGGCGTACTCGTCCGGGGCGAACCGGCCGCCACAGCCCCAGTTCTCGTTGCCGATGCCCCAGTACTTCACTCCGTAGGGCTCGTCCTGGCCGTTCTCGCGGCGTCGCTCCGCCAGTTCCGTGTCGCCGTCGTAATTGCAGTACTCTATCCAGTCCAGCGCCTCCTGGGGGGTGGAGGACCCGACGTTGACCGCGATGTACGGGTCCGTTTCGAGGAGCTGACACAGGCGGAGGAACTCGTCTGTGCCGAACTGGTTCGACTCCTCGGGGACGTTGTCTCGGCCCTGTGTCCACCACAGGTTCCGGCGGCGGGGGCGTTCGTCGCGGGGACCGACGCCGTCCTCCCAGTGGTAGTCGTCCGCAAAACAGCCACCGGGCCACCGCAGGACGGGCATTTCGAGGTCCCGGAGCAGTTCGACCGTGTCCATCCGGATGCCGTCTGCCGTCTCGACCCGGTCGTCGTCGCCGACCCAGATGCCGCCGTAGATACATCGGCCGAGGTGCTCGGCGAAATGGCCGTAGACGTTCTCGGATATCCGGTCGATAGTCTCGCCGCCGCTGACGCTAACTTCGCTCGACATACGTTTTGGAATCCACTCCGGGTCGTATAACTATTGTGCCTCGCCAGCACGTCACCGCCGACTCGGAGCCGCCGCGCCAGAGAATAGGCCCTCGACACCGGGTTCGGCAGTCTCCGCCCCGGTGGTAATTAAAACGGTACAAAATCTTACTAATACAAAATACTTCCATAAGACAAATATATCTGGCACTCTTCCGAACTCCGTAACGTTCCGTCTCCAGTCTGTCCCCGGGCCGTCGAAATCCGAACTTGTGGTGGTCCGCGCGCTCTCAGTAACAACGGGACGTTACCCACCTCCTTGGAACATCTCTGTAAGTGCGATATCGTGTAGGCGTCCCGAAACTGGTGAAGACGCCGTCAATGGTCTGGCCCAGCACACGGCCGGAAGAACCGGTTCCGACTCACCCACCCTTGCGGCGACCGCAATCGAATCTGGTACGTCACGCCGGGGAGTCAAACACGGTGTATCGGTTTCAACTGGTGGACGGCTTTTCGAGAACCCATCGCGTCAGAAATATAAGAATAATATAATATATGCAAAGATTATATTTCTGCGGGACTGAACGCTCTCGAAATTCGAGTGCGGTGCTGGAGCAACTGTATCTCACTGCCAGTCAACGCATCCGTCCCGGGCGGTGGACACGACACAGTCGTCGCGGCTCGGTTGGTCTGAGTGGATTCCGCAACTTTGCACAGGAGCGTCAGAATATTGGCGGTCGCCGCACCATGGCTGCCATGGGACTCGACGAGGACTCCCTCGACTATCACCGCACAGCGCCGCCGGGCAAGATAGAGATATCGACGACGAAGCCGACGAACACCCAGCGGGACCTCTCGCTGGCGTACTCCCCCGGCGTCGCGGCACCCTGTCGGGAAATCGACCGGGACCGGGAGCAGTCGTTCACCTACACGGCGCGGGGGAACCTGGTGGCGGTCGTCTCGGACGGGTCGGCGGTGCTCGGCCTGGGGAACATCGGCCCGGAGGCGTCGAAACCCGTCATGGAAGGTAAGGGCGTGCTGTTCAAGCGTTTCGCCGACATCGACGTCTTCGACGTGGAGTTAGACGCCGAATCGACCGACGGGTTCGTCGACAACGTCCGGGCGATGGAGCCGACCTTCGGCGGAATCAACCTCGAAGACATCGCCGCCCCGGAGTGTTTCGAAATCGAGCGCCGACTCCGCGAGGAGATGGACATTCCTGTCTTCCACGACGACCAGCACGGCACCGCGATAATCTCGGGGGCCGGACTCCTGAACGCCGCGGAGATTGCCGGCAAGGACCTCGCGGACCTCGACGTGACGTTCGCGGGGGCCGGGGCGGCCGCCACCGCGACGGCGCAGTTTTTCACCTCGCTGGGCGTGCCGACGGCGAACATCACGATGTGTGACGTCGACGGGATTCTGACGACCGAGCGTGCGGAAGCCGGGGACATCGACCCGTACAGCCGCGAGTTCGCCCAGGACGTGCCGGCCGGCGACCTGTCGGACGCGATGGAGGGGGCGGACGTGTTCGTCGGGCTCTCCGTGGGCGGCATCGTCGACCAGGAGATGGTGCGGTCGATGGCCAGCGACCCCATCATCTTCGCCATGGCCAACCCCGACCCCGAAATCGCCTACGAGGACGCTAAAGCGGCCCGCGACGACACGGTAATCATGGCCACTGGCCGCTCCGACTACCCCAATCAAGTGAACAACGTTCTGGGCTTCCCGTTCATCTTCCGGGGCGCGCTGGACGTGCGCGCGACCGAAATCAACGAGGAGATGAAGCGAGCGGCCGCCGAAGCGCTGGCCGACCTCGCCCGGCAGGACGTCCCCGACGCCGTCGTCAAGGCCTACGGCGACCAGCCCCTGCAGTTCGGACCCGAGTACATCCTCCCGAAACCCCTCGACCCACGCGTCCTCTTCGAAGTCGCGCCCGCGGTCGCCGAGGCCGCAATCGAGAGCGGCGTCGCCCGGGAGACGCTCGAAACCGACGCCTACGTCGAGAAGCTCGAGGCCCGCCTGGGCAAGTCCCGCGAGATGATGCGCATCGTGCTCAACAAGGCTCGGAGCGACCCCAAGCGGCTCGTCTTACCGGAGGGCAGCAACGAGAAGATGATTCGAGCGGCACATCAGCTCGCCGACCAGGGCATCGCCGAGCCGATTCTCGTGGGCGACCGCGACCGGATTCGGGCGACCGTCGACAGCCTCGGGTTCGACGCGGTCCCCGAAGTGGTGGACCCAGAGGAAATCGACCTGACGCCGTACGCCGACAGGCTACACGCCCTCAGGAAGCGAAAGGGCGTCACCCGACAGGAGGCGACGGACCTGGTCGGGAACGGCGACTACCTCGCCAGCGTCATGGTCGAGATGGGCGAGGCCGACGCGATGCTGACCGGCCTGACCCACCACTACCCGGAGGCGCTACGACCGCCGCTGCAGGTCATCGGCACCGACGACGACACCGACTACGCGGCCGGCGTCTACATGCTGACGTTCAAGAACCGCGTCGTCTTCTGTGCCGACACGACGGTCAATCAGGACCCCGACGCGGACGTGCTGGCGGAGGTCACGCGTCTCACCGCCGACCTGGCCCGCCGTTTCAACGTCGAACCGCGCGCGGCGCTGCTGTCGTACTCCGACTTCGGCAGCGTCCAGAACACCGGCACTGCCAAACCGCGGACGGCCGCCGACCGGCTCAGGACCGACCCGACCGTCGACTTCCCGGTCGATGGGGAGATGCAGGCCGACACCGCCGTCGTGGAGGACATCCTCACGGACTCCTACGCGTTCTCCGAACTCGACGACCCCGCGAACGTCCTCGTGTTCCCGAACCTGGAAGCGGGCAATATCGCCTACAAGCTCCTCCAGCGGCTGGGCGGAGCCGAAGCCATCGGCCCCATGCTCGTCGGCATGGACAAGCCCGTCCACGTCCTCCAGCGCGGCGACGAGGTCAAAGACATCGTGAACCTCGCCGGCGTCGCCGTCGTCGACGCACAGCAGGAGTAGCGACGCGAGCGGAGCGAGGCTTTTCGGCCCACGTTTTTCCAGGAGTGCTGTGCGAGCAACGCGAGCACATCCGTCGCCGAAAACGGTGGTCACGCCATCGTGAGCCTCGCCGCCCAGCGGGCGTGACGCCCGTGGCACGTCGTTGCACGCTTCGACGACGCTCTCGGTCCGGTCGCCAAGGGCGGCATTCGCTCGGCTCTCGCCAGAGCGGGACCGGAACCCTCCCCACAACAATGACAGCAACTCAACTATATCGCGCTACAGAAAACGCTCATGTTGCTCACCCCCGTTGACGGTAGTGACGACGAATGACAGACTACGAACTTCCGCCGCTTCCGTACGACTACGACGCACTCGAACCGCACATCAGCGAACAGGTCCTGACGTGGCACCACGACACCCACCACCAGGGCTACGTAAACGGCTGGAACAGCGCCGAAGAGACGCTCGCCGAGAACCGCGAGGAAGGCGACCACTCCTCGACGGCCTCGGCGCTCGGTAACGTGACACACAACGGCTCCGGACACATCCTCCACGACCTGTTCTGGCAGTCGATGAGCCCCGAGGACGGCGACGAACCCGCGGGCGACCTCGCGGACCGCATCGAGGAGGACTTCGGCAGCTACGAGGCGTGGCGGGACGAGTTCGAGGCCGCGGCCTCGGCCGCCGGCGGCTGGGCACTGCTGGTCTACGACAGCTTCAGCAACCAACTGCGAAACGTCGCCGTCGACAAGCACGACCAGGGCGCGCTCTGGGGGAGCCACCCCATCCTCGCGCTCGACGTCTGGGAACACTCCTACTACTACGACTACGGTCCGGCCCGCGGCGACTTCATCGACGCATTCTTCGAGGTCGTCGACTGGGACGAGCCGAGTTCCCGGTACGACGAGGCCGTCCAGCTGTTCGAATAGGCCGGCAGACGACCGCTGGCTTTCCGACCGTGGGCATCATCGGTCGGCCCCGTTTCTGACGCACACTGCTCTCAGTACGAGAGCTGTTCCTGTCGCGCCGTCTCGATGACCGAGAGCGTCTCGTCTAACACGACGTGTAACTCGTCGCCCGCACAGGGGATGTCGATGCGCAGGCGGAGCGGGTCCTCGTCGAGCACCTCCGTGTGCGCGTCGCTCACGCACCACTCGAAGTGCCAGAACGGCTCCGTGCTCAGGTCGATACCGCGTTCGGAGTGAAACAGGAGCACCTCGGCGTTGTCGAGGAGGTTCACCCCGACGCTCGACTGGAGCTCGTAGCCACACCGCTGGCACGTGTGCTCGACTGTCACGTCGAAGTCGCCGCCGTCCGTCGGTTCGTAGGCCGGCTCCGTCTCAACAGGCCCGGTACACTCGGGACAGACCCCGTCGGCGGCCATGCAGTAGTGGTGCCGGACGTAGTGGTGAAACGCCTGCAGTAACTCCTCGGGCGTTCGCTCGTCGATGCCGCCCGGCGGGAACGGGTACCGAACGAGCACCGTCGTGCAGTCGACACAGGCGATGCTGAGCACCTCGTCGACGTACCATCCGTGGAGGTCCCCGCCGCAGGTGTGACAGGAGCCGGCGACGGGGAAAAAGCCCAGTTGAGCGTGGTCGGTGAGCGTCCCCGCGAATATCGAACTGACGACCTTCCGGCCGGGGTGGCGGAACTCGTAGCCGTCCTCGGTCTGTCTGATGAAGTGGCCGGTGAGCTTCTGTAAGTGGTAGTTGAAGTTGGCGGTGTCCGCGATGTCGACCCGCTCGAACAGGTCAGTGAACCCGACCGGCGTCGCGTCGGCGTTCGCGTCCAGCATCGCCTGCAGTATCTCGATTCGGGTGTCGCTCCCGAGCAGCGCGAACGCCTCCGCGGGCACCATCCCGTCTTTCGACGCCTCGGTTCCGAGATGCTCCGCCGCGGACCCGGAATCCTCCTCGACGGCGTCGCCGAACTCCGGTTCGGAGTCCGCTTCACGACCGAATCTGCTCATACCGCTCTATCGGTCTGGCCGCCGGGTAAGTCTATTGGTGGGCGTTCACACGACCGGCATCGGGGAGTCCGGCCTGTGTGCCAAACGCTCTGCGCCGCTCGCGGTCGCCGGCCAGTTCGTTGCCCGCGCGGTGTCGATACAGTGGGATTCTCTGGCGAAGATTGTCCCAGCGCGACGGCCTGCCGCCCGACTATTTAAACGTACTTTGAGTATAGGATAACGCCGAAGCGGACGGCCGGCGTCCGTTCGTGTGATGACAACCGAATTCGGCTCAGAACTGAACGAACAGGTCGCAATCGTCACCGGCGCTTCCTCCGGCATCGGCAGTGCCACCGCGGAGTCGCTCGCGTCCCGCGGCGCGAGCGTCGTCCTCGCCGCCCGGCGCGGCGACGAACTTGACGAACTCGCCGGTCGCATTGAGTCGGACACCGACGGTGAGGCCCTCGCCGTCACGACGGACATCACCGACGACGACGACATCGACGAGTTGGTCGAGACAACACTCGACGAGTACGGCCAAATCGACATCCTCGTCAACAACGCCGGCGTGATGCCGCTCGCACACATCACGGAGGCGGACCGCGAGACCCTCCAGACGACCATCGACGTGAACCTCACCGGCCTCATCACCCTCACCCACGCCGTCGTCCCGACGATGATAGACCAGGGGAGCGGCTACGTCGTCAACCTCTCCTCCGTCGTCGGCCGGTTCCTCCAGGAGAACAGTTCCCACTACAACGCGGCGAAAGCCGGCGTGAAGATGTTCGGCGACTCGCTGCGCCTCGACGTCGCCGAAGCGGGCGTCCACGTCGCCACAATCGAGCCGGGTGCGGTCGACACCGAACTCCTCGAACACATCCCGGACGACGAACTCCAGGCGGGGGTCAAGGAGTACGTCGGGTCGATGGACGCGCTCGCGCCCGAGGACATCGCCCGCACTATCACGTTCGTCGTGTCCCAGCCCGAACGCGTCGACATCAACGAGGTCCTGATTCGCCCCCTCGACCAGGTCCAGCCCTAGCCCGATTCCCGGAACCGCTTCGAGCGATAGGGGCCTCCGCAGCGGGCGGCCCGCGCTCTAACTGAAAATATTTTCAGCACTGCGGTGTCGGGTCGAGCCGCGGCCGCCGTGTGTGAGTCGGTCATCAGAATCTCCCCTCTAGATAGGTATTTAGATCACCCTATAACTACTACGTCCACGAAACCGGGACTACGTTCTAACTTTCCCCTGCCATATATAAAAAGATAATAAATGGTCGTGAATTCGCTAATATACGTCTATTGAGCCCTCGCACCTGACTATCTGGCACCTCGTCACGAATCAAACGCCGCGGGTGGCCCGACCCAGAAAGTCCAGTTGGTGGGTGGCATACAGTAGTTCCGCGGCCGCGACCTGTTCGCGTCGACTGGCCAGCCAGTCGTCCAGCGCGTCGAAGTCGTCGCCGGTCACCTCCCGGACCGCGCCCTCGATTGTGTCGAGGATGTGCCGGAGGAAGTACGCCTCGTCGGCGGGGTACGCGCCGTCGACCGGCCGGACGACCCAGTCCGAGCCGCCGACCGCGGTCAGCGTCGCTCCGTCCAGCCGCTGGAGGCGGTCGAGCACGTCGTCGCCGGCGCGGCTGTCGCCGCCGGGCTTTCGGTCCATGTGGTCGTGGTAGCGGGCCTCAACTGCCCGGTCGGCCGGGTGTCGCGGGCGAAAGCGGGTCGCGCCGCCGAAGGTGATGGGGAAGTAGTAGTGCCCACCGGGCGCGAGCGCGCCGAGCAGCGTCGGGAGCCCGTCGCGGTCGACGATGTCGAGCAGCGCGGCACCGACCAGCAGGTCGTAGCCGTCGGCGTCGGCGGCGTACGCGACGCCGTCCGCCGCGACGGTCTCGACCTCGATACGTCGGTCACCGGTCTTGACCGTCAGCGGGGCGTCGGTTACGGTGACCCCGCTGTCGGCCCCCCACTCTCGCAGGAATCCCGGGATAGCGGCGGTGTTCGCGGCTTCGATGTCGACCGCGGTGTAGCGAACGTCGCCGGCCGGGAGCACGCCCCAGTCCACGAACCGGGCCAGCATCGTTCCGATGCCGGCCCCGACTTCGAGTACCCGGAGCGGCCCGTCGGTGTCGGCGGCGCGGTCGCCCAGTCGGCCCCGTAGCGTCTGGACGAGCCGCCGGTCCAGCGCCCGGTCGTCGACGGTCCGTTTCGCCCGCAGGTACCGCTGGAAGGGGTCGGTCACGCCGGTACCTCCGTGGCCACGTCGGCCAGCAGCTGGCGGACCCGCGCCGTCGTCTCGTCCCAGTCTGGGTGGGCCTCGTAGCGGTCTCTGGCCGCCCGCCCCATCGCGGCCAGCCGGTCGCGGTCGGCCGCGAACCGCTCCAGTTCGCGGGCCACGGCCGCCGGGTCGTCCGGGTCGACGAGCGCGCCGGTCTCCCCGTCGGTGACCAGGTCGGTGGCCCCACCGGCCCGCGACGCGACGGCCGGCAGGCCGTAGCTCATCCCTTCCAGATAGACGATACCGAACCCCTCGTAGCGGGACGGCACCGCGAGAACGTGACTGGCTTCGAGGGTCGCCGCCAGTCCGTCGTCGCTGAGACGCCCCGCGAAACTGACGCGGTCGGACAGGCCGCGCTCGCGGACGCTCGCCTCGACTGACTCGAGGTGGTCCCTGTCGGCCGGGGTTCCGACGACGGTGAGCGCGACCTCGGCGTCGGCGGCGGCCACTCCGTCGACGAGCGTGTCCAGCCCCTTCCGGGGCGTGACGTTGCCGACGAAGACGACCCGGAGCGGGTCCGCGCGTGCGCGGTCGTCTATAGTTTCGTCATCTATCGCTGGGTCGAACCGGTCGCCGGCCGGGGGCGCGACGACGGTCCGGTCGACGCCGAGGTCGGCGACCACGCGTTGCGTCGGCCGGCTGTTGCAGACGGCGGCGTCGACGGTGTCGAGGTAGCGGCGTTCGACCGCCCGGTACAGCGGCGTCAGCCGCCGGGGCTCGCTCGCCCGCAGGTGGTGGACGACGCTGACGATGGGATAGGGGAGCGCGCGGTTCGTGTAGACGAGCGACGGATGGGCGAGTTCGTCCTGCAACATGACGTCGACGTCCACGCCGAGTCGCCGGCGCAGGGCCCGCGACCCGTTGTCGAGCAGGCCACGGTGGTACGCGCGCCACGGCAGTTCGACCACTTCGACGGTGTCGCCGGCGGCCCGGAGGCCCTCGACGAGCTTCCGGTCGTATCGAAACCCGCCCGACTGCGCCTCCAGGCTCCCGTACAGCGTCAGCCCGACCCTCATACGGCGTCGTCGTAGCTCGCGGCGGCCTCGTCGTCCTCCCAGACCGTCACGGCGAGTTCGGTGACGGTGTCGTCGCTGACGCGGTCGGTGACGCGCTCGAAGATGACCCTGGCGAACCGTTCGACGCTGGGGTTGTGCCCCTCGAACTCCGCACAGTCGTTGAGCAAGGTATCGCGGTAGCGGTCCGCGAGGCCCGAGAGCGCGGCCTCGGCGTCGTCGATGTCGACGATGTAGTCGAACTCGTTGAGGGTGGGGCCGCGAAAGCACAGTTCCACCTCGTAGTGGTGGGAGTGGGGCTCCCCCTCGGGGCCGGCGTCCGGGACGGTGAGGTAGTGCTGTGCCACGAAGTCCGTCAGCACTGTCGTCGAGTACACGACCCGATACAGGGCTGGGAGTCACGTAAATGGTGTCACTCGTAGGAGAGAACGACCTGGACGGCGTCGTCGGGCCGCTCGTCCAGCAGTCGATAGGCCTCGGCCGCACGGTCGATAGGTATTTGGTGGGTCAGCAGCGCCGAGAGGTCCCGTTCGGCCAGCCACGA
This sequence comes from Haloarcula sp. DT43, assembly GCF_037078405.1. NCBI lineage: Archaea > Methanobacteriati > Methanobacteriota > Halobacteria > Halobacteriales > Haloarculaceae > Haloarcula > Haloarcula brevis. The sequence continues at coordinate 164,045 of NZ_JAYMGZ010000003.1, read as the reverse complement.
CCGGACGACGTCGAGCCGGCGGTCCTTGTCCCAGCGGTCGGCGTGGTCGGGGTCGATGCGGCTCACCTGGCTGCTCCGGACCCGGATGTGGCTGCGGTGGTAGTCGCTTCCAAGCGCCAGCTGCACGTCCTTGGTGCCGTACCAGGACCCGACGACGACCTGGCCCGCGTAGCCGGTCGCGTCGATAGCGTCGTCCAGCGCCGTCGGGTTCCCCGAGAGCTCGAACGTGATGTCGGCGTCCTCGACGGCGAGGGCCTCGGGTGCGACCGAGCGGTCCGCGCCGAACGATTCGGAGAGGTCCCGCCGGCGCTGGCAGGGGTCGACGGTCACCAGCGAGGTCAGCGGGAACTCGGCGAGGACGGCCGTGGTCAACAGCCCCACCGGACCCTGTCCGAAGACGACCACGCGGGAGCCGATGCGTGGCCGGGCGTCCATGACGAAGTTGACCGCCGCCTCCGCGTTGGGGATGAACACGGCCCGCTCGGGCGACAGCGTCGTCGGGACGAGCGTCTCCGGGTCGGCCAGGAAGTGGCTCTCGTGGGGGTTGAACGCGAACACGCGTTGGTCGAGCCAGTCGTCGTCGACCCCGTCACCGACGGCCGTGACGCGGCCGACGGCGGCGTAGCCGTACCGCAGGGGATAAGAGAACGTCCCCGCCAGCGCGTCGATAGTCTCGTCGGTATCGAACTGCGACGACACCTCGCCGCGGTAGACGAGCAGTTCCGTCCCGGGGCTGATACCCGAAAGCTCCGTCCGGACGCGGACCTCCGCCGGTCCGGGACGTGGTATCGGGGCCTCCTCGACGGCGACCGACTCCGAGCCGGTGAAGTACAGCTCCTTGCCGGGCATCAGGCTGCCGCCTCCAGTGGGGCGTCGGTGCCGGTGTGTCGGTGCCAAACTGGGCGCGTGCGGGAGCGGCTCCTGGAATGCACGTCTTGCACCCAGGCTTTCTCCGACTAAAAGCTATCCCGGTCAGCGGTACCCGAGGGCGTCGAGGCGCTCGCGGTCCCCTTCGGCCCCGTAGACTCGCGAGACCGGGAGCCGCTCGGGGGGTGACAGCTCCGGCTCGAACCGGCCGCTGTCGACGCCCGTCGCCTCGGCCCACGGCACCGCGAGCAGCGCCGGGACCGGCGTGTGCATCGGATGGCCGTACAGCCCCCACTCCCCGAAGAGGTTGCCGTGGTCCGCCGTGATGGCGACCCGGCCGTCGACGTTGTCGAGCAGGGTCCCGACCGACGCCAGGACGTACCGGAGGTTCGCCTCGTAGGCCGCCCAGACCCGCTCGGCCCGGAATTCGCCGCGGCGCAGGGACACCCACGGGTTCGCCGTGTTGCTGTGGTCGCCGGTCCGGGCCAGTCCGTCGTCGCCCTCCAGCGGCGCCGGCACGAACGGGTGGTGCGGTTGCATGTAGTGGACGACCAGCCGCTCGGGGGTCCGCTCGCGGGCCAGTGCGATAGCGCGGTCGGTGACCGCCGCCGCCGGTACGGTCGCCAGGTCCTCGTCCCACGCGTACTTCCAGACCTCGTCCAGCGCCGCGAACGCCCCGGCGTCGAGGTACCGGTCGGTCCACGTGTTGCCGGTGACCATCGCGGTGTGTCCAGTCTCCGGGTGGCCGAGAAACGTGTTCTCCAACCACTCGGAGGAGGAACTACCGACCGACCGGACCGTCTCGACCGTCCCGAGGAAGCCCACGTCCGGCGCGACCGACCGGAGCACGTCGGCTCGACAGCCGTCGAGCACCACGAGGACGTCCCACTCGCGCTCGTAGACGTTCGTCCCGTAGTCGAGTCGGCGGCCGACTGCCTGGAGCGCCCGCAGGTACGCCGTCCCGAGCCGGCCCATCCCCGGTTCTGTCACACACGGTGTTGGTGCCGTCCGGGTAAAACTGGTCGGGCTACCGCCCGGAGCCCGGCACGACGTCGGACGGCGAGCGCCACGTCCCCCGGCCGACAATATATACGTCTCGCCCACACCGTCTCTGTGTGCACTGTCTGTTCGTCGGCGCGGGGGCCATCGCGTCCGAGTACGCGGCCGAACTGGAGGATGGGCCGCTCGCGCTCGCGGGCGTCTGTGACCTCGACGGCGAGCGGGCGAGGACGCTGTCCGACGCGTACGACTGTCCGTCCTTCACCGACTTCGACGCCGCGCTCGGGGCGGTGGACGCGCCGCTGGTGGTGAATCTGACGAGCCACGCCGCCCACGCGCCCGTGACCCGGACGGCCCTGGAGGCGGGCCGGCACGTCTACTCACAGAAGCCCCTGGCTCTCGACGCCGAGGCGGCCGCGGCACTCCTCGAACTGGCCCGCGAGCGGGACCTGGCGCTCGGCTGCGCGCCCGGCACGCCGGGGGCTCCCAGCCAGCGCCGCGCGGGCCGGCTCCTGTCAGACGGACGCCTCGGCCCCGTCCAACTGGGATACGCCCACGCGCACGTCGGTCGCGTCACCGACTGGCACGACCGGCCGGACTCCTTCCTCGACATCGGACCGCTGTACGACGGCGGCGTCTACCCGCTCGCCCTGCTGACCTCTTGGTTCGGCCCCGTGGCGTCGGTTCGGACCGCCGACGCGCTCGATAGCTGGCCAGACCGCGAGGACCGACGGCCCTCGGCCCCCAGCCACGTCGAAGCGACGCTCGCGTTCGCCGCGGGGCCGACGGTTCGGCTCACCGCGAGCCTCTACGCGCCACATCGGAGCCGGGAGTTCTACGGGCTGGAACTGCACGGCGACGACGGGTCGCTGTATCTACGGGGCACTGGTGCGATGACCGACAGCGCCGACGCCGTTCGCTTTGGCCGCGTCGGCCGCGAGTACGTCGACGCCCCCGCACAGCACCCAACCCGCCCCTACCGGTATCTTGACCCCGTCGAATCGCTGGCGGCCGGGGTCGCCCGCGGCAGGCCCCCGCGAGCGACCGGGCGGCGCGGCGCACACGTCGTCGCCGTCTGCAACGCCATCGAGGCGGCCGCCGAGTCGGGTGGTCCGGTCGACGTGCCCGACCACGGCGCGACGGCCGACCCCGTTCCCGTACCGACGGTCCGACCTAGCCGGGACCGCGCGGGCCGGACCGCCGAGCACGCGCTCCGACTGCCGCCCGTCGGCTTCGGCTGTTCGCGCTACCGCGACGGCGAGTACGTCGACCGCGCGGACTCCATCGCGACGGCGCTCGACGCCGGCTACCGCCTGCTCGACAGCGCGGAACTGTACGGCAACGAACACCGCATCGGTGAACTGCTGGCCGCGCCGGGCACTCCCGACCGCGACGGCCTGTTCGTCCTCGGGAAGGTGTGGCGCACGAACCACCGTCGCGACCACCTGCTCGAAGCGTGTCGGGGGAGCCTCGACGAACTCGGCCTCGACGCCTTCGACTGCTACGCGCTGCACTGGCCCGAGGCGTGGGCCCATCGCGGGCCGCTCTCGCGGCTGGCAGAGCAGCCCGTCGCCCGGCAGGAGGCGCTGACGTTCCCCCGGGACGACGGCGGCGACGTCGAGACGGCCGACGTCCCGCTCGAACGGGCGTGGGCGAACCTCGAAGCGGTCCGCGGGCGGGGGCTGGCGCGCACGCTCGGGGTCTGTAACGTCTCGAAAGCCCAGTTGCAAACGATTCTGGACGCCGCGAGCGTCCGGCCCGCGCTCGTCCAGATAGAGCGCCACCCCTATCAGCCACGGCCCGAGTTCGTGGCGTTCTGTCACGAGCGCGGTATCCGCGTGATTGCCCACTCGCCGCTGTCGGCCCCCGGGTTGCTCGACGAGCCAGTCCTGGCCGATATCGCCGACGAGGCCGGACTCACGCCCGCCGGCGTCGTGCTGGCGTGGAACGTCACACAGGGCGTCGTCCCCATCCCGTCGAGCACGACCCCGTCCCACGTCGTCGAGAACCTCGCCGCCGCCGGTCGGCGACTGGATGCCGAGGCGTGCGCCCGAATCGAGGCACTCGAACGGCCCGATTTCGAGCGGTAAACGCCGATTTGGCACTATCATTATGTGACTGAAAACCGATTGTAAGGCATGAGCACGACCGAGACACAAGCGCTCTCACCGGACCTGGCCTCGCTCGATAGCCTGCACTGGGTCGGCATCGCCGCCGCACTCGTCTCCGCCGCCGTTCACCTCCTGCTCGGCGTCAGGATGCTCCCGTCGGCCATGGGTATCAGTTTCGTGCTCGCCGGGCTCGGGTTCCTGGGCGCGGTTGTGCTGGTCGCGCTGGACTACCGCCGCCGGACCGTCTACGCCGTCGGTGTCCCCTTCACGCTCGTCCAAATCGTGTTGTGGTACTACGTCAACTTCGTCGCGCTCGGGAAGTCGTTCCCGGCCGATATCGGGACGCTGGGCGCGGTCGACAAGCTCGCACAGGTCGTTCTCCTCGCCGTCCTCGTCGCCCTGTTGCGATGACCCGCGCCGGCCGGGACGCGGCTCGGACGACGCCGGTGGGCGACCCGACCCAGAGCGGCCCGGGAGGTGGCGATGGCGGGCCGACAGGGTGACGCGCCCGCAGGGCTCCGGGTCGGCCTCCCGGTCGTCGGAGCCGTAACCGTAGCCACCGTGGTCGGCGCGCTGTTCCCCGCCGACGCGATGACTCGCTGGATGGTCCACCCCGCCGCCGTCGCGGGCGTCTGTCTGGCGGGACAGCTCTGGTACGCGGGCCGCGGGCTGGAGACCGTCCGGCCGTGGCGGTACGTCTTCGGGCTGGCGAACACGCTGACGCTGCTCCGGGGCGGGCTGTACGCCGTCGTCGCCGGGTTCCTCGTCGTCCCGGCGACGACCGACCTCGCGTGGGTACCGGCGGCGTGTTACGGCGTCGGCGTCGCCCTCGACAGACTCGACGGCGCGGTCGCCCGCACGGTCGGGCAACAGACGGCGCTCGGCACGCGCCTCGACATGGCGTTCGACACCTTCGGGTTCGTCGTCGCGCCCGTCCTCGCGGTGCTGTGGGGCCGGCTCCCCGTCTGGTATCTCTCGATTTCCGCCGCCAGATACGTCTACCTCGCGGGGATACGGTGGCGACGGCTGCGCGGTCGCCCGGTCTTCGACCGGCCGGACAGCGACCTCGGGAAGTACTTCGCGGGCGTCCAGATGGCGTTTCTCACCGTCGCGCTCGTCCCCGCGGTTCCGGTCAGACTCGTCTTCGCGCTCGCGCCCGCCGTCCTCGCGCCGTCGCTCGCTGTGTTCGTCCGGGACTTCCTCGTCGTCAGCGGCCGGCTGCCGAGGGAGTGGTTCGACGGGGGACGTTGATACGTCTCGCCGACGACGTACGCGTATGCTCTTCCCGACGCACCTGCTCGCGGCCTGGCTCGCCGGCCGGGCGTCCCGGCTCTCCACGCCGTGGCTGGTCGCCGGCACTGCGGTCCCCGACCTCCTCGACAAGCCGCTGGCGACCGTCGGCGTCACGTCGCTGTTTCACTCCGTGGGCCACTCGGCGCTGCTGGTCCTCCTCGCGGTGCCGCTGGCGCTGTCCGGGCGTGTGGGGCTGTCGGCCGCGGTCGGCTGGGCGCTGCATCTCCTGCTCGATACCGTTCACGTCGTCGTCAACGGCCGGCCCGGCGATGCCGTCTTCCTGCTGTGGCCCGTCGTCGTTCCGACGGACCCGCTCGCCCTTCCACCGGGGTCTTTCTTCCTGTATTACCTCTGGAGCCCGTCGTTTTTCCTCGAAGTCGCGCTCTGGCTGGCCGTCGCGGGACTGCTCGTTCGGCGCTGGCGAGGCGGAGCGCCCCCGGTCGGGACCGAGTCCCTATGATGCTGCAGGCGCTACCACGCGAGAGTGATAGCGCAGCTACTCGCCGACCTCCTCGACCTGCTCGTTCGAGTCGACGCGGTGACGATGGACGCCATCGTTGCCGCACGGACTCCTCTGCTGACGAAGCTTCTCACCTCGGTGACTGGGCTCGGTTCGGCGACGGCGGCGCTCTGTTTCGTCGGCGTCTGCTACCTGGCCGACTGGGACGAGGCGTTTCGCCACAGCCTCCTCGCGCTGGTGCTCGCGGGTGCGTTCGTCGGGGCGCTCATGCTGACGATTCAGCGTCCGTTTCCGGCCGCCCCGGTCTGTCTGACCGACGGGGCCGAGACGGTGGCCACGTCGTTCCCGTCGGGCCACGCCGCTGCCGTGACGGTGTACGCCATGACCGCCCGGAAGTCCGACGCCCTCCCGTTCGGCACAGTGGCCACGCTGGCGACGCTGGTCGCCGTCTCGCGGGTCTATCTGGGGACACACTACCTCACCGATACCGTCGCCGGCGTCGGTATCGGTATCGCCGCCTCTCTGCTCGCTGCGTGGCTCCTGGACAGAGAGACCGTCCGGAACACGGCCGCCTAAGATACGGAATCGGCCCTGACCGAACGACGGACCTCCTACGCGGACTTACCGGGGTGAGAAAATACGAATCAACCCCGCTCGGACGACGGGGGTTTCACAGGCACCGCTATGGGGTCGGATAGCCGGCTTATCGGCCGAATTTGCGCTTCATAGCCCGTCTAAACCGCTTGGAATATCCGTCGCCGAGCCCCGAATTTGATATAGCGCCATATGATTTATCCGCTGTAGTAATATATCCTCCGCTAACTGTCTTGTTGTGGGTTTCTGCGTGAGAAAACAATACAAGACAAATTATTAGTGATGCGACTGAAGCACTCTGTATGCGAAAATCAAGTGATTCAGATGCGTCAACTCGGACAGCGCGACGGTTACTGCAGCTCCACGAGCGAGCGCGAGTCGATGACTGAGACTCGCTATGCGACGATGGACCTGGCGGACTGTGCGTCCTTCTACCGCGAAACCGTCGTGCCGGTGATGGAAGACGATGGCTTCGACCCGGATTCGGAGACGCCGACGTACGCATGGCTGAACGGCCAGTTCCCCGGATTCGTCAAGCACCTGCAGCGGCGACTGGACCTGTCTCCCGGTCAGTTCTACGACGAAATCGGCGTCCCGGACGTGGACCGGTCGACCGCTCCGTTCGCGTTCCTCTCTGACAACACACAGCAGGCACTCGAGGGGTACCTCGACGAGCTTGCGACCCGGCGCGGCCGTGCCGACGCCACAATCGACACACGGCGGTCGATTCTACGCCGATACGCGAAAGTATATACCAATATCCACGATACGAAAGACTTGCTCGGACCGCTGGAAAATCCCGACGAACGCGTCGCGGAGATGAACCGGGTCGCAGCGACTTTCGACGCCCTCGACCGGTCTGACGAGACGCTGACGACGCTCGCCTCGCGGCGCAAGTACGTCCAGGACACCCGGCAGTTCTACAAGCACCAGGTGATGTTCGGAACCGCCGCGTACAATCCGCTCGCCGACCTCGAAACCCGATTCGGGTGGGACGAGACCCCTTCCTGGGACAACGAGGCACTCGATAGAAGCGCTGTCGAGCGCCTATACGCGGCCGCGGCCGAGCCACGGGACCGATTCATCGTCGTCGCGTGCTGTGGCTGGGGACTCCGACCGAGCGAAGTCGCGTCGCTGCACGTCCGTCAGCTCAACCTCGAACCGGACGACGACTCGCATCCGTACATAGAGTTCACCGACGGCGAGCGGAAGAACGGCCCCGGAACCGTGGCCCTGTTGGCTGGTCTGGCGACGATCAGCGAGCGCATCGAAGCGCTCTCCGGTCCGGACTGGAACGGCTATCTCCTCCCCTCTGCGGCGTCGGCCACCGGCCATCTGACCGCCGAAACCGTCCGTCGACGGTTCAAATCGGTAGCCGAAGCCGCCGATATCACCGTCGACGGCGCTCGACCGACGCCGAAGACGGGGCGTCGCTTCTGGTACACGACGTACGGCGCTGCCGTCCGGCGGGTCGCCGAGCGGTTCGAAGACGTGGCGGCCGAGCAGGGCTCGGCCTCCGCACAGGTCGTCCTGGATAACTACCTCTCCGAGTCCGAGGCCCGGTCCCACCGACGAGCGGAGATGCGCGAGACGCTTGCGGGGCTGTTCGACGAGTAGCCCGCGGTCACCGTGGATTGTCGATGTGGCTATACAGTATAGCTATACCGTCTGACTAATCTTTATATCTGGGTAGTGTCTTCCGTAGGGTATGCTGACCTACACCGTGTACAGCGAGGCCGGCGGTGTCGGCAAGACGACGATGGCGGCGAACCTCGCCGTCGCCGACGCCCGCGCCGGTCACGACGTGCTGGCAATCGACATGGACCCACAGGAGGGGAGCCTCTCGTTCCTGTTCGACGTCGCGGACCACCGGACGGACTCGGAGGCCGACAGCCTGGTCCGGCACCTTGTCGAACGACCCCGCGGACCGTTCGCGGACCTCGTCGAAACGTCCGAAGGCGTCGACGTGCTCCCGGCCCACAACTCCCTGGAAGTGCTCTCGAAGCACCTCCGTCGCCGTGAGGAGGAAGCGGCGGACTTCGGCGAGAACTGGAACCCGAACGTCCAGCTCCTGCGCGTGCTGAAAGACGCCGACGTTCCGTCCGAGTACGATACGGTCATCATCGACCCGCCGGCGACCGCGGACGTGAAACTGTACAACGCGTTGCACGCGACCCGGAACCTCGTCATCCCGTTCGAGCCCAGCGGGAAAGGCCAGCAGTCCGTCGAGGGCCTGGCGGACCTCGTCACCGGCCTTGAGGAGACGCTCGACATCAACGTGGGCGTGTTGGCCGCGGTGCCGAACCGGTTCAAGGGCACGAACGACCAGGAAGAGATGCTCAAACGGCTCCGGGCCGAGTCGTACGACATCCCGGTCGTGTTCCGCGAGCGGACGTCGCTGTTGGAGGGGTGCTGGCGCAAACAGTGCTCGGCGTTCAAATATATCGAAGACCACCGAAGCCGGGAACGCGACTACGAACTCGAAACGCTGGAGCAGTTCGAAGAACTGGCCGCGCATCTCCGCCGGACTCGCGAACAGGAGGCGACGGCATGAAGTCCGGCTCCGGCGACGACCCCTTCGCCGAGACGGACTCGGAGCCAGAATCGGACGCCGGGGACGACGAGCCGGCGGCCACCGACCCGTCGCCCACCGACACAGAGCGGACGACCCACCCCGACATCCCGTACAAGTTCCGCCGTGACTCGGTCAAGCAGGACCGCAAGCAGCGGCCGATATTCATCCGACCCGAGGTCGAGGAGCGGGAGTCGACCTTCCTCCGGACCCTGGAAGACGAAGTCGGCGAGGACGTGTACAAGACCGACGCACTGGAGGCCGCCCTCGTCGTCGCCATGGACAACCCGGCCCTCGTCGCCGAGAAGCTACGCGAGTGGGGGTACGACTGGGACCAGACCGCCCCCCGCTGACGCCGCTACTGGATTCGCTTACGGCCTGTCCGGTTCTGCTCTTCTTGACCGTCTCTGCCAACTATGCCCGGTAGCTGTGCCGGCTGGCTCCCCCTTCTCGCCAGTCCGTGTGGCTGACCACGCCAGTGAAACGATGCAGACAGCCCCTCTGGCTATCTCTGTTGACTATACTGTACTGTTACCTCAATTGGCTACTCTTTGTAGCTAAGCCATCTGGCTATGTCGGCCAGCTATACTGAATAGCTATACTAAACGACAATATTAAAGAACTACACTAAATAGTCAGCTACGATAGCTGGCCTCCGTCGCAATTTCCCGTAAGCCCACCAGTTCGCTGGCGCGGATTGCTCTTCCTCTCCTCACATCTGAACCGCCCGACGACCCGATTACTGTGAGCGTCCGGCTGTCCTGGTGGCAGTCCGCACCGTGGTGGACGCCTCCGACATCGCCGTGTCGAAACCGGTAATCACTCTCGCGTGAACAGCTACAGGAAGGCTCGGACGGCGCTGACGATGTCGCTCGGCCCCTGTGGCTCGAAGCTCTCCTGGTACTCGATGTCCGACGTTGCCAACCGAGCGATGCCTTCCAATCCGATAGTGTCGTGGACGGGGGCGAGCGCGCCGGTGACCGCCTTCGGCCAGAAGTTCTGACAGAGCAGTCTGCGTCTGTACGACTCCGCTCCGAAGAAGGCACCCACGGCCGCTCGGCCGGACTGTGCCGCGTGTATCATCCCGAACCCCGTCAGGCGGTTCGCCACGCCGATGGCGTCGCCCGCGACGTGGACCGTACAGCCGTTCAGTTCGTACGAACAGTCCGCCAGGCTCCGCAGGCCGTTCGAGACGTCAGTTCCGCTGTAAAGCGTCCCTCGCTCCGGTGGTTCGACGTCTATCTCCGTGAGCAAGGTCCGCATGTCCGCGTACAGTTCGTCGGCGGACCTGTCCGCCCGACAGCCGAGGCCGACAGTCGCCTCCTCGGGCGACTGGGGCACAATCCACAGGAAGTAGTTCTCGTACGCGAGCGCCCTCGGCTCCGGGTACAGATGGGAGAAGTCGGCCTCAATCCGCCCGCTCAGGGTCGGACACGCCACGTCGTAGGACAGGTCGGTGAACTGTTGGGATATCGGGAACTGGCCGGTGGCGTCTACCAGCAGGTCCGACTCCGCCGCCAGCTGCCGGAACGCCGCCTCGTTGACGGCCGCGTTTTCCACGATTTCCGTTCTGTCGAGCGTTCTGGCCCAGTGTTTCTCCAGCTCTCCCCGGTTCAGTATCACGCCGTCGGGGACGTTCACCGTGGTTTTCCCCTCCGAACCGACGAAGATGCCCGTCGTCGCTTCTCTGACGTACCCTGGCACGTCCCGCTCTACGGGCAGCTTCGAGTAGTCCCAGACCATCTCTCCCCAGGCACCCCGCCGCGGTCCGCTGTACGACCCTTCGTCGTAGAGTTGGACGTCGGCGGTGGCCCTCTCGGCCAACTGCGCTGCGGCTAGCCCGGCGAACCCCCCGCCGACGATGGAAACTCTCATGCGGGACCTTCCAGCGGTAGCTATTTCAAAGTTCGAGCGACCGCCGCCGCTCAGCGGTCGTCGACCTTCCCGTCGCGGCGGTCCCGCGCTCTCGCGTCCGGGTCGCGGTCCGCCGGGTCGCCGTGGCCGCCGCCACCGGGCGTCAGCACGGAGACGGTCGTCCCGGCTGCGACGTCGACGGACGCCTTCGCCGGGACCGGCTCGCCGTCGACCAGGTTCGCCCCCGTCGCGCCGTCCTCGCCGCCGTCGATTCCCGCCGGGGCCGTCCGCCGACGCTCGGTCAGCAGCGAGACGGTGGCGTCGGTCTCGACGGTGACGGTCCGTTCCAGGCCAAGTCCGCCGCGATGTCGGCCATCGCCGCCGCTGGACGGCCGCAGCGCGTACCGCTCGACCCGGAGCGGGTACTCCGTCTCCATCGCTTCGACGGGCGTGTTGAGCGTGTTCGTCATGCCGACCTGTACGCCGTCCATCCCGTCTTTCCCGGGTCGGGCCCCGAACCCGCCGCCGATGGTCTCGTAGTAGGTGAACTCGCCGGCGCGGTCGCCGATGATGAGGTTGTTCATCGTCCCCTGTCCGCCGGCGGGCACCTCGTCCGGGGCGGCGACGGCCAGCGCCGCCAGCGTGACGTCCATGACCCGCTGGCTCGTCTCTACGTTGCCGCCGACGACCGCGGCCGGCGGGTTCGGGTTGAGCACCGACCCCTCGGGTGCGGAGACGGACACCGGCTCGTAACAGCCGTGGTTCGGCGGAATCTCCGGGTCCGTGATTGCCCGGACGACGAAGTAGACCGCGCTCTTGGCCACGGACAGCGGCGCGTTCAGGTTGCCCGCCACCTGGTCGGCGGTCCCGTCGAAGTCGACCGCTATCGAGGCCCCGTCGACGGTGACGGTCGCCGCTATCGGGACGTCGGCGTCGGTCACGCCGTCGCCTTCGAGGACGTCTTCGGCCCGGTACGTGCCGTCCGGGAGCGAGTCGAGTTCGGCCTCGACCCGCTCGCGGGAGTAGTCGATGACGGCGTCGAACGCGTCGAGCAGAGTCGACCCGTGTTCTTCCAGGAGTTCGCCGACCCGCTCCTCGGCCCGCGCGTTCGCGGCCCGCTGGGCCCGGAGGTCGGCCTCGCGCTCGTCCGGCGTCCGGACGTTGGCACGGATGAGGTCGTGGACTGCCTCGTTTGGCTCGCCGCCGTCGACGAGGCGAACCGCCGGCAGTCGGAGCCCCTCCTCGTAAATCTCGCGCGCGCCGGGCGGCATGCTCCCCGGCGACCGTCCGCCGACGTCGGCGTGGTGGGCCCGCGAGACCGCGTAGCCGATGACCTCGTCGTCGGGCGCAATCGTCGAGACGAGCGTGATGTCCGGGAGGTGGGTCCCGCCCACGAACGGGTCGTTGACGATGAACACGTCGCCCGGCTTCGGGTCCTTTCCGAGCACGGCGTCCACCGCGTCGGGCATCGCGCCGAGGTGGACCGGGATGTGCTCGGCCTGTGCGACCATCCGGCCCGACGCGTCGAACAGCGCCGTCGAGCAGTCCTGGCGCTCCTTGATGTTCGGGGAGTAGGCCCCGCGGATGAGGACGTGGCCCATCTCCGTCGCCACGCTCTCCAGTTGGTTTCTGAGTATCTCCAGCGTGACGGGGTCGATGTCGGACCCGCCCGCCGGCTCGCCGTCGGTCATGCCTCGCTCACCTCCGCAATCAGCGCCCCGTCCTCGCGCACCTGTACGCCCCAGGCTGGCGGGACGACAATCGTGCTCTCGTCGCCCTCGACGATTGCGGGGCCGTCGATTCCGTCTCCCGGGGGAAGCCGCGCCCGGTCGTAGACGGGCGTCTCGCGGACCTCGTCGGCGAAGGCCGCCTCGCGGGACCCCTTCAGCGGGTCGCCCTCGGCGTCGTACTCGACCGGCGGCGCGTCCCGTTCGACCGTCGTCGTCACGCGGCAGTTCACCAGTTCGACCGGCTCCTCGGCCCGGTAGCCGTACGCGGACTCGTGGGCCGCCGCGAACCGTTCCCGGGCTTCCGCGGTGTCGAACGGCCGGTCGACGGGCACGGTGAGTTCGAAGCTCTGGCCCGCGTACCGGAGGTCCGCGGCGTACTGAACCGCCGCCGCCTCGCGGTCGCTGACCTCAGCCAGCAGCTCGTCGGCCAGTTCCCCGTAGACCGCGTCGACCGCCTCGGCCTCGACCGCGTCGAGCGACCGCTGGTAGGTCCGGACCGCGTCGCGCTTCTCGTCGGCCGCGAGCAGGCCGTAGGCCGACAGCACGCCCGAGGCGCGCGGAACCACGACCCGGTCGATGTCGAGGCCGTCCGCAATCGAGACCGCGTGCATCGGCCCGGCTCCGCCGAACGCCGCGATGCCGAACTTCCGGGGGTCGTAGCCCCGCTCGACCGTCACGGAGCGGATGGCCCTGGTCATGTTGGCGTTCGCCACGCGGTAGACGCCACGTGCCGCCGCCAGCGGGCCGTCCAGACCGGCCTCCTCGGCGAGGGCCGCCAGCGCGTCGTGGGCCGCGTCCGCGTCCAGCGAGAGTTCGCCGCCGAGGCTGGTGCTCTCGCCGATGTAGCCGAGCACTAGGTTCGCGTCGGTGACGGTCGGCTCGGTACCGCCCTTGCCGTAGCAGGCGGGGCCGGGGGTCGCGCCGGCCGAGCGCGGGCCGATTCGCAGCGCGCCCCCGGCGTCGACCCAGGCGATGGACCCGCCGCCCGCCCCGACCGTCTCGACGTCGACCATCGGCGTCTTTATCGGCCGCTCGTTGATGACCCCCTCCGTCGTCCGCTCGGCCTCTCCGTCGCGGACGAGGCTCACGTCGCTGGACGTCCCGCCCATGTCGAACGTGACCAGGCCGTCCTGCTCGTCGCCCGCCATCGACCCCGCCCCGACGACGCCGGCGGCGGGGCCGGACAGGACCGTCGTCACGGCGTTTCGCCTGACGGTGTCGGCGTCGGTAATCCCGCCGTTGGCCTGCATAATCCGAGGCTGTGGGAGGCCGAGGTCCCGTGCGCGCTCGGTGAGGCGGCTGACGTAGCGGTCGATTGCCGGCCGGACGTACGCGTCGACGACGGTCGTCGACGTCCGCTCGTACTCGCGGAACTCCGCGAGCACCTCGTGCGAGGCTGAGACGGGAACGTCGAGCTCGTCCCGCAGTATCTCCGCGACGCGCGTCTCGTTCTCCGGGTGGGCGTAGGCGTGCAGGAGCGAGACGGCGACTGACTCGACGCCCGCCTCGCGTATCTGCTCGGCGACCGCCCGGACCTCGTCTTCGTCGACGGGCTGTTCGACCCCGTCGGTCGTCGTCCGCTCGGCCACCTCGAACCGCCGCCGTCTGGGGACGAGCGGCGTCGGCTTCTCGGCGGACAGGTCGTACAGCGACGGGCGGTCCTGGCGGCCGATTTCCAGCACGTCCCGGAACCCCTCGGTCGTAACGAGCGCGGTCTTCGCGCCGTTCTCTTCGAGGAGCGCGTTGACCGAGACGGTCATCGCGTGTGAGAAATCCCGTATCGTCTCGGGTTCGATGCTGGCCTCCGCACACGCCTTCTCGATGCCGGCGATGACGCCCTCGCTCTGGTCTTCGGTGCTCGGGACCTTCGCGGTCACCAGGTCCCCGTCCAGGGACAGTACCACGTCGGTGAAGGTCCCGCCGACGTCGACGCCGACCGTCCGGTCCGCCATCTACAGCACCCCCGCGACGTCGAGCAGCGTTCGAATCCCGAGCCACACGACGATGAGCGTCACGATGGCCCCGAGCGCGTTCGCTACCGTGCCGTTCGTGTACTCGCCCAGGAGGTCCTGCTGGTTCATCGCGTATATCAGGAACACGGCGACGATTGGCAATAAAATCCCGTTGACCACCTGTGCGAACACGATGATTTCGACTGGGCTGCCCCCGAGCAACACCGAGAGAATCCCGACGCCGAGGATGGTCCCCCAGACGGCCCGGAACTGCGTGCTCTGCATGTCAGAGTCCCAGCCCAGCGCGCCCGTCGTCGCCCACGCGCCCGCCAGCGGTGCCGTCGTCGCGCTGGTGAACCCGGCAGCGAAGATGCCGATGCTGAAGAACAGTTCCGCGTACGGCCCCGCGATGGGCCGGAGCTGTTCGGCCATTCGGCCGATGTCGCTTATCTGCGTCCCCGGCTCGAAGGCCGCGGCGGCGGTCACCATGATGGTAATCGTAATCACGCCGCCCGCGACGATTGACACCACCGTGTCGACGCGCGAGCGACCGATGTCCTCGGGCCCGCTCCACCGCTCCTGGACGTTGCTCGCGTGCAGGAACAGGTTGTACCCGACGATGGTCGTCCCGATGAGGCCGGTGATGAGGTACAGCGACCCCGAGGGGATGCCGGGGACGAACCCCATCGCAATCGCACCGGGGTCGGGACCGATGAGCAGCGCCGACGCCACGAACGAGAGCGCCATCACGCCGACGAGCCCCACCAGCGCCCGCTCTATCAGCTTGTACCGCCCGGTGTAGAGGAGCGCGCCGGCGACCAGCCCCATGACGACGCCCCACACCCGCGCGTCCAGCCCGGTAATCGTCGCGAGTCCCGCGGCACCGCCGAGGATGTTCCCGGCCTCGTAGGCGGCGGTCCCGACGCCGATTGCGCCGACGACCAGCCCCATGCTCACGTACTCGACGGCCTGGCTGTCGAACCGGCCCCGGAGCGCTTCGCCCAGCCCCTCGCCGGACACGAGGCCGAGCCGCGCGCTCATCTCCTGGAGAACTATCGTCGCCACGATGGAGAACGCCATCGTCCACAGGAGCGCGTAGCCGAACTCCGCCCCGGTGACGCTGGCAGTCGTGACCGTGCCCGGACCGATGAACGCGGCCGCGACCATCGCTCCCGGGCCGACGGCTTTGAGTCGTTGCGTAATATCCATGATTGTTACCTTTGATACCTACTGCCAGGGTCCCGGCAGGTATCAAAAAACGTTGTTAAGACCCGTGTGTGGTCGCCACGTCGGTCGTATGAACGCCGCGTACCGAGTAAGAACGCCCCCGCCGCTCTGCCGGCCCCCTCACTGGGCTCGCTCTCGCAAGAGCACTTTCGAGACGCTCTCCTCGACGTCTATCTCGAACGGCAGGTCGGCGATGCTCCCGCGGATGAAGCGAATCATCAGCCACCGCACCGACTCCGACGGGAAGACCACGTGGAAGCCCCCGTCGTCGTCCCGCCGGACGGTCAGGAACCCGCACAGCGACAGCCAGTCGAGGACGTCCCCGAGCGAGTCGAACCGGTCGGCGTACTCCCGGGCGTGGTACCGCGCGACCTGGTCGATGAGTTCGAGCACTTCCTCGTCGCGCGCGTCCGGGTCGTCGAACTGGCGCAACAGCGCGTGCAGCAGGTCGACGTCCAGGAGGACGTGCTCGCCCGTCGAGAGCATCTCGTAGTACGTCTGCAGGTGGTCGCTGTCGCTGGCGTGTGCCGAGTCGAAGTTCGCCGCGTAGAAGGCGATGGCCTCGCGGACCAGTTGGCTCTGGCTCTCACCGGTTCGATCGGTCAGTTCCCCCAGCGTCTCGCTCGTCTCCTCGTCCAGGGAGACGGTGACTCGGTCGGTCGGCATACCCCCTCTCGTCCCCGGACGGACTTAACGTCAGGACGTTCGGTGCTCTTCCGACCGGGACCGCACTCCCGCCGTCGCCGAGGAGTTCTGTGCTGGCATCCGCTCGGGCCTCTCCCACTGTGGCGGCCACACCATCGCCGCGGCCCGCGAGAAGGCGGAATTAATCCGCGTCGCTCGGAGCGCGAGTGGTTCCACACCGACCACGACTGGGAGGGCATCAACGTCGACAGCGAAGCCGCGGGGGTCGGCGACGCCGGCACCGGGGCGGCGGTCGACGGCGACGACTGACCGCCACGCGACTACGCCGCTGGCTTCCGTACGCGCACTGCCGAGTGCTTGTACTCGGGAATCTCGGCGACCGGGTCGAGGGCGTCGCCGGTCAGGGCGTTCGCGAGCGGGTCCAGGTAGTGGAACGTACAGAACACGACGCCGGGCTGTATCGCCCCCGTCACGGCCGCCGACACCCGCACGCTGCCGCGGTCGTTCTCGACGACGACGGTGTCGCCCTCCTCGATGCCGCGGAAGGCGGCGTCGTCCGGATGGATTTCGAGGACGTCCTCCCCGCGCATCCGCATGAGCGTCTCCGACCGGCGGGTGAGCGCCCCGCTATTGAAGTGCTGGAGCGCCCGTCCCGTCGTGAGCACGAGCTCGTCCTCGCCGACGCTGTCGGCCGGCGGCGTCGGTGAAACCGGGAGCAGCGGTGCCGTCTCCGCCCCCGACGCGAACGTCTCCGCGTGAAGCACGTCGGTGCCGGACTCGGCCTCCGCCGGGAACGGCCACCGCTGGTAGCCGTCGCCGATGCCGTCGTAGCTCATGCCGGCGTACGGCGGGCAGACCCGCGTCAGCTCGTCGAACACCGCTCCCGGCCCGTCGTAGTCGAACGCGTCCGGCTCGCCGACCAGCCGCCCACCGAGGTCGGTGAGGATGTCGAGGTCCCGGCGGGCGTTCCCGGGCAGGTCGGCGTTCGGTCGCATTCGCATCACCCGGCGGTCCGTGTTGGTCACCGTCCCCGCCTTCTCCGCCCAGCTACTGCCGGGAAGCACCACGTCGGCGTGGTCGGTGGTCGCCGTCTCGAAGAGGTCGACGACGACACAGAAGTCCAGCTCGTCGAAGCCGGCCCTGACGGCGTTGGCGTTTGGCTCCGTGACGGCGGGGTTCTCGCCGAACACGACCGCCGCCCGGACCTCGTCGCCGAACCGGTGTGTCGCGGTCGTCTCCGTCAGCCCGGGCTCGCTCGGGGGTTCGACGCCCCACTCCTCGGCGACCCGCTGGCGGGCCTCGGCGTCGGTCACGGGCTGGTACCCCGGGAGGACGTTGGGGAGCGCGCCCACGTCGCCGGCCCCCTGGACGTTGTTCTGGCCGCGCAGCGGGTTCACGCCCGTCCCCGGTCGGCCGACGTTGCCGGTCAGGAGCGCGAGGTTCAACAGCGCGTGGACGTTGTCGGTGCCGCAGGTGTGCTGGCTCATCCCCATCCCGGTGACGATTGCCGCCCTGTCGGCCTCGGCGTACGCTCTGGCGGCCTCCCGGACGGTCTCCGGGTCGACGCCGGCCGCGTCGGCACCCGTCTCGACGTCCACGTCGTCGAGGTGCGCCGTCAGGTCCGTGTAGCCGGCCGTCCGCGCCTCGACGAACGACTCGTCGACGAGCCCCTCCTCGAGTACGACCGTCGCCATCGAGTTGAGCAGCTGGATGTCGTACCCGGGGCGGACGTCGAGGTGGACGTCGGCGGCGTCGGTCGTGTCCGTCTCGCGCGGGTCGACGTGTATCAGCGTCGCCCCGTCGCGGATGGCCGGCAGGAAGTACGACCGGAAGATGACCGGGTGCTGTTCGGCCGGGTTCGCGCCGGTGACGAGCAGGCAGTCGGTCTCGGCGAGGTCGTCGAGCGTGTTCGTCATCGCCCCGGCACCGAGGCGCTCGCTCATCGCGGCGACGGTCGAGGAGTGACAGAGCCTGGCGCAGTTGTCGACGTTGTTGGTGCCGAGCAGCCGCGCCGTCTTCTGGAAGACGTAGTTCTCCTCGTTCGTGCAGTTCGAGGACGCGAAGAACTCGACGGCGTCCGGCCCGTGCTCGTCGACGACGTCCCCGAGTCCCTCGGCCACGCGGGCTAGGGCGGTCTCCCAGGATGTGGTGACGAACCGCCCGTCCTCCCGGACGAGTGGCTCGGTCAGCCGCTCCTCGTGGTCCACCACGTCGAACGCGGCCGCGCCCTTGGGACAGACCTCGCCCTTCGTGTTCACCGGTCCCGCTGTGCCGGTCGCTTTGCCGTTGCCCGCGTGTTCTATCGTACAGCCGACGCCACAGTACGGGCAGACCGTCTGCTCGGCCCGGTGGTTGGGCTCCTGGTTGCCACTCATGTCACTCTACGTGAACGGAACGGGGATACAAGTAGCTACTCGGTCAAACCTCGGTGAGTTTATCAGCGTGTCACCACGCGGCCGCACTGCGCTCGGGGCGTCCCGAACCGGCGGCCGTGACGGTCGGAGACGCCGTCAGTTTCGAGAGGTGCACCAAACACTGTAATGGGCCACTGCTCGTATCCCCGGTCGATGCGACCAGCCCTGACGACCACGCAACTCCTGGCTCTCCTCGCCGTGGTTCTCGGCACGCTGGTGTTCGCTGTGTCGTTCGCTGTCGACACCACCAGCGCCCGTCCGGAGCCAGTCCCGTTCGACACCACGGTCCAGCGCGGGATTACGATGGCCGACGAACAGATAGCCCGGAACCGGAGCGTCAGCGTCCCCCGGGCCGAGGTCTTCTACTCGCAGTACCGCTACGTCGTCGGCTACGTCGGTCTCGACCAGGCCGTGACGGCGCTCGCCGAACCGGGGCACGAACGGCAGTTCGGATACCCGCTCGTGGTGTACGTCTCCGACTACAGCGACAGGCCGGTCCGGTGTGGCGACGACGGCTCTCTGCGGACCGCCGCACCGCCGGACTGGGTCGAAGCCAGCCAGGCCCACTACGTCGTCGACGGGTCGGTGCGCGTTCCGTCCGGGCCGGCCGTGGTGCCGTTCGCCGACCGGGCCGACGCCGCGGCGTTTGCCGAGTCGTGTGGCGGGCGAATCGTCGACTGGGAGACCCTCCAAAGTCGGTCGTTCCACCTCCAGCGAGCGGCGGCGGTCCGAAACCAGGTCGACCCGCGGCGACGCGACGCCGACGCCACCGTCCGGGCGGCGCGACAGCGCCGGACCCGACCGGTGTCGGTCGAAGTCGGACCCGATGCGCCGACCATCCAGGCGGCCGTCGATGCGGCACCGCCGAACACGACAGTCGCGGTCCCGGCCGGCAGCTACGCCGAACGGGTGACGATAGACAAGCCGCTCACCCTCAGCGGCCCCGGCGCGACGCTCGACGGCGGCGGGAACGGCACAGTCGTGACGGTGACCGCCGACCGTGTCGGCGTCACCGGGTTCGACATCGTCGGCGTCGGGAACGCGACGGTGGGTGACCCGACCAACGCCAGCGACAGCGCCTGGGATGCGACCGTGACCACCGCCTACGGCAACAGCGACGCCGCCGTCACCGGTCGCAACGCCTCCGGGCTCTACGTCGCTGACCTCACCGTCGAGACGCCCGCGAGCGGCGTCGTGCTACGGCGGACGCCCGGTGCGGTCGTCGAGAACGTCACGGTCGACGGGACGGCGGACTGGCGAGATGGGTTCATGGGCGTCGTCGGGATGCACGGGCCGATTGTCGTGCAGGATTCGGTGTTCGACGGCGGCCGCGACGGCGTGTACCTCCACCGGGCCGACGGGACCGCCGTCCGGAACAACACGTTCAGGGACAACCGCTTCGGCGTCCACCTGATGTACACCTCGCGGTCGCTCGTCGCCGACAACGCCGCTCGGGGGCAGGCCTACGCCGGCGTCGTCGTCATGACCAATCCCGTGGCCAACGCCATCGTCGGGAACGACGTGCGCCACGCCGGCAGTGGCGTCATGCTCGCGGGGTCCCGGAGCTACATCGCCCACAACGTGGTGTCCGACACCGGCCAGGCGATGTCGACGAACGCCGGTCGGTCCCTGTACGAGCACAACGTCCTCTACGGGAACGAACTCGGCCTCCGGGCGTCGACGGCCGTCCCGTCGAACGTCGTGGCAGAGAACGACTTCGTCGCCAACGACCGCCACGCCGTCTCCGGGCCGGGGCCCCTGCGCGTGTACACTCACGAGGGGAGGGGGAACTACTGGAGCGGCGCGTACGACCTCACCGGTGGGGCCGCTCCGGTGCTGACCCAACCGTACTCGCCGACCGACCCCATCGACCGCCGACTCCATCGGACCGACGCCGCGGTCGTCCTCGGGTCGGCACCGAGCGTCCGGGGGCTCCGCGCGCTCCGCGGAACCACGCCGGGATTCCGCCGGGGTAGTATCGTCGACCGGGCACCGCTGGCAGCGCCCGCCAATCCCGAGGCCGTCAGGCGACTCCGAAACGAGACCGCCGCGGCGGGGGCATCGTGACGGGCGAGACGTACCTCGCGGCCGACGAGGTCACGAAACGGTACGGCGACGTGACGGCCGTCTCGGCGGTGTCGCTCGACGTCCCTTTCGACGCCGTGACCGGACTCATCGGCCCCAACGGCTCCGGGAAGACGACGCTCCTGCGCGTGCTCCTGGGCGTCGAGGGACCGACCAGCGGCACCGTCTCCTACGCCGGCCCCGCGGCCCAACGGCGACTGGGCTATCTGCCACAGCGGCCGGCGTTCCGGCCGGGCTTTACCGTCAGGGAGACCGCCGCGTTCTACGCCGACCTCGTCGATGACGACCCGGACCGACTCCTCGAACGTGTGGGCCTCGAAGACGTGGCCACCCGACCCGTCTCGGGGCTCTCCGGGGGGATGACGCGTCTCCTGGGCATCGCGCAGGCACTGGCCGGGGACCCGCCGGTCGTGATGCTCGACGAACCCGCCAGCGGCCTCGACCCGGCGATGAGTCGGCACATATTCGACGTCATCGCATCGATAGCCGACGACGGCCGCGCCGTGGTCCTCTGTTCGCACGAACTGCTGCTGGTCGAGGAGACCGCCGACCGGGTGGCGGTGCTCGAATCCGGCCGTCTCGTCCGGACCGGGACGGTCGACGCTCTGCGGGACCAAGCCGGCGGCCCGCTCTACGAGACGTTCACGTCGCTGCTGGAACAGGACAGCGCCGCTATCGCCGCACCGGAGGGGTCGCAGTCGTGACGGACGGACACCGATTCTGGACGGTCTTCGCCCGGGAGGTCCGGAGTGCGGTCAGGACGCGCACCTATCTCGCGCTCGCGCTGGTCACCGTGGTCGTCCTGTTCGGTCTGGCCCGCGCCGGGGGCGGTCTGGCCGGCGGCTACGTCCCCACCGTCGTCGATACGCTGGTGGCCGTCGAAGTGCTGGTGCCGACGCTCGCCTTCGCGGTCGGCTATCGCGCCATCGCCGACCCGGTCGTCCGGGGCGAACTCGACGTCCTCGACACCTACCCGCTCTCGACGTGGTCGTACGTCGGCGGCGTGTACGCAGGCCGTGCCCTGCTGTTGCTCGCCATCGTCGGCATCCCGTTGCTGGCTCTGGGTGTCGCTGTTGCGACGACCGCGGGGCCGGAGACGGCGGTGTTCGCGAGCCACCGCGGCGTCGACTCGCCGTTCCTGTTCGTTCGGTACGTCGCTCTCACGTTCCTGTACGCGCTGGTCTCGCTGACTGTCGTGCTCCTGTTGTCGGCGCTCGCCGGGAGCCGGGGACGCGCACTCGTGCTCGCACTCGCCGGGCTCCTCGCTCTCACCGTCGGCAGCGACCTCGCAGTGTTCGCCGCGCTCGACACCGGCGTCACGACGCGGACGCTCGGCGGCGCGCTCGCCCTGACTCCGGCGGAGGCGTACCGTGGACTCGTCTTCGACCAGGTCCTGTACGTCGCCGTCCCCGGTCGGTCGGCGTTCGTTCCGACGTGGGTCGCCGCCGCCTCGCTGGTGTTCTGGGCGGCTGTCACGTTCGCCGGGGCGATGCTCGCCACGGATGCGGCCTGACTGTCAGCGGTCGTCCGCTCCGGTCCCGAGCCCTCCATCGACCAACCGCGTGAACCGGTCGACGAGGCGGTCGGTAAGCGAGGGCCGGACCGCCGCGAGCAGTCGCTGTGTCGCGTCCGGGTCGGTCAGGGTCACGACGACGCGCCCCCGCTCGCCGTAGGACTTCTCGAGTATCCCCGCCTCGGCCAGCGCCGAAACGTGCCACGCGACGGTGCTGCGCGCGACCTCCAGCCGGTCGGCCAGGTCGTCCGCCGACAGGGACTCCGCTTCGAGCAGGTGGAAAAGCAGCGTCCGGGCCGTCTCCCGCCGGGCGAACGCGAGCACCCGGCGTTCCCAGGGGCCGTACTCGCGGCTGTAGTAGTGGGTCTTGCCCTGGATTTCCTCGGCGACGATGTCGCCGGCGCGCCGTAGCTTCCGGAGGTGATACTGCGCCTGTCCCGTCGCGATATCGAGGTCGGACGCGAGCGCGTTGAAGTGGACCCCCGGTTTGGCCTCGACGTGGGCCCGCACCTGCTCGGTGACTGTAGACATGGTTCTCGGTACGGGCTTTTCGCCACCGGGCCAACAGGGTATCGGCTGTTCCCATCGGGCGAGAACCGACCTACATTCCACCGACCAGTTCCCGCGGTATCTCCTCCGCGGGGAGGGTCTGGCCGCCGTGTGCTTCGGCGAACGACCGCGCGTCCGCGCTGTCGCTGAACGGGACGATAGCGGTCCCCATCGACCCCTCCACGTCCGAGTTAGCGACGACGGTGAGTTCTCCCGTCGGAGCGAACGCCTCGACCTCCTCGTGCCGGGAGATGACCGTCGTGCCCCCGTCGCTCCGGACCTCGTAGTCGACGGCGCTGTAGTCGGTCAGAAACGTCACCGCCGGGGCCCACCCCGACTGCGCCTTGGCGAACCGGTGTCGGTACGTACAGACCGTACTGCAGAACCGGGCCGGCGGGTCGTGCCCCTCGGGTGCGTTGTCCCGGTAGTAGGTCTGTCCGACCGGCCCGGGCTGTTGGTCGATGACCATCCCGCACTGATCGCAGCTCGCGCCGCGCTCGATGTTGACCGGGCCCCGCTCCTCGCTGGTCCCCAGACATCCGGAGAGCGATACGACGGATGCGGTCCCGACCAGGAGGTTTCGCCGTGTCAGGCCTATCGCGTGTTCGGACATACTAGCCGGTTCTCCGAACGACGCCAAATCGTTCTTGGTGCGACCGTCGAAACTCCGGTCAATCGGGGGCACTCGGCGGTGCGACCGAGTAAATCGCGCTCAGCACCAACAGCGCGATGAGGAAGTCGATTCCGTGCTCGGTGAGGTGGTGGACCACCATCGGGACGGTCCCGAGGACGGTCCCGATGCCGACTACGGACCGGAGGACCAACAGCCCGATAGCGACCGTCAACAGGACGTACGGCCGTGACCGGCGTCGGTAGGTGCTGACCGACGCGACGAAAAACAGCGCCAGCGTCCCGAGCGCGGCGAGACCCAGCACGGCAAGCAAGATGACCGTCTGGCGAGGGCCGAGCCAGTCAGCCGTCGGTTGGAGCATCTCTCGGGTTCATCCTCCGGCGGTCGCACTGGAATCGGTTTCGGTCGGCGTCGCCGCTCCGGGGTGACAGCCGGCGGTCACCGACGGGCGACGGTCACGGCTCGATGTTCTCCCGGAAGCCGGGGGCCAGCCCGGTCTGGCGGATGCCGGCCAGGTCCGTAATCTCGAACTCGTAGAGCGCGACACCGCCGGAGGTGGTGGCCGTCTGGAGCGTGTTGGGTCGCCAGGCGTTCTGTGTCAGCGCCGTGATATCGTCCCACTCCGCTTCGGGCACTCTGCTGATATCGCCGTCGAGCATCACGCTCTGCCACTCGAAGGCGGTTTCGATGTCGTAGACGAGAAACCGGCCACGGCCCGCCTGCTCGGTCAGGTCGGCCTTCCGACTCGACTCGCCGAGGAGGTAGGTGAAGTAGAGTGCGGCCCCGTCGTCGAAGCCGTACGACAGCGGCACCAGATACGGGATGTCCGCCGTCGGCAGGCCCAGTACCCCGGTCGAGTGGTCGGCGAGGAACGCCCGTATCTCCTCGTCGGCCATCTGTTCGAGTCCGTACTCCGCTAGTTGGTCGATTGTCATGGGTCGCGTCTAACCATCCAGTTACGTATCACGAATGCGACCCCACGCTAAAAAAGGTAGAGCGGGGTCCCCCGCCGGACTCGGCGGCCACCGTTCCCACCACACCATGCTCACTCAAGACGCCCGTCGAGGACTTTCGCGGCGACGAGCACCGGGTCCCAGACGGGGCTGAACGGCGGGGCGTACCCCAGGTCCAGCCGTTCGAGTTCGTCGACGGTCATGTCCGCCTCGATGGCCGTCGCCAGGGTGTCGATGCGTATCGCCGCCCGGTCCCGGCCGACGATTGCGCCGCCCAGCAGGCGGCCGCTCCCCCGGTCGGTGACGAGCGTCACGTCGGTGGCGTCGCCGCCGGGGTAATAGCCCGACCGGGAGCCGGCCGTGACCGACTCCGACACCGGGTCGAAGCCGGCGTCGCTGGCCCGCTCGTCGTCGAGGAGGCCGACGCGCCCGCATTCGAGGTCGAACGCCTTGACAACGGCCGTGCCGGCGATGTCGCCGACGGGCGAGGGCTCCCCGGCGACGGTCGCCCCGATGGCGCGCCCGGCCCGGTTCGCGGTCAGTCCGAGCGGCACCCAGTCCGGCGCGCCGGTCACGGCGTGGCGGGCCTCGGCGCAGTCACCGGCGGCGTAGACGCCGTCGACGCTCGTCGCCCCGTACTCGTCGACCGCTATCGCGCCGGTGTCCCCGAGGGCGACCGGGGTGTCCGCGACGAGGTCGGTGTTCGGCCCGACCCCGATACCGACCAGCGCGAGGCCCACGTCGGTCGCCCCGCCGTCGTGGACGACCGCCGCGACGCGCCCGTCGTCGCCGCGGAGTTCCTGGACGGCGGTGTTCAAATGCAGCGTCACACCCTGTTCCCGGAGGTGGTCGGCGACGCGCTCGCCCACCGTCTCGCCGAACGGCGGTAGGAGGCGGCCGGACCGCTGGAAGAGGTGCGTCTCGACGCCGTGAGCCCGGAACGCTTCGGCCATCTCAACGCCGACGTAGCCGCCGCCGACGACGGCCACCCGCTCCGGCGGCTGCCAGTCGGCGTACTTCTCGACCAGCGCCGCGTCGACGTACTCGATGGTCGTGTCGACGGCGGACTCGCCGGGTGCTGCCAGCGCGGCCCGGACCGCGGCCGCCGAGTCCAGCCCGTGCATCGTGAACGCGCCGTCGAGGTCCGACCCCGGTATCGACCCGGTCACGGCGTGGGCCCCCGTCGCGACCAGCAGGTCGCCGTAGGGCTGGCTGAACGTTCCGCCGTCGTGGGCGACGGTGACCGTCCCGGCGTCGGTGTCGATGCCGACCACCTCGTGGTTCCGGCGGAGGTCGATACCCCGGTCGGCCGCGTCCGCGGGCGTCAGCGAGAGCAGGTCCGTCAGCCGCTCGACCGTTCCTTTCACGTAATAGGGCGTGCCGCAGTGGGCGTAGGACACCCACTCGCCCCTCTCGAAGACGATACCGTCACGGGTCGGGGCCTCTCGGGCGAACTTGCTCGCGGCGCTCAGTCCGGCCGCGTCGCCGCCGATGACTACGAACGGGTCCGTCATACGGACACTCGCGTCGCCGTGGTACTAAGCGTTGAGTGCGGAAACCGCCGCGTCCCGTCCGACCGAGGATTAAACAGGGTACGTGTCGATGAACGGACACGATGACGACAACGCGCGTCGGCTTGCTCTCGGACATCCACGGCAACGCCGTCGCGCTGAACGCGGTCTTCGACGACATGGGCCCCGTCGACGCACTCGTCTGTGCCGGCGACGTCGTCGGCTACGGGCCGTCGCCCGAACCGTGTCTCGCGGCCGTCAGGGACCGGGCCATCCCGACCGTCGCCGGCAACCACGACCGGGCGGTGGTCGACGGGATGACCTGGGAACCGGGCGACGAGTACGCCCGCCGCGTCCTCTCGACGGCCGACATCGAGTGGCTGGGGGACCTGCCCCGGAAACTGCGGCGCTTCGACGGCCGGCTCAAAGCCGTCCACGACCACCCCGACGAACGGGACCGCTACACGGACCCGGCCGACTTCGCGCCGACGCTTCTGGGCGACGAGGATGTCCTCGTCCTGGGGCACACGCACGTCCAGCACGCAGAGCGGTTCGACGAGGGGCTCGTGGTCAACCCCGGCAGTGTCGGCCAGCCCCGCGACGGCGACCCGGACGCCGCCTACGCGGTCCTCGACCTGTCCGACCTGTCCGTCGACCTCCGCCGGGTTCCGTACGACGTCGACCGCGTCCGACGGCGAATCGCGGAGACCACTATTCCCGACCGGAACGGAGCGCGACTGGCCCCCGACTAGGGCGGCGACGCATGCGGTGGGCCCGACGGACCGCCCGGCCCGGGACCGACCTGTCGGGTGGAAACAAACATATAATCCGCACTGCTATCTCGGCACATGGGTAGTGTAGCGCGACGGTTCTGGCTCACGGTCGTCCCGGCGCTGACCGGGCTCTCGACGACGGGACTGCTCGTCTTGCTCGCGCTCTTTCCGGACCGCCTGTTCACCCTCGGCACCGCCGGCTACGTCGCCACCGCCGCGGTCGCGTTCGTCTCCATCGGCATCGTCGTGTGGCAACTCGCCGTCGACACCGACCCGAAACGGAGCGTCGAGCGCCCGGGGCAGTGACGGCCCGGTTCCGCGGGTCCGCCGGCGACTACCCGACGAAGCCGAGGCCGCCCGCTCCCCCTGGGTCCCGCTCCGGCTGTCGGTCGAACACCGCTAGCACCGGGGCGGCATCGGGCACGTGTGGCAGCACGTAGTCGCCGTCAGCGTGCTCGATGGTGACCGTCTCGGTTCCGAGCAGGGCATCGACGGCGGTCCGTTCGACCCGGAGGCCCCTCTCGTCCCACGACTCGATGCGCCACAGCGCCTCGCCGAGTAGCCGGTCGTACGCGACGACTGCGCCGGCCTCGGGGGCGACCCGATACTCGACCGCCCCGTAGCGCAGTAGCTGGTCGCAACACAGCAGGAGCAGGGGGATGGCGACGCTCGCGACAGCCACCGTGGCGACGACGGTCCACGCCCCGCCGATTGCGAACAGCGCCGCGACGAGCAGCCCCAGCCCGCCGAGATACGCGGCTCCCGGATGTCGTGGGAGCCTGAGCGGCCCGCCCAG
The DNA here is from genome assembly GCF_037078405.1 of Haloarcula sp. DT43. Taxonomy (NCBI): domain Archaea; kingdom Methanobacteriati; phylum Methanobacteriota; class Halobacteria; order Halobacteriales; family Haloarculaceae; genus Haloarcula; species Haloarcula brevis. The sequence goes on along the minus strand of NZ_JAYMGZ010000003.1, from coordinate 136,516 downwards.
GACGCGCCCCAACCGAGCCGGACGGAGCCGGGTCGGCGCGTCGGGCAGCGTCCCGTCAATCGACTTCGGCTGCGGTGGGGCCTGCGACCACCCGTACTCCCGGTCGTATGACTCGAAGTAGACGGCGAGCCGGTCGCTGTACACGCCAAGGAGGTCGGAGGCGAACTTGAGCGCGACTATCGTGAGCAACAGCGGCAGTTCGGCCGCGCCTGGAGCGAGCGCACCGAGTTCCGCGTCCGGTCCGTTCGTGGCCGCCGTCACCAGCACGAGGGTGCACACGCCGCCGAAAAAGACGGTACACATCTCGAACAGGAGGCCGCCGAACGCCGTCTGTGAGTTGTGCTCCCGGTACGCCCCGTTGTAGAAGTAGTTCCGTACCGTGTCCCAGCCGGTCAGGAGGAAAATCCCGAGGCCCGCGAGCGTCACGCTGCGCACCGTCTCCGAACCCGGCCTCGGCACCGGGCCGACGAGCAGCGCGCCGGTGACGAGCCAGGCTATCCCGAGAATCAGGACGGCGAGCGGGAGCGTCGCCAGGGTCGTCAGGTAGATACGGAGGCCGGTACGGGGGACCGAGAGCGTCGCCCGCCGTGCCGCCAGCGGGCCGACGAGCAGGCCGTCGGCGTCGACGTCCGGTGGGCGACCGGCAAACAGCGCCCGGACGAGTGCCCACACCGAGTCGATACCGAGTTCGAGCCAGTACAGGAGCAACAGCGCGACCCCGCTCCAGCCGAGGGCCAGGACGCCGACGACCGGGAGCGCGTTCGCGACGACGACGCTGAGTAGCTCCGCCCGACGGCTGCGCTCGCCACCCAGACCCGGTCCGGACAGGGACATGGCTTCGTGATTCGACTACTGACAGATGAACGAACCGGTCCGGGGCCGCCCGGACCGGTCCGTGTCCACGTTCCGTCCGACGGTCCCTAGCCGCGCATCAGGTTCAGCACCTCGTCGACCACGTCGGGCTCGACGGCGACGACGTAGCTGCTGCCCGGCGTCAGGGTCGTGTCGGCGCGGGCGATTCGCTCGCCGTCGGCGTCCGACACGACCACCGTGCCCTCGGGGAAGCGCACGTCAGAGAGCGCCTTCCCGGCCGCCGGAGCGCCCTCGGCGACCCTGATGAGCATGATATCGAGGTTGCCGGTCACGTCGGCCAGCGTCTGCACGTCACTGCCCAGGATTTCGTTGGCCGCCACCCTGGAGCCGGCCCGCTCGGGGAAGACCACCGCGTCGACGAACTCGGTGTAGGCCTCGCCCCCCTTGCGGTCGATGCGCGCGACCGTCCGGATGTCCGGGTTCAGCTCCCCCGCGGCCAGACAGACCGCGAGGTTCAGCCCGCTCTCGCCCGTGAGTGCGGCGATTACGTCCGCTCGCTCGATGCCCGCCTGGTCGATGATTTCCGGGTTCGTCGCGTCGCCGCGGATGACGGTCGCCAGCCACTGGTCGGCGATGTCGGAGACGGTTCGCTCGTCGCGTTCGATAATCGTTACGTCGTGCCCGCGGTCGGCGAGTATCTCGGCCGTCTGGAAGCCGACGCGCCCACCGCCCGCGATGATGATGTCGAGAGTACTGGTCATGGCTCAGTCTTCTGCCTCCGGTGTTATTTCGGTGTCGTCGGTCGCCGGTCCTGACTCCGGCGGGGTCTTCGCCCGCTTGAGGGCGAAATACGCGGCCGCGCCGAGCAGAATCCACGCCGCGCTGAGCGCCAGCGCCAGCGGGTCCGTCCGGAGGAGAAACTCCACGAGCACCCCGGTCAGGAGCAGATTGAGCGCGATGCCGATTATCGGCGGGGCGGGGTAGAACGGCATCTCGTACGGGCGGTTCATGTTCGGCCGCTCCCGGCGGAGCCTGATGACGGCGACGTTGACGATGATGAACGACAGCAAGAAAAACAGGCTCGACATGTTGCCGGCGCTCTGGGTCGGTAATGCGACCGACGCGAGCATCACGACCGCGCTGGCGAGGATTGCGACGAACGGCGTCCCGTAACGGTGGTGTAGCTGACCCACAGAGGGGAGCAACTGCCCCTCGCGCCCCATCGAGAACGCCACGCGCGAGGAGGCGATGACGACCGCGTTGAGGGCGGTGAGCGTCGAGAACACGGCCCCGAAGACGATGAGCGCGCCGCCGTTCTGGATGACCGGGAGCCCGGTCGGCATGAACGACGTCGCCGCCGTGGCGATGCCCGCCTCGCCGGCCTCGGCCAGACCCCCCGCGCCGAGGGTTCCGACGGCGACCGTCACGACCGCGAGGTAGACGACGACGGTCACGGCGAGGCTGATGAAGATGGCCTTCGGGATGTTCTCGCGCGGGTTCTGTACCTCCTCTGTCACCGTGGTGATGAGGTCGTAGCCTTCGAAGGCGATGAAGGTGAGCCCCATCGCCGGCAAGACGGCGGCCGCCCCGCTGCCCTCCGGGAACAGCGGCTGGAACTCGGCCCCGGAGAACATCGGCGAGGCGAGCCCGAAAGCGACGAACACCACCAGGATTGACACCTTGATGACGGTGAAAATCGTCTCGACGCTCCCGCTCGCGGCCGTCGAGACGGCGTTGAGCGCCACTAGGCCCAAGACCGCGAGAAACGCGAGCAGGAACGACAGCGGGAGCGCCGCGTCCAGCACCGGCAGCGCCACGGCACCCACCTGCTCTGGCGGCGGGACCACGCCGTAGACGTGCAGCAGTTCGAGGAAGTTCGGCGCGAACCCCAGCGCGTACAGCGCCCCTGCTATCATGTAGGCGAACCAGAGCATCCACCCCATGATGAACGAGGCGAAGTCGTCGAATATCTCTCGCACGAAGGCGTATCCGCCGCCGCTTTTCGGAATCGACGCGGCGAGTTCCGCGTACGAGAGCCCGGTGAACGCCGTCACAACGCCGTTCAGGGCGAAGACGACAATCGCGGCCGGGCCGGCGATTTCGGCGGCCAGCCCCGTCAGCACGAAGATACCGGCCCCTATCATCGCGCCCATCCCTATCATCGTCGCGTCGAGCAACCCGAGTTCGGCCTCCGGTGACCGCGTCTGGCCCTTACTCATTGTCGTGGTTTCGTTCGGTGTGCCATCTATCGTACGCCCCGTACGCTCCGGCCCACTTCACCGACCGGGTGCGTTCTTCTATTGTAAGAACCGTGAAGGGATTTGATAAAGCCTTCTGCTGGCTGGTCACGGAGACGGTCACCCGGTTCCCGCGTCGTCGGAACTGTCGGGGCATTGAAGATGACGCGTTTGAAACAGTATACCAATGACCCGAACAAAGCGATTCGTCATCGCCGGCGGCGGCCGCGTCGGGACACAGACCGCCCGGAACCTCGCCGAGCAGGGTCACGACGTGCTGGTCATCGAGTCCGACGAGGAGCGCGTCGAGGCGCTCTCGGACGCGTACATCGGTCCCGTCATCCACGGTGACGCGACGCGCCCGTCGATTCTGAAACAGGCCGACCTGGCCGAGGCCGACGCCGTCGCCGCGCTCACCGACGAACCGGGCACGAACCTCGCTATCTGCATGGAGGCCCAGCAGTACGCCCCGTCGGTTCGGACCATCGCCAGGGCTGAGACGGGGACCGACCAGGAGTACGACGAAGTCGTCGACGCGACGCTGCTGCCGGAGTATCTCGGCGGCGACCACGCGGCGGACATGCTGACCGGCGCGGACGTCCGGACGCTCGTCTATCCGACCGCCGACCTCGACATCATCGAGGTGGGCGTCGCCCCGTCGGCCCCCGTCGCCGGCCGGCGACTCGACGAAATCGCGCTGCCGGCCGGGAGCCTGCTGATTTCGACGGCCGACCGGACGGAACTCGCGGGCCCCGACACGGTTTTAGAGCCCGGCGAGCGCTACATCGTCGCCGTCGAGGCCGACGTGGTCGACGAGGTGTTGCACCTGCTGCGCGGCTAGCTATCTGTCAGTGTTCGGGCCATTGTCTCGTAATATTTACTCGGCCGAGTGAAAGTGGATACACACGCTTAACAGCGAGTGGATACACCACCCACTATGAGCAGTGAGTCCAAGGGCAGGGACCTCCTTGCCCACGTGGTCCTTCCTGTCGCGACCGAAGACGACGCGCTGGCGACAGCCAGAGCACTCGAACCCTACGGTCCGGGCCGCGTGACGGCCCTCCACGTCGTAGAGAAAGGTGACGGCGCGCCGGACAAGACGCCGGTCGAACAGTCCGAACAACTGGCCGAGGAAGCGTACGCCGCCGTCCGGACGGTGTTCCCGGACGCCGACGAACACACCGCCTACGGCCGGGACGTCGCGGCGGAGATCTTCGAGGCGGCCGAGGCGGTCGACGCCAGCGCCATCGCGTACCAGTCCCGCGGCGGGAACCGCCTCACGCAGTTCCTCTCCGGCGACCTCTCGCTCGAACTGGTGACAGAGGCCGACCGGCCGGTCGTCGCCCTCCCCCGCGAGGAGGAAGAATGAGCGAGGAGGACCTCGCCAAGGACCTCGGGCCGCTGGCCGCCCTGACGATAGGCGTCGGGACGATGATTGGCGCCGGCATCTTCGTGCTCCCGGGCGAGGCAATCCTCACCGCGGGGTCGCTGGCGTCGGTGGCGTTCGTCCTGGGCGGGGTCATCGCCATGTTCACGGCGCTGTCGGCCAGCGAACTCGGCACGGCGATGCCACGCTCCGGCGGGGCCTACTACTACGTCAACCACGCGCTCGGGCCGATGTTCGGCTCGGTCGCCGGCTGGGCCAACTGGCTCGGCCTGGCCTTCGCCTCCGCCTTCTACATGGTCGGGTTCGGCCGGTACATCGCCCGCATCTTCGGCCTCTCCGGGAGCGTCGGCGTCGGCCCGGTGTCGATTACCGTCGTCAAGCTCGTGGCGCTCGTCGGCGGCGCGTTCTTCGTGTTCATCAACTACGTCGGAGCCAAGGAGACCGGCCGACTCCAGAACGTCATCGTCGTCCTGCTCATCGGCATCCTCACGGTCTTTACGCTCCTGGGGACGCTCCGGGCCGAGCCGTCGAACCTCCCGGCGGCCACCGACATGATAACCACCCTCGAGACCACGGGGCTCATCTTCGTCTCCTATCTCGGTTTTGTCCAGATTACGAGCGTGGCCGAGGAGATAAAGGACCCCGGCAAGAACCTCCCGCGGGCGGTCATCGGCAGCGTCGTCATCGTGACGGTCATCTACGCCCTCGTGCTGGTCATCATGAGCGCGGCCGTTCCGCAGGGGTTCATCGCCGACGTCATCACCTCCGACGCCGAGAACCCCATCGCCGTCGTCGAGGTCGGGAGCTACATCCAGGGGGCCGCCATGGGCGGCGCGCTCCTGTTCGGCGGCCTGCTCGCGACCGCCTCCAGTGCGAACGCCTCAATCCTCGCGTCCTCGCGCATCAACTTCGCCATGGGTCGGGACCGAATCGTCACGCCGGCGCTCAACGAGATACACCCCCGGTTCGGGACCCCCTACCGGGCAATCGGCATCACCGGCGGCCTGATTCTCCTGTTCATCGTTGTCGGGGACCTGACGCTGCTGTCGGGTGCCGCGTCGGGGCTGCACCTCATCATCTACGGGCTGTTGAACCTCGCGCTCATCGTCATGCGCTACGTCGACCCCGAGGAGTACGCCCCTGATTTCGTGGTGCCGCTGTACCCACTGCTGCCGATTCTCGGTGCCGCGCTCTCCTTTGCGTTGCTGGTGTTCGTCGCCAGCGACGCCCTGTTGCTCTCCTTTGGCATCGCCGCCGCGGCGGTGCTGTGGTACGGGCTCTACGCCAGGTCACGGACGGAGAAACAGGGCATCCTGTCGAAACACATCATCTCGCGGTCCGAGGAGATGCCGGACGCGGCCGTCAGCGCGGCCGCCGGCGTCCAGCCCGACGGCGGGCAGTACCGCGTGATGGTGCCCCTGGCCAACCCCGCACACGAACAGGACCTCATCACACTCGCCAGCGCCATCGCCAAACAGCGGGGCGGCACCGTCATCGCCACCCACATCGTCACGGTCCCCGACCAGACGGCGCTGTCGGCCGCCGCCGACCGCTCCGACGAGATAGACCGGACCTCACAGCAACTGCTCGACAGCGCCCGCGACGACGCCGAGACGTTCGGCGTCGACGTCGAGACGCATACCATCCTCTCGCACAAGTCATTCGAGGCCATCTTCGATGCCGCTCGCACGCACACGGCGGACCTCGTCGTGATGGGATGGGGGCCGGACGCACACGGCTCGCCCGGGCGGGCCGAGTCGGCCATGGACGAACTCACCGAGGCGGTGCCCTGTGACTTCCTCGTCCTCCGGGACCGCGGGTTCGACCCCTCGCGCATCCTGCTCCCGACAGCCGGTGGCCCGGACTCCGAGCTGTCGGCCGCCATCGCGAAACTGCTGCAGACCGAATACGATTCCGAGGTGACGCTGCTCAACGTCGCCGACGACCGCGAGGACGGCGAACGCTTCCTCCAGGAGTGGGCGGCCGAACAGGGGCTGGAGGACGCCGAGTTGCTGGTCAAGTCCGGCGACGTCGAGACCGCCATCCAGAACGCCGCCGCCGACGCGACGCTGCTGCTCATCGGCGCGACCGAGGAGGGGCTGCTCCGTCGGCTCGTCTCGAAGTCGCTCGTCCTCGACATCGTCGACGACGTGGAGTGTTCGGTCCTGCTGGCGGAGAAAGACCGCGACCGCGGCCTGCTCGAACGGCTGTTCTGAGCGGTCCCGCGCCCCGAGTCCCGGTCTCAGTGGCCAGTGTCGCCGGCGGCGGCCGTCACGCCGGTGACCTCGATTCGCGCGCCACCGGCCTCGCTCTCGGTAACCGCGACGGTCCACCCGTGCGCGTCGCAGATTTCCCGGACGATGTTCAGCCCGAAGCCCGTCCCCTCATCCGCGGTCGAGTACCCGACCGCGAACACGTCCTCGCGGTCGGCCCGCGGGATGCCCGGGCCGTCGTCGGCGACGTAGAAGCCGCCGTCCAGGTCGTCGACGGTGACCGTGACATCGTCGCCGCCGTGTTGGACCGCGTTCCGTAGCAGGTTCTCGAGGAGCTGTTTCAGCCGGTTCGGGTCCGCCCGGAGCGTCTGCGTCGTCGCGGTGTCGACTGTCACCCCGTCCGTCTCGACGGTCCGGAGACACTCCTCGACCGCGTCCGCGAGCGCGACCGCCTCCGGCGAGTCGACCCGCTCCCCCTCGCGTGCGAGCGTCAGCATCTCGTCGATGAGCGTCTCCATCCGGGCGTGTGCCCGGGCGATGTCGTCGAGGCGGTCGCTGTCACACTCGACCAGCTCTAGGTGTCCCCGCGCCACGCTCAGCGGGTTCCGAAGGTCGTGGGACAGGATACTGGCGAACCTATCGAGCCTGTCGCGTTCGCGCTGGAGCTGCTGTCGCTGTTTCACGTGGTCGAACGCGGTTTCGACGTTGGCGGCGAACACGTCCGCGAGCGCCCTGTCGGTCGCCTCGACGGCCTCCGCCGTCCGCGACGCGATTCTGAAGACGCCGTGGTCGCCCAGCGGGAAGTACCAGTCGCTGTGGAACGGGGTGCCCGCAGCCGCCGCGCCGTCCGCGTCGCCGCCGTCTGTGCGACGCTGCACGTCGCCGGTTCGGTACGTCTCCCCTGCCAGGCTGTCGTCCACCGGGAGCGCCGCCGGTGCGCCATCCAGCAGGTCCCCTACCTCCTCGGCCCACGCGACGGGCTCCAGCGCGTCCGCCTCCGTGTCGTACAGGTGGACGCTGTTCAGCGGCTGGTCAAGGACCTCCGTGGCGGTTTCGGAGGCGATTGTCGCCACTTCCTCGGTCGCCGTGGCCGTCATCAGGTCCCGCGTCGCGTCGTGTAACTGCTCCAGTCTGTCCTCGTGGGCCTTGCGCTCGGTGACGTCGCGGATGACACAGATGATGCCGTCCTCGTCGGTGACGGTCAGGGACAGCTCCTGTGGGAACGTGCTGCCGTCGCTGCGGACGCCGGTCGCCTCGCCGCGCCAGCTCCCCTCCGCAAACAGCGTCGGGAGTATCTCGTCCTCGAACCGCGTCACCGTGTCGTCGTCGTAGCACAGCCGCCACGACTCGCCCGCGAAGGCCTCCGGGTCGTCGTAGCCGTAGATGTCGGCGTGGGCCTCGTTGACGTAGCTGTACTTCCCGTCCCCGTCGAGCAGCGCCATCCCGTCGATTGACGCCTCCATCGCCTTGCGGTGGGTTTGCAGCCGCTGTTCCCGCTCTTTGCGCTCGGTCGCTTCGCGGTACAGCCACAGGTTCCCCTCGCCGTCCGGCAGGCTGTAGGGCACGTAATCGCGTTCGAGGACGCGGCCGTCGGCGAGCCTGAACTCCTCGTTCCGCACCGGCTCCCGCTGTTCGAGCCGGTCGACGATGCCGTCCGTGAACCGCTCGGGGTCGGCGAACCGTTCTTTGAGTTCCCTGGCCACCACGTCACAGTCCCGTCCGATGAACGACTCGGCGGCGTGGGAGGTGCCCAGTACCGACCCCAGCTGGTCGTTCGCCATTAGCACCTCGCGCTCGGCGTTTTCGACTAACACGCCCATCGGGAGGTTGTCGATGACGGTCTGGAGGACGGTGCTGGTGCGGCCGAGTTCCCGCTCGCGCTGTTCCCGCTCGGTGATGTCCTCCACGGTACAGACGAGTTCGTCGTTCTCGGTCGCGGCGACCCGGTGGTCCTCCTGGAAGGTACTCCCGTCGGCCCGGAGCCCGGTCGTCACGCCGCGCCAAGAGCCCGTCTCCTCGACAGCCGGTAATATCTCCTCGCGGACGACGTCGGTCTCCTCGTCGGGGTAGAGCACGGCCCAGTGCTCCCCGACCAGTTCCTCGGCGGCGTAGCCGTAGAGGTCGGCGAACGCTTCGTTGACGTAGCGGAACTGCCCCTCTTCGTCGAGGATGCTGATACCCTCACCGGCCGTGTCGATGGCTTCGAGGTGGCGCGTCCGGGCTCGCTCGCGCCGTCGCGACTCGACGGCGTTTCGGATTCTGTTGGCGAGGATGGCGTACTGGCTGGTCCCGACATCCTTCTGGAGGTAGTCGGTGACGCCGGCTGAGATGGCGTCGCTCGCGACCACTTCGCTCCCTTCGCCGGTGTAGAGGAGAAACGGCAAGTCCGGATACTCCTCCCGGACCGATTCGAGGAAGTCGATACCGTTCCGGTCGGGGAGCTGATAGTCGCTGACGACACAGTCGACGGTTCCCGTGGCCAGTCGGTCCATCCCTTCGCGCACGCTCGACGCCGTCTCGACGGTGAACTGCCCCGCCTGCTCCGCGAGCATCTCGGCCGTCAGCGCCGCGAAGTCGGGGTCTTCGTCGACGTGGAGCACGGAAATCGCTGCTGGTTGGCTCACTATACTGAACGATTATAGTCACGCGGCATAAGGTTGGGCGCTCCGCTCGGGCGACCTGACAGCGCCCGGGACGGTGGCGACCGGTCGGGTCGGCGCCGTAATGTGGGTTGCACTGGCCTGTACCAGCCCGATTGCTCCGGATGCAGTCATCTATCCGGCCGGACAGGTAGGGAGTATGATAGTGTCCGCGATTTGGAGACCGCCCCCGTGGCTCCGGTCGAACGCGGTCTCCGGCCGCCCGCCCGGTCCGACGCCTCGACACATCCGCTCGTGTTCTCAGCGTACGTTTCAGTTACATTTCTCCCAAACGTTAACGGTCCGACTGCCAATCACGAAGTAATGCGTTACAGCAAGCGGGTGTATCTCTGTCTCTCGGGACTCGTCGCGGCAGTGTTGTCAGGGGTCATCGTCCGTGACATCTACGTCGACTGGGTCGTCGAAGGGAAACCGCTCTGGACGACGGTCCTGGAGAACAGTTTCCCGCTCGCCCTCGCCGGCAGCATCTTCCTGGCGGGCTACTGGCTCTACCGGAACCGCGAGCGGCTCTACCTCGCTTCGGTCGTCCGCTGGCAGCTCCTCAGCGGGCTCGGGACGCTGACGCTGGCGCTGCTCGTCGTCGGCGTCCAACTCATCCAGGGCGAGATAAAGCCGTACCTCCTCATGACACAGATAGCCATCGGCGGCACCGCAGCGGGCTCGTTCGTCGGCTACGCGAGCGCCCAGCAGGAACAGACGACGCAGGCGGCCCAGCGCGAGCGCGACCGCGCCGAGGCGCTGTTCCAGAACGCGTCCGCCGAGATAGTCGACGTGAGCGCTACGGGAACGGACGTCCGCATCCGGCGGGCGAACGACGCCTTCCGGTCGGCGTTCTCCGCGCCCTCCACCGGCGACCGGCTGTCGGCTGTCGCCGCTCACGACGAGTCGGCGGTGGCGCGGATTCGGGACCACGTCCTCGACGGCGAGCCGCTCGAAGAGACCGTCACCGTCGACACCGCCGACGGGACGCGACACTACCAGCTCCGGGTCGTCCCCTTCGGCGAGGACAGCGCCTACCTCCTGTACAGCGACGTGACCGAGCTCCAGGAGGTCCGGGCGGAACTGGAGGAGACAGTCGCGGAACTGGAAGCCTCGAACGAGCGCCTGGAGGACTTCGCCTACATCGCCTCACACGACCTCCAGGAACCGCTCCGCACCGTGTCGCGGTACGCGGAACTGGTCGCCGAGGATTACGGGGACGACCTCGACGAGATGGGGCGGAAGTACCTCGATACGGTCGTGACCGGGGCCGAGCGGATGAGTTCGATGGTCAACGGGCTCCTGGACTACTCCCGGGTCACCACCCGCGGGGACGAGATGTCGGAGGTCGACACCGCCGCGGTCGTCGACGAAGTAGTCACGGACCTGCAGGTGCTCGCCGAGGAGAACGGCGGAACCATCACGGTGGAGTCGCTGCCGACGGTCACCGCCGACCGGGACCAGCTCTGGCAGGTGTTCCAGAACCTCATCAAGAACGCGCTCCAGCACTCGGGCGACGACCCCGTCGAGGTCACCGTCTCCGGGACCGAGACGGCCGAGGGCTGTCGGTTCACCGTCGCGGACGACGGCGACGGTATCGACCCCTACATCGAGGACGAGATATTCAAGATATTCAAGAGCGGCCGGAACTACCAGACCGAAAGCGAAGCCCGCGGTATCGGGCTGGCCGTCGTCGAGCGCATCGTCGACCGCCACGACGGCGACATCCGCGTCGAATCCGAAGAAGGGAAAGGTTCAACTTTCATCTTCACCATACCTGAGTAGAGTTGTTATTGATGACGCCCGACGAGTCACCATCTGAGAGGTCTCTATCCCAAGACCGGGAGCCAGTCGAGGTACTCCTCGCCGAGGACAACCCGAACGATATCGAACTCACCAGGAAGGCGTTCGAGGAGGGGAAGATGCTCAACAACCTCCACGTCGTCCAGGACGGCGTGGAGGCGATACAGTTCCTCCGGCAGGAGGACGAGTACGCCGACGCGCCCCGCCCGGACATCGTCCTCCTCGACTTGGAGATGCCCCGCAAGGGCGGCGTGGAGGTACTGGAGGACATGGAGCAGGACCCGGTGTTGAAGAAGCTCCCGGTCGTCGTGTTGACCAGTTCGGAGGCCGAGCGGGACATCGTCGAATCGTACGAACACTCCGCGAACGCCTACCTGACCAAGCCGGTCGGCTACCAGGCCTTTCAGGACATCGTCCGCGAAATCGAGAACTTCTGGTTCTCGATTGTGAAACTCCCACCGACCGAATGAGTACATGAGCACGTCAGACGACGTTCTATCGGTCCTCCTCATCGAAGACAACCCCAACGACGCCACGCTCATCGAGCGCCACCTCCGGGAGACGACCACCGTCTTCATTCCGGGCTCCGTCGACGTACACCACGAGACGACGCTCACGGACGGCCTGGACAGGCTCGAACGGGACGGCCTCGACCTCCTGTTGCTCGACCTCGGTCTGCCGGAGAGCAGCGGCATCGAGACGTTCGAACGCATCGAGGGGGTGGTCGGGAACCTGCCCGTCATCGTCCTGACGGGGCTCCAGGACGAGCAGGCCGCGGTGGACCTCCTCCAGCAGGGGGCACAGGACTACCTCAACAAGGCGTCCCTGGACCGCGACCGGCTCATCAAATCGGTCCGCTACGCGCTGGAACGCCAGGACCGAGAGGCCGAACTCCGACGGACCTCCGAGCAACTGGAGGTCTTGAACCGGATTCTCAGACACGACCTGAAGAACGACTTGCAGGTCCTCACCGGGTGGCTGGACACGGCACAGATGGTGGCCGACGGCGAGAACACCTACCTGGACAACGCGCTCGACACCGTCGAGCACATGGAGGAGATGACTGCGAACACCAGGGAGTACATGCAGCTCGTCGGGGGAAGCGAGCCGATGCGGCTGACGACCGTCCGCCTCGACGACCTCCTCTCTATCGAGTGCCGGAAAGCCGAATCGGCCTACCCGGACGCGGAGTTCGACTACCCCTCGACCCTCCCGGACATTGCAGTGGAAGCCAACGGCATGCTGTCGTCCGTCTTCCGGAACCTCCTCAACAACGCCGTCCAGCACTGTGACAAGGACGTGCCGCAGGTAACCGTCTCGGTCGAGACCACCGACGACGTGGCCCGCGTGGCCGTCGCGGACAACGGCCCCGGCATCCCGGACGAGCGGAAGGAACAGCTGTTCGGCAAGGGGAAACAGGGGAACAAGAGCAACGGGACCGGCATCGGGCTGTATCTCGCCGAGACGCTCGTTGAGGAGTTCGGCGGGCGCATCTGGGTGGCGGACAACGACCCGGAAGGGACGGTGTTCCGCGTCGAACTGAACCGGGAGTGATTCGATACGCTCCGGACGGCCGTGCAGGCCGGCGGGGACTCCGGCAGCCACGCCCGGTCCCGTCACTCGCTCGCCGGTTCGCTGAGCGAGAGCGACCGGCGCACGGTGGCGCTCGCGTCGCCGGGCTCGGTCAGCAGGTCGGTGTAGTCCAGCGAGAACACGTACTCGCCCTCGTCGAGCGTCCGCGTGAGGGTGGCTTCCGTGACGCCCGTCCGGCTGTACTCGGGGACGATAGCCACGTCGCGGTCCCCGTCCTGGTAGGCGTCGTACGCCGCCCTGTCGAACACGAGACAGTCAACCCCGGCGCTCCCCTCGACGGTGACGTCGTAGTGGAGGACGTCGCCCCTCGCCCGCGGCGAGTTCATGAGCGCGACCGCCGAGAACTGGCCGGGCTGGAGGGTCTCTGTCCCGGCCATCCGAAACGAGCGAAACGCGCGCCGGGCGTCGGTGGGGTAGTCGTCGACGGCATCGGGAACGCCGTCGCCGTCGGCATCGGGCTCCGTCGTCGGCGTCGGGGCCCGGGACGAACCGAGACAGCCGCTTCCGACAGCCACCAGAGTGGTCACGAAGGCCCGCCGAGAACGTCGCATGTCTGCCCGAGTCGCGGCCGTCTCAATAACTCTTGTGTCGTGACTCGGGGCGCGGGCCGCGTTCGGGCGGGCGGCTCCCGACTCGGTGCTGGGCAGCCCCGCGGTCGCGGCACTCGCTGTGGGGTGTCTGGCGGTATCGTTGTGTCTAATCACCGAGCCCGACGCCTGTCTGTGGGGGGTCACCGCGGTTTCTGGGTCGGAAAACGGTCGCTCAACAGTCGCAGAGCCAGTGAAATGGGGTAAAACATCACAACGATTTTTTGTACCAGCTACGTACCAGTTGGTAGGTTCTGGTCCCCGCTCGGTTCCCCCTGAATCCGACCGAGTTCGTCGATTGGTACGGGTCCAGGACCTGTCGTCGTGGATGACGACTCCCGATGGTGTTGCACGCCACTCCCCCCGGCTGCCCACCATTTTCCAGAGATCGCGAGCGGCCTGGTCCTGGGGTCGTGTAGCACAGACTCGTCACCGTGTGACGCACCGCCATAAGAGATAACCTGCAGGACTGCATTACGTCTAAACGGGTTCTGGTCCCCACTCCGGGCGACGCGTCACGGCGCGCCCGACCGCTTTACCCCATGCCTCGGGTCCAGAGCCCGCTCGTGCCTCTGACTGTGGCGGGTGACGGGTGGCACACTACGTGCCCGTCGCCATCCCGACCCCGCTCTCCGGAACAACGCCCAACACGTGTCGCCAGGGCCCTCTCGCCGCCGCTCTGCGGGCGACGGAACCGCGAACCGGCTACCGGGGCGCCGCCACTGGGCCTCCCGATGGCTGTTCTCCGCCCGCGGGACCACGTGCCAATATTTTTTATCGAGCTAGCAGAACCGGCGGCCGATGCCCTCCACGTCGCGGCGAGCGTTCCTCGGAGCGGTCGCCACCGGCACTGTCGCTAGCATCGCAGGCTGTTCGTCGTCGTGTCCCGACGACGCGCTCCCGGACCCGCCTCACACGGTTGACTCGGCCGACGCGGGTTCGGGGTTCGAGACCGTCCCCGGCGGTTCGTGGCCGTCGCCGCGGTTCGACCCGGCGAACACGGGCGCTGCCCCGGTTCGGACGGACTCGGCGACGCCGTCGGTCCAGTGGCGAACGAGCCTTCCGACCTCGTCTACGGGCGACGATACCGCCGCGGCCAGTCCGGTGGTCGTCGCCGACGAGACCGTCGTGGCGACGTCGTCGGCCGGCGTCGTCGCGCTGTCGCTCCGCGACGGGACCCGGCAGTGGACGCGCGCGCTCACGCCGGCGACGGTCCCGTCGGCCGTCGGCATCGGAGAGGGGCTCGCGCCGCCGGTCGTCGCCGACGGCCGGGTCTTTCTCGGGACCGCCGACGGCGTCCTCGGACTCGACATCGCCGACGGGAGCGTCGTCTGGCGACATACCGACCCAGTCGGTGCGGGTGTTCCGGCGGTGACTGACGACGCTCTGTTCGTTCCCACGACCGACGGCGTGGTTCGGTTCGATACCGCGAGCGGGGCGCGGGAGTGGACGGCACCCGTCGACGGGACGCGGCTGGCCGTGGCCGACGGCACCGTCGTCGTCACCGGCGAGAAGACGGTGGCGCTGGCCGCCGCGACCGGCGAGGAGCGCTGGCGGCGCGACGACCGGGCTACCGGCTACCCGGTCGTCGCCGACGGGACGGCTTATCTGACCACCACGTACGGCGACCTGCTCGGTCGCTCGCTTCCGGACGGGACCGAGCAGTGGCGCATCGACCGCGGGCGGGCCATGGAGTCGGCGGTTGTCACCTCCGACAGCGTCTACGCTATCGAGCGGCCCGGCGAGTCGTCCAGCGCCACGTTCGCGTTCGACCGCACCGACGACGGGCCCCCCGAGCCCCGGTGGTGCTCCGAAATCGACATCGGCGGGGCGGTGACCGCCGCGGCCGGCGACGCCGTCGTCACGTCCCAGCGCGAGGTCGGCCTCACCGCCTTCACCAGGCGCTTCGGCGAGGCGACCTGGCAGTACCCGGTCGACTACCGGGCCGTCTCGCTGGCGGTGCTCGACGGCGGCCTCGTGAGCGTCTCGCCGGCCGGGACAGTGGTCGCCCTCGGGGGTGAGCGACCCGCATGAACCGTCGTCTCTATCGGATTGCGGGCCTGCTGCTCGGTCTGAGTGTCGCGTGTTTGCTCGTCGCCGTGGTCCCGCTCCAGTTCTGGCCCGCGCCGCGACCCGGGGATTCGTACGTGTTCTCACCGCCGCGGTTCAGCGCAATCTGGGCCCAGCGGACGCTCATCCCCGCGCTCGTCGTCACCGCGAACGTGTTCGTGACGCTCGGTCTGGGCGCGCTGTTCAGGCGTGACAGCGACGCGATGTCGCGCCTGCAGGGCGCGTTCGCACTCGCCGCCCTCTTCGGGACGGGGGTCTGCGTGCTCGGCACCCTGCTCGTCACCACGGCCGGCCCGAACGACCTCGGGAGCGAACTCACCGGTATCCTCGTCTGGGCCCTCGCGTCGCTGCTCGCGGCCGCCGGCCTCCTCGGCTGGGGCCTCGGCTACCTCCAGTCGGGGAACCGCCGGCTCGGTGCCGCCCTCGCCGGCCCGCCGCTGCTCGCCGCTGGGCTCATCGCGGTCTCGCTGGCCGGCGTCGCGCTCCCGGTCGGCGGCCGACTGGCGCTGGTCGTCCCGGCGAGCGCCATGGCCCTCGCCGTCGGCTCCGACCTGTGGGTCGGGACCGACGCCGACGAGGGGTGACGCGCCGCCAGCGAACCGTCGACGGCGGGGACCGTCCCCGAAGCCGCAGTACGAACGCCGGGGCGACTCGGGCAAACAGCGACCGCGTCCGGTCGCTTCAAAACTGTCTCACAGCGGACGCCGTCCCCAGCAGGGCGAACAGCGCGCCGAGCCCGACCGCCACTATCGGCGCGCTCGACGTCTCGTTCTTCAGAAACGCGTCGCTCGGGTCGTCCGGCGACACGTACGCGGTCGTCCGCGTTCCCCGCTCGTAGGGTTCGAGTACCGATTCGGCTTCCGACCGCGAGTCGTAGCTCCGCGCTATGTCTGCCGGGTACAGCTTCGTCCCGGTGTAGTCGGTCCCGTCGTACGTGTACTCGAACGCGACGGTCGGTTCGTACTCTACGCCCGGGTTCGACGACGTTCCGCTGTCGGTCTCGATGCCCCGCTCCACGATTGTCGCGTCCACCTCGACCGAATTCCGGACCGCTTCCGTCTGCTGGACGTAATCGAACCCGCCGTACCCGGCGATAGCGAGGCCGACGAGGACGTACAGCACTGCCTTCCCCGGGCTGTCCGGACCGCTGATGCTGACGCCCGAATCGTCAGCCATCCCGTCCTCCCGTCGGCCGTTCGACTGCCGGCGGTTGCCTCCCGTTTCCGGACCGCGCGGTAAATCGCGGCACGACCCACTCACCCGGAGCCCGGCGACGTAGCGAACACGGCGGACCGGTCGGCTGTACGTTTCCCCGTGGACGTGGCTGGGCGGCAGTTTCGGAGGGCAGCATACACGCTCCCGTTCTTGTCGTCGCGCATAAATACCTGTGCGTCTCCTGCTGCAGTACCTGGATTCGGCCTCCCCGACGGACGCGACCGGCTCTCCCGCACGACTCTAGCCCCAGTGCAGGAGATAGAGCAGGTAGAGGCTCGCACCGAGCACGACTGTCCCGACGAGTGCGAACCCGATTGCCACGGCGACCGACGCCGTGTACAGCGCCAGTTGGACCAACTGGAGACCGACCAGGACCGCGAAGAGGGAGAGGACCGTCCAGACGACCGTTCCCAACAGCGAGCGGGCCGTCCCAGCGATTTCCTCCCGGACAATCGACCGGACTTCTCGCTCGGTGAGTTCACTGGAGGGCGACATACGCCCGAGTTTGGAAGCCGCCGGCAATAAACTGTCGACGGACGAGACTGTTCCGTTCGGGGCTGGCGGGTCCTCCGCTACACGGTTCAGTATCTGTGGCGTCACGACGAATTTGGCCGCCGCCACCGTAGCGACTTACTGGACTGCCTTGCGGACGGTCGACGACACGCAGTCACCTTGCGGCGTCGCGGTCAGTCACGCGCCGAAGTGGTGGACGACTGTCACTCTGCCGGCGCTCTGTCGCCAGTACGGGGCCACAGTCGGTGGGAACTCACGTGAGCCCGAGAAAGATGAACACGAGCCCGACACCGACCATGGCGACCCCGCCGAGGCGTTCGTCGAACCGCCGCCACCGGACCGTCGACTCGGCGTGGGCCTCCTCGTTTCCCAGGACGGTGTCGTGTTTCTCCGGCGAGCGGACCTTCCAGACCCCTGCAACGACTGTCAGCCCACCGAAGACCGCGAGGGCCGTCGACCCGCTGATGTACCCGTTCCGGCTGAGAAACGGGAGGCCGGCGAGTACCAGTACCAGTGCGACCGTGAGGCCCCCCAGTTTCAGGAGCTGTGTTTTCCCTGGTCGCTCCATCACCTGCCAGTTCGGGGGAGCACCATTTCAGTGCTTTGTCCCGTCGAGGGCCGCCCCGCCGGTCGGCACCGCCGTTTGTGGCTCGGTGACGGTCAAATCCGCTCTTTACTCTACGGAAGCCACTTCGTGGTCCCCGTTCACCGACCGGTATGAACCGACGACGCGCCCTCGCGGCCGGGGGTCTGCTCGTGCTCGCCCTGCTGGCCGGGTGTTCGGCCGCGGGGTCACTGGCGCTTGAATCGGCCACCGACGACACAGTCGCCGAAGAGGCGAGCCGGCCGGTGCCCGACCGAGACGAGGGCCCGGGCGACACCGGAGCGGTCGTTCGCGCGGCCATCGAAAACGGCTCGGCGACGGCCCGGAGCCAGGAGCCGCCCGTCGAAGCCGGGCTGCCGTTCCGGTCCGAGGGGCGATACTACAACGTCTCGTGGTCGGTGGTCGACCGCCAGCCCGGGACCGCATACAGGCTCGGTATCGACTACAACGGGACCGCCCAGGACAGTGCGACCGTCGCCTACGGGGACCTCTCGGCCCGCGACCGGGCGATGTTGGACACGGTGTTGCCCCCCGTTCCGGTCACGACCCGGCCGGGCTCCGATTATCACTTCGACGCGACCTACAACGCGTCCGAACGCGAGGAGTCCGTCCTGCTCGACAACGACACCGAGGCGGTCCGCTACGAGGGGGAAACCTACCCCGTCACGGTCAAAGACACCGAGCCGACCACCGTGTTGACCCGCCGGTATACCGCGACCGTCGTCGCCAGCAGCACCGACGCCTACGCCGGACACCTCCGCTCCGAGTACGCGTTCGCCCTCTCGGACCTCTCGGACGCCGAGCGGTCGGTCGTCACCGAAGCCATCAACGACACCTACTACGCCGACAGCGACTCCGACGAGGGGTTCCGGTCGGTGCTAGAGCGGTTCCACCGCCACGAGGCCGTCGAGAAAAACGAGTACCGTGGCATCTGGATAGTGCGCTACGACGGCCGCCTCTACCTCGCCGAACTCTCGTACGAGGGCTTCGACGTCGAGCGGGCGTAGGTACACGCTCTGCTCGACCGTCGAGCGGCCGTCTAGCCTAGCGCCTGTCACTTCTACGGTTCGCCGCTACCGAGACGGGCACGGCCTCGCACCTGTCGGCCCGGATAGATATGCTGGGAATTATATACGACAGTCGGGCCATTGTGACCTGGGAACAGCACGATGGTGTCACTACTCCTCCTCGCTGGTGTCGTCGTCGCCGTGTTCGTCGGGTTCAACATCGGTGGGTCGTCGACGGGCGTGGCGTTCGGCCCGGCGGTCGGGTCCCGCCTCGTCCGGAAGACGACGGCGGGAATCCTGTTCGTCGGCTTCGCCTTCCTCGGCGCGTGGACCGTCGGCCGGAACGTCATCGCGACGATGAGCAGCAACATCGTGCCCGCGGCCCAGTTCACGCCCCTGGCGAGCGTCGCCGTCCTGTTTTTCACCGGCGCGTCGCTACTGATTTCGAACCTCTACGGCGTGCCGGCCTCGACATCGATGACGGCCGTCGGCGCTATCGTCGGGCTCGGGCTGGCGTCGGGCACGCTCAACGAGGCGCTCATGTTCACTATCGTCTCGGCGTGGATAGTCGCGCCGCTTTTGAGCCTGACCATCGGGGGCGTGGTCGGCCGCTACATCTACCCGTACCTCGACCGCTACGTCGCGTTCACGAAGTTCGACCTCCATCTCGTCCAGCTCGACCGGTCGGGGACGGTTCCCCGGCCCCGGTTCAATTCCAACGCCTCCCCGCGGGACATCGCCGGCTCGCTGTCGGTCATCGTCATCGCGTGTTACATGGCGTTCTCCGCTGGGGCGTCGAACGCGGCGAACGCCGTGGCCCCGCTCGTCGGCGAGGGCGGGTCGCTCACCGTCGACCAGGGCGTCCTGCTCGCGGTGTTCGCCTTCGGGGTCGGCAGTTTCACCATCGCCCGGCGGACCCTGGAGACGGTCGGGGACGACATCACGGAACTCCCGATTCTCGCGTCGCTGATTGTCTCCGTCGTCGGGGGGACGGTCATCACGGTGCTCTCGTATTTCGGGATACCCGCGAGCCTGGCCGTGAGCACGACGTCGACGATTATCGGGCTCGGCTGGGGGCGGGCGAGCCGGGCGGCCACGCTGGTGGAACTGGCGACGCCCGCGCCCGAGCGGCCCGATGTTGAGGTCTCGACGGGCGCGCTGGTCACCTCCCGCGTCGAAGAGGCCCCAGCGAGCCCGACAATCGGGGACATCGCCCGGGAGCGGGAGCCGATGGACAGGCCCAACGAGGTGCCGGACGTGCCGGACATCGGCGCGGAGGGGCCGGCGGACTTGGACGAGCGGAGCCTCTTCGACCCGCGGGCGGCCAAGCGAATCGTCGTCCTCTGGGTCCTGACGCCGTCGCTGTCGGTCGCCGCGTCCTATCCGGTGTTCGAGTTCCTGCTGTGAGCCGGCGGCTCCGACGGAGTTTCCGACCGTCGGGTCCCGACGCGGGTGCTGGACGGTGCATTCGCCACTGCGGTCCCGCCAGACCGAGTCGAGATAGGACCGGAACCGGTCCTAGAACTGAGCGCAATCGGTGGACGCGAATCAAAATCCGAAATATGGTTTCAGGATGTACTATCCACATCTAAATCCTCCTATCTACACTCAAAAATTCTTTTTAGATACCTCTCTGGCGAGCAAGTACCTCGATATTCTACGCCCGTGGTCCGACGCGCGCTCCGCCGCCTCACACCGCCCGCGACCGCTTGACCCAGCCGATGCGCGTGATGGCCTCCGCTCCGAGCTGGCCCAGCAGGCCGGCGGCTTCGAGGTCGTGTTCCGCGAACGCGTCGACGACGACGTCGCCGGCGCTGAGGACGCCGTGCTCGCCGATAGGGACGTACAGGCCCGACTGCAGGTCGCCGCGGTTGTGGTCGTCCGCGGTCAGGTCGTGGTCCGCGTGAAGCTCCGGTTCGCCCGTCCGGAACGTCCGGGCGGCTGGGGTCTCCTCGTCCACCGAGTAATCCGGTCGGTCCCCGGCACGCTCGACGCACTCCTCGGTGGCGACGACGGTTCGCAGCAGTTCGGCGTCGGTGTCGACCAGCCGAACCGTCGTGTTGACCAGCCCGAGGATGTTCTTCGCGGCGTCGGCGATGATTTCCGCCACGTCCTGCCGGGAACTCACGGCCCGGAGTTCCTGGCTCGTCTTCCGGAGCACCTCGATGCGCTGTTCGCGCCGCTTCACGTCGGTGATGTCCTCGACGGTCCCGTACAACCACAGGTCACCCGCCGCCGTTCGACGCGGTTCACAGTGCATCTTTATCGACCGCTCGGTCGTGCCCGCGCCGGTGAGTGCCACGTCGACGGTGAACGGTTCTGTCTCGGACGTCGCCTCGGCGAATCGGCGGAGCACTTCCGCCTCGTCGCTGTCAGTGTACTGGGCCACGAGGTCGGCAAACGAGAGCTGACGGTCCGGGTCGATACCGTGGACTTCCTTGGCCTGTCGGCTCCACCACGTCTCATCGGTCGCCACGTCGTGGGACCACACGCCGATGCCGGTCAGCCGCTGCACGCTCGACACCAGTTCCGGCCACTGCGCCTCGTCAAGCGACGCCGACGGTCTGTCTCGTGGACTACCCATGTTCCTGTGGACAACTCACACGGACGCCGGATAAAAACCTTCGTGTGGTCTGCCTCCCGTATCCGACGCTCTCCCGTCGGACAGTCACTCGCCCGTGTCCGGCTGACGCACGCGTCCGACCGGACCGGACACAACAGTCACTGAAGTTACCATTCCGGCGAGTCGCGGCCCAGGGTCGTCCCCGCTCGACGGCTGATTACTGGCAGTACTTGCACCCGAAATTCACATAATGCGAATAAACTGCGCTCGGAGCGGTGGCGTTCGCATTATGAAAACAGTTATGCGACCGGCGTGGCACCACTGTCGTATGATAGAGAATACCGAACGCCGAACCCTCAAGACGACCCGGACGTCGCTGCGGATTCTCACGCTGGTCCTGGAACACGACGGGCTCACGCTGGCGGAACTCGACGGGCTGGTCGACAGTCCGAAGAGTTCGATTCTCAGCCACCTCGACACGCTCCGTGACAGCCGGTATCTGGTGAAGACAGATGGGGTCTACCGGGTGAGCTTCAGGGTGGCGCTGCTGGGGGACAGAGTCCGAGCGCGGTACCCCAACCGCGACCGCGTCAGTTCCGTTCTCGAAGACCTGGCGGAGACGACCGGTGAGGAGGCCAACTTCACCATCTTCGAGCACGGCCGGCTGTTGATGTTCCACGGGACGTCTGGCAACACGGCGACCGCGGAGGAGGAGGCCGACTACCGGTCGGAGTACTACCTCCACAACACCGCCGCCGGCAAGGCCATCCTGTCGGAACTCGACCGGCCCCGCGTCGAGCGGGTACTCGACAAGTGGGGGCTGCCACGGGAGTCCGAGGCCACAATCACGGACCGGGAGCGGCTGTTCGACGAACTGGCGGCGACCGCCGAGCGCGGGTACGGCGTCGTCGACGAGGAGTTCGCGCCCGGGCTCGTCGCCGTCGGGGCGGCCGTCCACCGCGACGACGGGACGGTCCTCGGCGGCCTGAGCGTGGGCGGGCCGAAATACCGGATAGACAGGACTCGCATCGACAACGAACTGGGCGAGCAACTACTCGGGGCCGTAGACACACTGGAATCCCGGCTCCGGTCGTAGCCGGCTGACCAGGATATCACTGCCCTTCACCGGTGAAAATAACGTCTGTACGCGTGTTAGTCTCGGCGAACCGGCCTCGCTCCGACGCCCCTGTCCGTCCCAGTCGACGAAGGTCGGCCTCGCCTGGAACCGTGCGGTCACAGCGCCAGGCATCCGACGCGGAACCCATCGGCCCGAACCGACCACATTCACATTATGCGAACACCTTCGCCGAACGCTCGGGTCGCGGTCGGGGCGACGCTTCCGCGGGACAGACGCGAAAACAAAATGATTGTTTGTGGATAACTCTCATGCAACTCAGCCGCGGCACGCAGTGCTTCGCGTTCGGAACGTATCTAACATCATTAATATAGCAGAAGTTTTAAATAGATTGTTATACCATTCTATCATGGACGTTTCAACTATGACCAGAGACGAAGACGCGGTGGACGGGTCCAGGCGAAGCTATCTGAAAGCAATCGGCACCGCTGGCATCGCCGCCGGCCTCGCCGGCTGTTCGGGTGGTGACGGGGGCAGCGACGGCGGTGGCGGTGGTGGCAGCACCGGGAACGGGGACAGCAGCGGCGGCGACGGCGGGACACAGTACGCCGCTATCGGGAACTTCCCGCCCGAGGGCGATACGGTCTCCATCGGGTTCAATGGGCCGACTTCCGGGGCGCTAGGTCCCGACGGGCAGGACCAGGAGAAGGGGTTCGACCTGGCGGTCACACACCTCAACGACGGCGGGGGCCTCGTCGACTACTGGGACCGGCTGAACGGCGGCGGCATCATGGGCTACCAGGTCGAACCGACGAAGGCCGACACCGCGGGAAGTGCTGACACGGCACAGGACAACATCGACCGGATGATTCAGCGGGACAACATCCAGTTCTGGACGGGCGGCATGTCCAGTACGGTGACGATGGCGATGCAGAACGTCGCCCAGCGCGAGAAAGTGCCGTTCATGGGGGGCAACTCCACTTCGGCGGGCATCTCCGGCGAGAACTGCTCGCGGTACTACTTCCACCCGACGTTCCACGCGGAGATAATCGGGATGGCGATGGGCGAGGCCGCCCCGTCCGTGCTCGGCGAGGACCGGTCGCTGTTCCACATCTACATGGACTACTCCTACGGGCAGTCGAACCGCGACGCCGCCCGCAAGTACCTCACCGAACAGGGGCCGTGGGAGGACGCCGGCGGCGCCGCCATCGCGGAGGGCGAGACCGACCACAGCTCCCAGATACAGGCCCTCGAAGACTCCGGGGCCGACACGCTGTACTTCTCCAGCTTCGGCAACTTCGCCGCCAGCGGCCTCGCACAGTTGCGCGACGCCGGCCTGACCGACGACGTCGACGTCATCATTCCACACGTCAGCGCGTTCACGCTCGACCCGCTCGGCGCGGACGCGGAGGGCGTCCTCGGGATGGAGCCGTGGAATCCCAACGCGGACAACGAGCCCAGCCAGGTGTTCGTCGAGTCGTACCGACAGGAGTACGACGAGACGCCCAACCAGAGTTCGATGCACACCTACGAGTCGATGATGGTCTACGCGGCCGCGGTCGAGGAGGCCGGCACGTTCCACCCGCCCACCGTCGTCAGAACGCTCGAAGAGTTCGATTGGAGCCTCGCGTGGGGCGATTCGGCGTTCCGGGTCTGCGACCACCAGGTCGAGCGGCCGTGGTACCTCGTCCAGGGCGTCAGCGACGACCGCGCCGAGGAACTCGGCATCCGGACGGAAATCGTCGAGACGACCGACCCGCTCGTCTACGAGTGTAGCTCGTTCCCGGCGTCGAACTGCGCGATGGGCGACAACCCCTACGGCGACGAGTAACGAACGGCCAGCGACGGACCGCGCCGACGACCGGACGCCGGGCCGCCGTCCAGCCCCGACTGCGGTGGCTCGCCGGCAACCGACGGCGCTCCGACCCGACGTGGTTCCGCCCCCGTCGTTCATCAAAGCACAACGTTAACATACCTGATGGTTGCAATACTAACCGCACACATGAGACGAACACGCACACTTGTACCGGAGTGGCAAACATGAGTATCGACGGCATCGTCGGCTTCCTGTTCATCGCCTTGAGCGTCGCGTCCCTGTACCTGCTCGTCGCGGTCGGGCTCTCTATCGTGTTCGGGTCGCTCAAATACGTGAACATGGCTCACGGCGTGCTGTACCTCGCCGGTGCGTACATCGGTCTGCTCATCGCGTCGACCAACCAGTACGGCGGACTGTTGAGCGATGCGGGCCAGGTCGGACTCGGCTGGGGATTCATCCCGGCGCTGCTACTGACCCCGGTCATCGTCTTCGTCCTCGGTATCGTCATGGAGCGGTTCATCGCCAAGCCGTTCTACGAGCGCGACCTGCTCGACCAGCTGCTGGTGACCTTCGGCATCCTCATCGCGGCCCAGGAGTTCGTCGCCATCATCTTCGGTCGGACGGGGACCATCTACCCCCGTCCCGAGTGGCTCACCGGCGCGATATCCCTTCCCGCCATCGGCACGCCACCCGGCATGAGCGCGGCGTCGACGATACGCGTGCTCGTCGTCGCGCTCACGGTCCTGTTCATCCTGGCTATCTTCGCGTTCTTCAAGTATACCGAGTACGGCCTGGCCGTGCGTGCCGGGACCGAGGACTCGGAGATGGCCCAGATGCTCGGCATCCGGGTCGGCCGGCCGTTCCTGCTGATATTCGCCGTCGGGTCCGCGTACGCGGGTCTGGCCGGCGTCCTCGGGGGGTCGCTGTTCAACGTCACCTCCGGCATCGGCATGGAGATAATCATCCCGTCGCTGGTCATCGTCATCATGGGCGGCGTCGGCAGCCTCAGGGGGACCGTGGTCGGCGCGCTCCTGGCCGGCCTCTTCTTCGCGACGGCCACCGAACTCGTCCCGAGCATGACCCGCGCTAGCATCTACCTGCTCGCCATCGTCGTCCTGTCGCTCAGGCCGAACGGTATCTACCCGTCGACGGAGGTCGGCCAATGAGTATCGACACGATTCGCAACAGCGTCGCCGGCGACTCGACGCTGCTCAGCTGGGAGACGTGGAACCGCATCAAACACACCGAGCGGTTCGTCGTCCTCTCGTCGGTCCTGTTCGTCCTCCTGTTTTCTTACGCGTTCGGTCGCGCACCTGTCGTCTCGGACATCTTCAGGGGCTATCACGGCCTGGCGATGACCATCCTCATCTGGTCCATCTTCGCTCTCGGCTTCAACCTCCTCCTCGGCCAGACCGGGCTCCTCTCCTTCGGCCACGCGATGTTCTTCGGCACGGCGAGCTACGCCGCGGCCCTGTTCGCGATTCACGTCTACAACGAGCCGCTCTTGGTCGTGCTCGTGGGGGTTCTCGCCGCGGTCGCGCTCGGCGTGGTGGCGGCGCTGATACTGCTGCGTCTCCACACCGTGTACTTCTCCATCGTCGCGCTCGCTATCGCCCAGTTCCTCTACTTCCTCTCCCGGGAGCCGCTGGTCGAAATAACCCAGGGCATCAACGGGCTCGACATCCCACGCATGCCGCTCTTGGGCATCGTCGACCTGGAGCACGAGTACGGCGGCCTCCTCGGGATGCTCGTGGTGAACAACCTCTACATCTTCATCGGGGTCTTCTTCGTCGCCGTCGTCGCGCTCATCACGCGCATCCGCAAGTCGCCCTACGGGCTGATATTCAAGTCTATCCGGGAAAACGAGACGCGGACGGCGTTCGTCGGCCTCGACGTCTGGCGCTACAAGTTCGCGGCGTTCCTCCTCTCGGCGGCCATCGTGGGCCTCGCCGGGGGCCTGATGGCCGTCAACACCCAGTTCGCCGGCGTCGAGCGCCTCTACTGGTCGGTCAGCGGCGACATCGTCGTGATGACGGTCCTGGGCGGGCTGGGAACGCTCGCCGGACCCGTCATCGGGACGTTCGTCTTCTTCTACTTCAAGGGCATCGTCAACGGGTTCCCCACGCTCGGGAACTACTGGCTGCTCCTGCTGGCGCTGTCCTTTACCGCGGTCGTGTGGGTCTATCCCGACGGCATCTGGGGGATGCTCACCGACTTCGTCCGGGCGCTCCGGGACCCGAAGGAACTGGTGGCGAAGACGCGACGGCGACTCTCCGACCTGGTCCCCGGGGGTGAGCGGTGATGGCGCTGCTCGAAACCAAAGGGCTGACCAAGGAGTTCGGCGGCCTCACGGCGCTCGACGACGTGACGATGTCCGTCGAGGAGGGCGAACTGGTGTCGCTCATCGGCCCCAACGGCGCTGGGAAGTCGACGCTCATCAACACGATAACGGGGCAGCTGTCGCCGACGCGAGGGGACGTCTACTACGCCGGGACCGACCTCGTCGGGATGGAACCCTTCGAAATCGCACAGCTCGGGGTCGGCCGGTCGTTCCAGACCGCGTCGATTCTGCCGGAGCTCACGGTCCGTGAGAACATCCAGGTCGCGTCGTTCGCGGCGGAACACGGCTCGTTCCGGATAAACTTCCTGCGTCGCCGGGACTCCTTCGAGGAAGTGCAGGCACAGACCGACGACATATTGGAGACCATCGGGCTCGATTCGAAGGCCGGCATGGACGCCCAGTCGCTCCCGTACGGCGACAAGCGACGGCTCGAAGTCGCTATCGGGCTCGCGACCGACCCCGACCTGCTGTTCATGGACGAGCCGACGGCCGGGATGTCCCCGGCGGAGACCGAGATGACGGTGGACCTCGTCGGCGACCTCCTGACGGAGTGGGGGATGACGATATTCCTCGTCGAACACGACATGGACATCGTCTTCGACGTCTCCGACCGCATCTTCACGCTCCACCAGGGGTCGCTCATCGCCCGCGGGACGCCGGAGGAAATCAGGGAGCACCCGGCCGTCCGCGAGGCCTACCTCGGCGGGGGTGAGGAGGCGTGAGCCTGCTGCGCCTCGACGACGTTCACGCCTACTACGGCCCGAGCCACATCCTGCGAGGCGTCTCGTTCAGCATCGAACGGGGCGAAATCGTCACGCTGCTCGGACGGAACGGTGCCGGCAAGACGACGACCGTCCGGAGCATCGCCGGGACCGAACCGCCGGCGGTCCGCTCGGGCACCGTCCGCTTCGACGGGACGGACATCACGGACTGGCCCGCCGACGACGTTGCGATGGGCGGCATCGGCGTCGTCCCCGAGGGCCGTCGCCTGTTCACCGAACTCACCGTCGAGGAGAACCTCCAGATGTCCAAGATTACGCGTGGCTGGTGGAACACCATCCGCCGCCGCGGACTCGGTGGCGACGACAGCACGATGACGCTCGGGGAACTCTACGACCTGTTCCCCCGACTAGAGGAGCGCCGGGAGCAGGAGGCCGGCACGCTCTCGGGTGGCGAACAGCAGATGCTGTCGATTGCCCGCACGCTCCGGTTGCCGGACCTGGAGCTACTGCTCCTGGACGAGCCGACCGAGGGGCTGGCCCCACAGATAGTCCGGACGGTCGGCGACTCCATCGACGAAATCGCCGAGCGGGGCCTGACGGTGCTGCTCATCGAGCAGAACGTCCGCGAGGCGCTCCGTGTCGCCGACCGCGGCTACGTCCTCGACCAGGGCGACATCGTCTACGAGGGGACGGTCGACCAGCTCGAAAACGAGGACCTCGACGAGTACCTCGTCGTCTGACTTCGGGGCCCGCGGACGGGGACAGCCGACAGCATTATTTTCTCAGCGTCTATACTTCGGATAGATGGCGAACAGCAACCGACGGCAGTTCCTGGCCTCGCTCTCGACAGCCGCAGTCACCGTCGCCGCCGGATGTCAGAGCCCGGGTACCGTCCCCGCCGAGCACCCGGTCACCGAACCGAGAACGTCGTGGCCGACGTTCCGGGGCGGCCGGTACAACACCGGTTACACCGGCGGCGCCTCGTCGCTCGGGGCGAGTCCGTCGGTCCGCTGGACCCACGAGGCCGACGGCCCGTTCTGGGGGAGCCCGGTCGTGGCGGACGGGACCGTCTACATCGGCAGTGCGGACAACTCGCTGTACGCGCTCGACGCCGCGACGGGGACCGAGCAGTGGGCCTTCCCGACACAGCACCGCATCGAGGCGACGCCGGCCTACAGCGACGGGACCGTCTACGTCGGGTCCTACGACAAGCACCTCTACGCCGTCGACGCGGCCGGCGGGCAGGAGCGGTGGTCCCGGGCGTTCGGCGGCCTGATTCGGGGGAGTCCGACGGTGTGGGACGGTTCGGTCGTCGTCGGCGTCGGCTGCCACAATCTCGCGTGTGCGTGGTACGCCGACGAGAACGACGTTCCAGAGAACGGCTGGATATACTCGCTCGACGCGGCGACGGGGGAGACGGAGTGGCGCCACGAGGTCGGCACCGAGGTCGTGAGCAGCCCGGCCATCACCGACGAGTCCGTGTACATCGGCGCGTCGGACGGCGTCCTCTACGCACTGGACCCGATGACGGGCGACGTGACGTGGACCTACGAGACCCGGGACATGATATGGTCGAGCCCGGCCGTCGCGTACGGGACAGTGTACATCACCGACTGGAACGGGAACGTCCACGCCGTCGACGCGGCGACGGGGGACCAGGAGTGGCTCGCGGACACGGCCGGGCGGTACATCTCGGGGTCCGTCGCGGTCGACGAAGGCGCGGTGTACGTCGGCCACACGCCGTACAACACGCTCGACGACCCCACGACGAACTACGCGAAGATATTCCGGTTCGACCGCACGGACGGGACCGAGGAGTGGGCCTTCGAAACGCCGGCCCTGGAGGTCGGCAGCAGCCCGGCCGTGACGGGGGAGCGCCTCTACGTCGGGAGTCACAGGCAGACCGACGGCGACGACGTGGGGGTGCACGCGCTGACGACCGGCGGCGAGGAGGAGTGGTTCTTCGAGGTCGGGGCCCGGGGCGTCGGCTCCAGTCCGGCGCTCCTCGACGGGCGGCTGTACTTCGGCGGGACCGACGCGACAGTGTACGCCCTCGAGTAGCGCCCGGTCTACGCCTCGGGGACCTCACCGGGTGGGTACACCGTCGCCTCGTCGAGGTCCCGTATCTCGGCTTCCGGGCCGGGGGGACAGTAGGCGGCGATGAACCGGAGCGGCTCCCACGACGTGTTCATCGTGCTGTGTTCGACGCCCGCCGGGATGTAGACCATCTCGCCCGCGCTGACGGTCCGCTCCTCGTCGGCGACGGTCTGTTCGCCCTCGCCGCTGAGGAAGTAGAGTATCTCCTCGCTATCCGGATGTGTGTGTCGCTCGTGTCCCTTCCCCGGTTCGAGGAGTACGATGCCGGCGCTGAACCCTTCGGAGCCGGTGACGTCGGGGGCGTTCATCCACTTCAGGGTCCCCCAGTCTAGCTGTATCGTCTCGACGTCGTCTGGCTGGACGAATCGCTGGTCTGCTACCATAGCGTATGGTACCGAACAGCAAGATATATTAAATATTGTGGTTGGGTGGACGGTCGGGACCGGAACGCGGGACTGGAGTCCGGGACCGAAAGGCGGGGCTGAGCGGGCGACTCGCACCGGCGGTCCGGGTCCGAACCCCAATCTTGATTAGGGCTTCTGTCGTTTGTTTCAACGTACCATGGAGTTCGCACGAACCGAGTCTCTAGAGCGGTTAGAGTCGACTGTACAGAACGACGAACCGGTCATCGGGGCGGGAGCGGGGACGGGAATCTCGGCGAAGTTCGCGGAACGCGGCGGCGTCGACCTGCTCATCATCTACAACTCGGGGCGGTACCGGATGAACGGCCGCGGGTCGCTGGCGGGCTTGCTCTCGTACGGCGACGCCAACGAAATCGTCCTGGAGATGGGCCAGGAGGTCCTGCCGGTCGTCGAGGACACACCGGTCCTGGCGGGCGTCAACGGCACCGACCCGTTCCGCGAGATGGACGTCTTTATCGAGGACCTCCGGCGTCGCGGATTCTCGGGCGTCCAGAACTTCCCCACGGTCGGCCTCATCGACGAGGACAGTTCCTTCCGGAAGAACCTCGAAGAGACCGGGATGGGCTACGACAAGGAGGTCGAGATGATTCGGGAGGCCAGCGACCAGGGGATGCTCACCTGTCCGTACGTCTTCAACGAGGCCCAGGCCCGCGAGATGACCGAGGCGGGTGCCGACGTCGTCGTCTCGCACATGGGCCTGACCACCTCGGGCGACATCGGGGCGGAGACCGCCCTGAGCCTGGACGAGGCCGCCGAGCGCGTGCAGGCCCACCATGACGCCGCCAAGAGCGTCGACGACGACGTGATGGTCATCTGCCACGGCGGCCCCATCGCCTGGCCCGAGGACGCCCAGTACGTCCTCGACAACACCGAGGGCGTCGTCGGCTTCTTCGGCGCGTCCAGCATCGAGCGCCTCGCCACCGAGGACGCAATCGAGAAGCAGGCACGCGAGTTCAAGGACATCACCGTCTCATGAGCCGACCGACACGAGCGGGGTGGCCGCGATGAGCGTCGTCATCGTCGGCACGCTCGATACGAAAGGCGAGGAAATCGGCTTCGCACGCGACGTCATGGAGGCCCAGGGCGTCGACGTCCACGTGATGGACGTGGGCGTGATGGGCGACCCGGAAATCGATCCGGACACCACCGCGGCGGAGGTCGCGGAGGCCGGGGGGTCGTCGCTCGACTCGCTCCGCGAGGACGGGGACCGTGGCGTGGCGATGGAGGTCATGGGCGACGGCGCGGCGGCCATCGCGTCGCGGCTCCACGAGGCGGGCACCCTCGATGGTATCCTCGGCCTCGGCGGGTCGGGGAACACGTCTATCGCCACGAGCGCGATGCGTGCCCTGCCCGTGGGCGTCCCGAAACTCATGGTCTCGACGATGGCCTCGGGCGACACCGAGCCCTACGTCGGGGCCACCGACATCGCGATGCTGTACTCCGTCGCCGACATCGAGGGGCTGAACCAGCTCTCGCGGACGGTCATCGCCAACGCGGCGCTGGCGATGGTGGGCATGGTCGCCAACGACCCCGGCGTGGAGCTGTCGGACAAGCCGACAATCGGCCTCACGATGTTCGGCGTCACCACCCCGTGCGTCCAGGCGGCACGGGAGGTGCTGGAGGACCGTGGGTACGAGACCATCGTCTTCCACGCGACCGGGACCGGCGGCCGAGCGATGGAGAACCTGATTCGCGAGGGCGTCATCGACGGCGTCCTCGACGTGACGACGACGGAGTGGGCGGACGAACTCGTCGGCGGAGTCCTCTCTGCCGGTCCTGACCGACTCGACGCCGCAGCCGAGATGGGGGTCCCGCAGGTCGTCGCCCCCGGCGCGCTCGACATGGTCAACTTCGGCCCGCGCGATTCCGTGCCGGACGAGTTCGAGGGCCGGACATTCCACGTTCACAACCCCCAGGTGACGCTGATGCGGACGACGCCCGAGGAGAACGCCGAACTCGGGCGGATTATCGCGGCGAAGCTCAACGACGCGACCGGGCCGACGGCGCTCGCGCTTCCGCTGGGCAGCGTCTCGATGCTCGACGAAGACGGTGCGGCGTTCGACGACCCCGAGGCCGACGCGGCGCTGTTCGACGCGCTCCGTGCCAACGTCGACGAGTCGGTCGAACTCATCGAGTCCGAGGCCGACATCAACGACGAGGCGTTCGCACGGCTGCTTGCGGAGCAACTCGACGCGTACATGCGCGATACCACACGCAACTGATTCCAGGGGCCCGGCCACTCGGCGCTCGTGACGATAGCGGACGACCGACGACGGCCGCCGCCACTGACCGGTCCGAGTCCGGTGACGCCGGACGGGGATGGTCCCGGAATATACCAGGGACGCCCCGTATTTCCTTCAGATATACGCTTTTGGGCCAAATCCGGGTTCGCTCATCACGAAAAACACACCGTATACCTAATATTTGAATCCATTTCCCCTCCACTGAGGCGTAAACGGAACACTGTGAGTCGTCTTTGTCTCTCTTTGTTAGCTTTTGCCACTGATTTGTGGCCCCGTGAGTCGCTGGTCTTCCGCACGTACGGTATTCAGTCACGACTCGACGGGATGGTGGCACGTTCCGTCCGTCCGTCGTCGCGGCACGTCCCGCCATATCACGTGCTATCTGGTTTTCTAACTACCTGGCATCTTCTTGCTGAGGACGACACGTCGCCACACACGCCGGCGACTCGTTTCGGCCACCCACTCGGAACGCCGTTTTCACACGTAATGTGCAGGAATCAATAGCTTCATTAAATGTTAGACGTGTGAATAAATATGCACTCGGAACGTGGCCAGGCGAAGGCCGACCAGCCCATCGAGCGACACCTCCGGGAAGCCTACGAGCACGCGGAGGACGACGAGGTTCTCTACCACCTGCGCGAAGCACTCCAGATTCTCTACGGGAGACAGGACTAGCCTCAAACGGCCGCGAGCCGGGGACTGCCCCGCTCGGCAAGAACATCGTACTTGTCTGCGCCACAACAGTACACGCGCCCACTGTGGCGTCCGGCGTGTCAGCGCGAAGTCTGGTGGGTGGAACCGCTCGTCATCCGGGCGTTAGTCACTGTACGTAGCTATCAGTTCGCGGAGTGACTGCTCGGTTTGGCCGCCCCGGAGCTGTTTCACCGGCTGGCCGTCAGCGAACAGAACGAACGTGGGCGTGCTCTGGGCACCGAACTTGATCGCGGTTTCGAGGTGCGATTCGATGTCGACCGTCACGACTGTCGCATCCGTGTCTACTGCGAGCGTTTCGAGCGTCGGCTTCATTCGCTGGCACGTGCCACACCACTCCGTAAAGAACTCTACGAGGGTGAGGCCGGTGTCCCCGACGACCGATTCGATATCATCGTCGCCAAGCGAAATCACACTCCCTGTCTCCGGTATCTCGATTGCCATTGTACACTCTACGCGCTGAGGGTTTAATAGACTTGTGCATATTGAACAAGACTATATTGTGACTGTGAGAAATTCGACTGGTGGGAGACATATCGCCACGGGAGACGGGCCAGCGGTTGGCCGTTACTGGGACCGACCGTCGGTCCGTTCCCGACCGACCGCGCCTGCAAGCGCCAGCAGATAGCCCAGCCCGTACTGGACATCCGGGTCACGCAGCCCGCGAAGCAGGCCGACAGCCCCGACCTGCTCTGGCGATTTCCGCTCCGCGTCACCGAGGCCCTCTAGCAGGGTTTCGATGCCAGCACGAGTGTCGTCGTCCGACGCCGTCTGTGCGAGTTCGCCGACTCCGGCTCCGGTGCCGGCCAGCGACGTGACCATCTCGTCGTTGAGCGCCGCGGACGCCAGCGACCCGACCTCGGCGAGTTCGGCCAGTTCGTCGAGCGTGCCGCTCCGCTGGAGCGCCAGCAGCGTGTCGAGTGCCGCACGCAGGTCGTCGCCGTTCTCGCCGATTCGCTCGGCCAGCGCCACGGTCTCGTCGGTCGCAAGCCCGTCGGCGGACTCTGCCAGCGTCGCCCCCGTCGCCGATAGCTCCCGGACCATCTCGTCGTCGAGCGCGCTCTCGCCCAGCGAGAGCACGGCCAGTAGCTCGTTGACGGCGTCGAGGCGGTCCACGAAATCGGCAACAGCTTCGGGGTTCTGTTCGATTGCCGATTCGAGCTCGGTCCGTTCGGATACCCGTTCCTCGGACATGGTCAGAGCAGACCTCGCGCAGTGAGCCAGTAGGACTCGTTGTACGCCAGCTTCGACCAGTGGAGCTTCTCCGACGGCGGCGCGGGCGACGGGGGCGACTCGTAGTCGAACTCGACGAACGACGCCGCGTCCATCCCCGTCTCGATGAAGCACAGCGTCTTCCCGTCGTAGGTTGCCGTCGCCGGACGGCCCCGAATCTCGCTGGCGAGGCGCTGCCCGACGACGCCGGCCTGGTAGTGAGCGACGCTGCCCGCGTTGGGGACGCCGGTGGCGGCGGCGTCGCCGAGCGCGTAGACGTTCTCGGCGGCCTCGGCTTCGAGCGTGTGCTTGTCGACGTCGACCCAGCCGTCGTCGCCGAGGCCAGCCGCCTCGACCAGGTCGGTGCCGGCGTGGGGTGGAATCGTCACGAGGAGGTCGTAGTCGAGTTCGGTCCCCTCCATCGACGTGATGGTCTCCGCCTCGGGGTCGACCGACTCGGCGTTGAAGAACGTCTCCACCTCGATATCGCGTTCTTCCATGATGGGGCGCGCCCACTCGGCGATGTGGGGGTTCCCGTGGACGCGCTGAATCGGGTACGTGTACGTGATATCGACCTCCTCGCGGAGACCGCGCTCGCGGAACCAGTCGTCGGCCATCATCACGAACTCGAGTGGCGCCGCCGGACACATGTGCGGCGTCCCGATGACGCTCAACACCAGGTCGCCCTCCGTGAACGCCAGCAGTTCATCGCGCAGTTCGGTTGCCCCCGACTCGCTGTAGTAGTCGTGTCCGCCCTCCCGGAGACCGGGAATCCGGTCGGGCTGCAGCGTCGACCCGGTCGCCACTACGAGGTAGTCGTAGCCGACCGAGCCGGCACTCCCGTCGAACTGGAGCCGCTGGGCCTCGGTGTCGATGTCGGACACGCGGTCGAGTTGCAGGTCGACTGCGTCGGCGACCAGCTCGTCGAGCGGACGCCGCCCATCGTCCGGTTCGCGTTGGCCGAACGGGACGTACAGCCAGACCGGTTTATAGACGTGCTCGGGGTCGTCGTTTACTAGCGTGACGCGGACGTCACCGGTGTCGAGCTCCGGTTCAAGCCGGTCCGCGAGGTCGTTCGCGAGGACAGTTCCACCGGTCCCGCCGCCGAGGATGACGACGTGCTCGGTCATGCTTTCTCCACGTAGAACGCATTGTAGTCATCGCGCTCCTCGACAGCTATCAGCTCGTTGCCGGCTTCGTCAGTCCATTCGGGGACGTCCGTGAGTGACTGGTCGTTGTCGCTCAGGAGCCGGACCACGTCGCCGGATTCGGCACTCCGGACCTTTCCGATGAGGTCCATCAATGGACCAGGACAGGCCGCGCCTCTGGCATCGACGGTCTCGTCAGGTTCGATGTCGGTCATAGATATCTCACAGTCGGTAGTTGGTGCTCGACTGTATTAGTATTGTGTGAATATTCCAAGATTGTGAAAACCCCCATACAGGACGGTCAATGAGCGGGAGCTGGAGACTCTCAGGAACGCGGGAGGCTTACCGCTCGAACACGAGCCCGTAGTGATACGGTGGGAGATCAACATGCCGACGGAACACGAACTCCGACGCCGAACGCACGGTCTCTTGGGTGTCTCCGGGCGTCATTCGACGTCCCGTCGGGGGCCCACGGGGCTCTGCCTCCACGGTCGTCGTTTCGCGCGGCCGCTCGTGCCAGTTGATGATTGCCAGCTCCCCGCCGGGTTCGATTACTTGGAAGGCGTTCCGGACGAACCCCGCCTGGTCGTCGATTCCGTGGAACGTGTTTGCTACGACCAGTGTGTCGACACGTTCCGGGAGGACTGCGGTCAGGTTACGCGCGTCGCCGTGAACCGGGACGACGTTCTCGATGTCCTGCTGGTCTGCGAGGTGCTCCAGTTCGGCGAGTAGTTCCTCGTCGAGGTCCAGCGCGTACACCGATCCGGGCTCGACGATACGGGCGGCCGGCAACGCGAAGTACCCGCTTCCGCATCCCACTTCGGCGACCGATTCGTCAGCCCCGATGCCGAGGCTCCGAAGTGTCGCACCGGGCGTCGGCCAGAGCTTGCTCCACCAGTCCCAGTCGGGCTGGCCGGTGTTCTGGAACCGCTCCATCGCTATCGGGATGTGTCGATGCCCAGCAGACGGTACAGGGGACACACTCGAACGAGTCCAGTCCCGACGAGGATGAGGGCCGCTGCAGCCAGAATCGTGCCAACCACCATCCCCAACTCCAAGAGCCCGCCGAGTGTGGCCATACCGATGACCCCCACTGCGAGTCCCACGATAATCCGAGTCCGCCTGTCTGTCACTCCAATATTGTGCTTTATATCCACAAGTACACAATAAAGATACCTAAGTCTTTCCCGACGGGCGGCCTGATGCTGGAGACACTCTGACAGCCACTCCATCACGTCTCGACGCGCCACTGGTCCAATATAGTCGTATTACTTCGTTATATAAATATAAAACGCGTGGAAAACATGTAAAAAGTGTATATTTACAATCCCAATCAAAAATTAGGTCCTGCGAGCCGAAAAACAATCATATCAAGCAAATAATGAGTCTATATAGCTGTTTGATACCCTCAGAACGCGAACCGACAGGTATTCTCTGAGCTAGCCCTGGTAAAACGCGATGGATAACACGAGTACATCTGTTATATTTTTGTTGACGAGACGCCACGTACAATCTAGATTCCATACGGTAGTAGCGAGAACCCTATCCGCTACTACCGGAGACAGTCGTCTGCTACTATGATAGTATTTTCCAGACCACGGTTACTGCGGAGGAGTTCTATGGAGTGACGTACCACCTCGTGTGCGGACTGTTCCCATCGTTTGGTTACTTGCTGCCCGTGAATCACCTCTTGCGCCGAGACAGTGGTTCGTTACATGCGCTACGATAGCACTGGCCATTAGGCCCTGTCTCGACATCCGGACCCGATTTTGAGTTACTGTGGTAAGCTTTCCGCCAATATCGGATGCTCTCGAATGGCGGTATGGCTGTCTATCTGAATTAGATTACGAGCTGATGGTATCACTCGGTTCCTGACTGTCTCTATCGTCGCTCAGCCCGTATTTAGTGTGTTACCAGGGATTCTTCTGTCTGTAGTCACACCCAGTCGGTGGATGGTCCCTCTCCGGTATTATCGGATTCCTGGTGGGGGCGAGGTTCCCTTTCTCGAAAACGAAAATGACCGGGGAGTGGATTGCGGTCGACGCCGGCTACCTGACAGCCTGGGTCACACCATCCGATACACTTCGTCCATCCACTGGTCGTCCGTGTCGACGAGGATAGGGGCCATCACCTCGTCCCAGTCCGCTTGCGCGTCGCTCTCGGCCATGACCTCTTTGACGACTTCTGGGTTCTCTACGTCGAGAAATCCGAAGACGTGGCCGTCTTTCTCGAAGACGCTGTACGTCTCGATACCTGCGCCGGAGTCGAGGTAGGCCGCCTCCAGCGCCTCGGGTACGTTCTCGTGCTCTTCTCGGTACGCCTCGCGCTGCCGTCCTCGATACGGAGGTGGAACGCTATTCGCGCCATACACCGACCCAGTTCACCGGCGCTCGGCTTAGTGCTTTTTCGATACGGTTTGGGAGTCCGACCGGCGAGCCGGCGGATGTGACTTCCCGACAAATCCTTCCCGTGGCACGTCCGATTGGACCTCCCGCGAGGGTGGTCCGGTTCTATTCGGCCAGCAGTTCGATGGGGTGGCGCGGCTGGCGTTCGAGGAGCGCGTCGATCTGTTCGAGACAGGAGGTGCCGCTGGCGACGACGGGTCGCTCCTCGACGCCGTCCTCGCGCAGTTGCGTCCGGAGTCGGTCGCCGACGTCCATGCTGAGTTCGTAGTAGTCGGACTTGTAGCCGAAACTCCCGGCCATGCCGCAACACTCCACGTCGGACGTGGTCACGTCGTAGCCACAGTCTTCCAGGACGGCGACTGTGTGGGCTTCTAGGCCGAGCGTTCGTTGCTGGCAGTGGCTGTGGTAGGCGATTTCGCCACCCTCGACGGTCGAGAGAGCGCCCACGTCGGCCCCGTTGTCGAGCAGGCCGTAGACGTACTCGAACACCTCGTAGCTGTTCTCAGCGAGGTCGGTAAACGCTCGGTCGTTGAGGAGTCGTTCGTACTCGCGCGTGAACATCGCGTGGTCGCTGGGTTCGACGACGACCACGTCTCGCCCGTCGTCGATATGTGGGGCGAGGGCGTCGACGACCCGTTCGGCGTGGTCGGTCGCCGTCGCAACCATTCCCTGTGACAGGGGCGCGCGGCCGCTAGACGCCGTCGGCGGCACGACCACGTCGACTCCCAGCGCTTCGAGCACCTTCACGGCGGCTTTGCCACGGTCGACCTGGACGTGGTTCGTGTAGAGGTCGGGGTACAGCACCGCCCGGCGGTCGGGGTCTTCGACCTGTGATTCCCGCGTTTCGAACCACTCGACGAGCGTCTCGCGCTCGAAGGTCGGGAGGTCGCGTCGTGGGTCGATACCCAGCACGCGTTCCATGGCCTGGCGCGAGACGCTCGTGTCGGCGAGCCAGTTCGACACCGGGGCGGTGGCGCTGCCGAGTTTCGCTATCGTCTCGAAGTTGCCGAAGAAGCGTTTCTGGAGGGGCGCGCCGCCGTCTTCTTGGTCGGGCGTAAGGCCGTCGACGAGCCAGTCGCCGGGGGTGTCTTTGTCACGGTTGATGCGGTCGCGGACGACGGTGTTTATCCAGGGGATGTCGATGCCGACCGGGCAGGCGTTCACACAGCGGGTGCAGCCGGTACAGAGGTCGTTGAACTCGGCGGCGGTGTCGAGGCCTTCGATGCCGGCTTCCCAGCCGGTGGCGATGCCGCCGGAATAGGTTTCGCCGCCGAAGGCGTGGCCGCCGACGCTCTGGAAGTTGGCACAGGAGTTCGAGCAGGCCGAGCAACGGATGCAGTACAACGTCTCGCGGAGGTCGTCGTCTTCGCGCATGTCGAGGCGGCCGTTGTCGATGAGCACGAGGTGGAACTCGCGGTCGTTGTCGAACTCGGAGAGCGGTGTCTCGTCGTCGGTGAAGTCGACGACCGGGGTGTCGACGGGCGGAGTTAGCAGTGAGACGTAGGAGGTGATGTCCTGGCCCGTGCCCGAGCGGCCGATGAGTTCGACGAACGGGTGGAGGTCTTCGACGGTGGGGATGATTTTCTCGACACCGGCGACGGCGACGTGGGTGTCGGTGGCGGCGACGGTCTTGCGGGCGTTGCCCTCGCTGGTCACCAGGGCCATCGTCCCGGTGTCAGCGGTGACGAAGTTCGCGCCGGTGATGCCGACCTGGGCGTCGATTATCTGCTCACCGAGCTTTTCGCGGGCAAAGTGGGTCAGTTCCTCGGCGGTTTCGAGGGGTTCCTCGGGGTCGAAGCGCTCGTTGAACAGCTCTGCGATGCTCTCGCGGGATTTGTGAATGGCGGGGGCGACGATGTGGGAGGGGGCTTCGTCGGCGACCTGGAGGACCCACTCGCCGAGGTCGGTTTCGACGACGTCGACGCCGTCGGCTTCGAGCGCGTCGTTGACCTCGATTTCCTCGCTGGTCATGGACTTGCTTTTGACGACGCGGTCGGCGTCGCGGTCGGCGACGACGTTGCGGATGTAGTCGTTGGCGTCGGCGGCGTCGTCGGCGATGTAGACCGTCCCACCGTTGGCTTCGACGGTTTCGGTCAGTTGGTCGAGGAGTTCGGGGAGGTCCGCGATGGCGTCTTCTTTGATGGCGCGGGCTTGGGATTTCAGGTCTTCGTAGTCTTCCAGGTCGGCGACGGAGTCGTAGCGGCCGTCGTTGAAGCCCTGTGTGTTTTGGGCGATTGCGGCGCCCTCGGTGCGCATCAGTTCGCGGAGTTCGTCGGCTTTTGACATGGTCACTCGGCCTCCTCGACGAGGATGACGTGGACGTCCTTGGGTCCGTGTGCACCCTTGACGAGCGCGCCCATGTCGGCCGTCGCGCTGGGTCCGGTCGCGAGAATGGCGCTCTCGCCGGTTTCGTTGAACCGCTCATCCAGCTCGGCGATTGCGGTGTCCATGTCCGGTTGGATGTCGGCCTCGTGGAGGATGGCGACGTGACGTTCGACGAAGAGGCTCACGAGTTCGCTGGCCTGTTCTGTCATCGTCAGGACGAGCGAGCCGTAGTCGCCGACGCCGAGTTGAGCGCTGGTGACGCCGGTGGTCGCCTCGCGGAGTTCGACCGGTGTCGGGTCCACTGTGACCGGCGTCTCCGCGAGCGACACCGCCTCGCTGCCGACCGAATCGTCGAGAGCGACCCCGACCGCGGGCTCGGTAATCGCCTCCGTCACAGCCGCTTCGAGTTCGGACTCGGTCGTGGCGGTGACGGTCACACCCAACGCCTTGAGAGCGCCCTCGAACGACGCGCGCTTGCTTTCCATCTGTGTTCTAACCGAAAACCCACACCATCATTTATTTTTTGTCTTAAACGAACACGAAGCACCATGTTCGGGCGAGACTCACGACCCCATCTGCCGTTACTGCGGGGTAGGACTGCTGTAGGTTGGTGAGAGAACATACGTCCCGATGGACCTCTCTGAGTCGACAATAGTCCAATCTAGTTGTACTACACCCTCATCTCGATGTAGAGACGTCTTGTATCTGACCACAATATGACGAGACATACCGACGCAGAATTCACGACGATATTTGTCTTCATACTGGGAGTATTCACTCACAGATAGCCGATACTTCGGCGTTTTTACGAGTATCTGGAACCTTTCGGATAGAGTTCCATATCCGAGTGCTGGTAGGCGCGCTTGTTGTCGCTGTCCCGGCCCAACTGTGTACCCTTACCGCTCGGTCCGTTCTGCTGGAAAGAACAGTCGCCGTCTACCGACCCGAACGACGACACCTGGCCGTCCGTCCTTGGTGCCGACGTGCTCAGTCGATATGGCCGGAGACACGAGCCGCTCCCGGCGGCGAACCCGGGTCGAGAACGCAGTCGTTCCCGCTCCATTGTGACGGTCCAGTGACGATTGGCTAACAGTAGTACGTCCGTTATTCCAGAAGCGGTCAGTTCGACGTGAGGTCGACCTGGATGGACTTCGTCGTGCTGAGCACCTGCCCGGTGATGTCCTCCCTGAGGTAGCGCCCGTTCAAGCGCTCGACGGGGCCACAGACGCCCAGCGCAGCGACGCGGTCGCCGCCGACTTCCGAGAGCGGCGCGGCGACCCCGATGATGCCTTCGTACTGTTCTCCTCTACAGAACGCGATACCGTCGTCGCGGACCCGACGCAGCTCCGCGGTGAGTTCGTCCGGGTCGACGATGGTCGCGCTGGTCGGCGCGACCAGGTCGGTTTCGCTGAGAATCGCGTCGACGCGGTCGCTCGGGAGCGATGCCAGCAGTGCCTTCCCCGGGGCGTTGACGTGGAGCGGCAGCCGCTCGCCCGTGCGGAACGGGACTGACCAGCCGTCCTCTGGTTCCGCTATCGACACCGGGACGCCGGCCGTTTCTTCGAGGACCAGCAGCGTCGCCGTCTCCCCGGTCGCCGCCGCGAGGTTGTCCAGTTGCTCTTTGGCCGCCTGATAGAAACTGAGTCCCTCGCGCGTTCGCTCACCGAGGGCAAGCGGGCGAAGGGACGGCTCGTACTTCTCTCCACGCTTGACCACGTATCCGGCCGCGCGCAGCGTCGAGAGATGGTTGTGTGCCACGCTCTTCGAAACGCCGACCGTGTCCGACAGCGCCGTGACGCCGACCGGACCGGCCGCGTCGACGAGCGCCTCGAGGATAGCCACAGAGGTCTGGGTCGCTTCGACCGCATACCGTGGTTCGTCAGCCATACCGGCGCTACACCCGGTGGCGTGAAAAGCTTGTTCACTAGAGCAGAACAACCGGCGGTTCGGGACGGGTCAGTGCGCCGAATTATACATTATTTTTTGATTTAGACTGGGTTACTACGCCGCTCGAACGGCGAAATTAAACCGTTCTACTCTACAGAACGACTTTGTACACTCCAGAGACGAGTCGAAAATACGGAGAAGTGAAACCGTTCAGGCCGTCCAGGCGGCTTCCGGCGTCTCGCGGTCGTGGACGATTCGGCGGAGCGCGGCCACGACGGCGGCCGGGTCCTCCGTCTGCCAGACGCTCCGTCCCATCACGAGACCACGGGCCCCGGCCGCCATCGCGCCGGCGACGTCGTCAAGCATCGCCCGAACGGAGCCGCCGGACGGGCCGCCGAGTATCATGACCGGGACCGGCGCGTTCTCGACGATGGGTTCGAACGAGTCGCGGTCGCCGGTGTACGGTGCTTTGAGTATATCCGCGCCGAGTTCCCACCCGATACGGCAGGCGTTGGCGACGTACTCGGCGTCCGTTTCGAACCGGTCGGGGACCTGGTTCCCCCACATGACCGTCTCGACGATGTGGGGGACGCCCGTCCCCCGCAGGGACTCGGTGATGTCCGTGATGTAGTCGACGTTTCGCTCGAAGGACTGGCTGTCCTGCCGACCGAAGGCGAGCACCGACTTGACGCCGACGGGGTCACATGCCAGCAGCCGGTCGGTGTCGAAGGCGCGCCGCTGGACCCACGGACCGACGTCCTCGCCGGGGCGACTCGACGGGGAGACGAAGTCGGCGGTCACGAGGACGTCCGTCGACGACGCGGCGAGGGTGTCGGCGAACCGCTCGGCGAAGTACGGTCCGACGAGCACGCCGTCCGGCTCGCCCGCGAGCACTGCATCGAGCGTGGCCTGTGGGTCCTCGAACCCGTCGATTGCGCCCATTCCGATACCGTGGTCGAGCGCGACCACGACCGCGTTCCCGGACTCGGTATCGAGCAGGTCGGACGCGCTCACTCGCCATCCCCCGGGATGACCACCTTCTTCAGCCCTTCGGCGTTGCCCATCCGCTCGAACGCCGTCGGGAGGTCGTCGAGCCCGATGCGCTCGGTGATGAGCGTCTCGGCGTCGATGCGGCCGTGCCGGAGCAGCGTTATCGCCCGCTCGAAGTCCTCGGTCGTCAGCGAGAAGGACCCGCGGTAGTCCACCTCGTCGAAGAAGACGTCGAACGGACTGATTTCCATCGTCGCCTCCTGGTCGGGGACGCCGAAGATGAGCGTCGACCCGCCGGGGGCGGTCACGGCGTTGGCCTGCTTGATTGTCGGGACCAGTCCGATGGCCTCGGCACCGACGTCGACCGGCCCGCCGGCTGCCTCGGGAATTGCCTCCTCCGGGTCCGCTTCCTCGGGGTCGACGACGGCGTCCGCGCCGAGGTCGGCGGCCAGCTCGCGCCGCTCGTCGTCGAGTTCGG
This sequence comes from Haloarcula sp. DT43, assembly GCF_037078405.1. Lineage (NCBI taxonomy): Archaea > Methanobacteriati > Methanobacteriota > Halobacteria > Halobacteriales > Haloarculaceae > Haloarcula > Haloarcula brevis. Next base: position 93,400 of record NZ_JAYMGZ010000003.1, on the reverse strand, counting down.
AGACGACGATGGGCGCGGCGCCGGCGTTGCGGAACGCCTGGAGCAGGAGGAGGCCGATGGGGCCGGCACCGATGATGCCGACGCTGTCGCCGGGCGTGATATCGGCCTCTTCGACGCCGTGGACACAGCAGGCGAGTGGTTCGGCGAGGGCGGCCCGCTCGAACGACATCTCGCCGATGTCTTCGACGTTGATGGCCGGCACGCGGACGTACTCGGCGAAGGCACCGTCGAGGATGGTGTCGCCGGCACCGCCGATGCTCGTGTTGTTCTCACAGAGGTGCGTCGCCCCCTTCTTGCAGTACGAACAGGCGTTACAGGGCACCGTGGGGTTGATTGCGACGCGGTCGCCGACCGCGAACTGGTCGACGTCGGCACCGACCTCCGCGACGGTCCCGGCACCCTCGTGGCCCAGGACCAGCGGCGTCTCGGCGGCGAAGGTGCCGTGGTACATATGGTAGTCGGTCATACAGACGCTGCAGGCACCGACCTGGACGAGGACCTCGTCGTCGTCCGGCTCCGGCCGGTCGCGCTCCTCGACGGTGATTTCGCCGACGTCGGTCAGTGTGCTCGCGCGCATCAGTTCCCCTCCGGCGGTCGGGCCGCGGTCGTCGCTGCAACGGTACTCCGGTCGTGCGTTGGTGTGGGTCGGGTCATGAGTGGTCGGGCCGGAGCCCGCCGTCGCCGCCAGACTGGCCGGACACGGCGGGCTCGGCGTCGGTCCGTACCCTCGATGTTTTCGGACCGCGTATTAAAATCTTGCCACGGACTCCCGCAGTCGGGAGCGTACCGAGCGCGGGCCCACGTGGTCGGCCCGGTGCTCTGGCAGCGAAGTTGGTATTCTACCTTACAGATGATTACCTTTATTATGCATCGGTAAGTCGGTAGTGACGAGGCAAACTCGCATGACCAACTCCAACAGGCGGACGTTCCTGAAAGCGACAGGTGTCGGACTACTCGGCGGTCTCGCTGGCTGTACCCGCGGGGGCAATAGCTCGGGCGGCAGCGGGAGCGACGGTTCGAGCGACGGCAGCGACGGCGGCACCAGCACCGACGGCAGCGACGGCGAACTCGCGATTCCGCTCAGCGAGTACGAGGACGCCGACATCGACTGGCGACAGTTCGAGGGCTCCTCGATAAACATCGGGGCCGTCCAGCACCCTTGGGTCTCGGCCATCAAGCCCGCGGTCCCTGTTTTCGAAGAACTGACTGGCATCGACGTGGTCTGGAACGTCCTGCCCGAACAGCAGTTCCGGACAAAGCGCCAGACAGACGTCAGCACCGGTGCCGGGCAGTTCGACGTCTTCTACATGGACCAGGTCGTCAACCAGTTCCGCGAGGAGGGCTGGATTCAGCCCCTCGACCCGTTCTTCGAGGACGACAGCCTCTTCGACGAGGACTGGTACGACACCGACGACCTCTTCGAGGCGTCGCGGTGGCAGGCCCACGGCGGCGGCTACAGTGACACCTGGACCGGGATGCCCATCACCGTCGAGGTCCAGACGCAGTTCTACCGCAAGGACCTCTACGAGAAACACGACCTGGAGGTCGCGGAGACGCTCGAAGAGTTCCGCCAGAACGCCCAGACCATCCACGAGAACGAGTCGGACGTCGTCGGCACCGTCGGCCGTGGCGACAAGGGCTACGGGATGAACATCTACATCCTGAACACGTTCCTGCGTGAGTTCGGGTCCTCGCTGTGGTCCGAGTTCCCGACTGACTCCGGACTCGACACCGACGGCGTCATCAACGCGGCGGAGTGGTACGTGAGCCTGCTCCAGGACTACGGCCCGGAGGGCGCGTCGACACAGACCTGGTCGGACGTCCTCTCGACGATGCAGGAGGGCCGCGCCGGCCACATCGTCGCCGACGCGAACCTGTTCTGGCCCGGCCTGACCGGCCCCGACTCGTCGGTCGCCGACGACATCGGCATCGCCAAGGTGCCCAGCCCGGCCGACGGCCAGTTCTCGCCCAACGCGTTCAACTGGCAGATATCCACGTCCAAGAACGCACAGAACTCCGAACAGGCGTTCCTGTTCATGGTGTGGGCGTCCTCGCAGCCGACCAACACCTGGATGCACGTCGAGGGCGACGCCGCCTTCTCCGTCCGGCAGTCCGTCTGGGAGAACGACGAGTTCCGCTCGCGCGTGGGCGAGAACTTCGCGCAGGTCACGCTCGAATCCCTGCAGGAAGCCGCGCCGGACCCCTTCGACCGGAAGTACCCGCAGTGGGGCCAGCGCTACTCCGAGGAACTGCAACGGGCCATCGCCGGCCAGAAGACCGCCGAGGAGGCGATGACGCAGGCCGCGTCCATCGCGGAAGACATCTACAGCAATTAAGTTCAGGCCACGCCTGCGCCACAACACATCCCACAAATGAGTACACCAACGCAAACGGAAACGACACCCCAATCGACCGTCGCCAGGCTACGGGACCTCTGGAACGACTACCTCCCGTACTGGTTCATGGCACCGATGGTTGCGGTGATGGTGATGATCACCTTCTTCCCCGGGGCCTACGACCTGTATCTCAGCCTGGTCGCGGAGCCGACGCTGGACGTGTTCTCGGCCGAGTTCGTCGGCCTGAGCAACTTCGAGACGGCGTTTACCCGTGGCGGCGCGATTCACTCGTTCGTCGTCACGATTACCGTCGTCACGAGCGCGCTGCTGCTGGAAACGGTCCTCGGGTTCGTCCTGGCCGCGCTCGTCGCCGGCGTCGGCTCCGGCCGCGTGAAGTCGTTCTACCGGGTGCTGTTCATCGTCCCGATGGCCGTCGCGCCCGTGTCCCTCGCGACCATCGGCCGCATCATGCTGAACAGCGAAATCGGCATCATCCCGTACGTGATAAACACCGGCACGCCGTTCGCAGCGCCGAACTTCCTCTCGGAAATCCCGCTGCTGACGGTGATACTGCTCGACGCGTGGAACTGGACGCCGTTCATGTTCATCATCTTCTACGCCGGCCTCTCGTCGGTGCCGAAGACGCTCATCGAGGCCTCGCGGGTCGACGGCGCGCCGATGTGGCGACGCTACGTCCACGTCATCATCCCCTACATGAAGCCGGTCGTCTTCGTCGCGACGCTCATCCGGCTTATCGACCTGTTCCGTACATTCGGCGTGGTGTACGGGCTCACTGGCGGTGGCCCGGGGACGGCGACCCAGCTCGTGAGCATCAACATCTACGAACAGATGTTCATCAACAACCAGATACCCGTGGCCGCGGCGATAGCTATCGTCTACCTCGTCCTCGTCGTCGCGCTGTGTAACATCATCATCGCGAAGGTCGGCTTCGAGGGGGTGTGGGACTGATGGCGACGACTGACGGTGACTCCCCCACCGCGTCACAGCGACTCGACAAGGACACGCGCGAGACGCTGGTCACGGTCGTTCGACACACCATCTTGCTGACGTGGTCGTTCATCGTGCTGTTCCCGCTGTACTGGCTCGCCTCGATGTCGTTGAAGCCGCCGGGAACGGCGAACTCGCTGCCGCCGGACTGGATATTCCTGCCGACCGTGTACAACTACATCCAGCTGATTCAGGACTCCGGGTTCGTCGCGGCCTTCGCCAACAGCCTCGTCATGGTGTCGGCGTCGGTCGTCCTCGTCCTGCTCATCGGCGTTCCCGCGGCGTACGTGCTCTCGCGGTACGACATCCCGATGGAGCGGGACGTGCTCGTGTGGATACTCTCCTCGCGAATGCTCCCGCCCATCGCCGTCGTGCTCCCCTTCTTCATCATATTCCGGGAGCTCAATCTGTTCGACACGCGAATCGGGATGGTGCTGATGTACGTCAGCATCAACCTCTCGCTGGTGGTCTGGGTGATGAAGGCGTTCTTCGACGGCATCCCCGAGACCCTGGAGGAGGCTGCCCGGGTCGACGGCGCGACCCAGTTCCAGGGCTTCAGGAAGGTCGTCCTGCCGGCGGCGAAACCCGGCATCTTCTCGGTCGCCATCATCAGCTTCATCTTCGCGTGGATAGAGCTGCTGTTCGGGCTCGTGCTGACGAGCTTCGAGGCCGTGCCGGTGACGCTGTTCGTCTACTCGTTCATCGGCTCCCGGTCCATCGAGTGGGGGATGCTGGCGGCCGCCTCGACGGCGATGATTGTTCCGGTGGTCATCTTCCTCGTCGCGGTCAACAAGTACCTCGCGGCCGGGCTCAGCTTCGGCGTGGTGATCAAAGAATGACCGCGCCGACGCACCCGGCACCGGTATCGCTCGCAAACCACACCCCTGCGGCGGGGATACACAGCCGCGAGACGGAGGCACGCTAAATGGCTCGTATCACAATCGACGACGTTACGAAACGGTTCGGAGACGAAGAGGAATCGATAGTTGCGGTCGACGACGTCTCCCTGGACATCCGCGACGGCGAGTTCATCGTCTTCGTCGGGCCCTCGGGGAGCGGGAAGTCGACGCTCATGCGCATCGTTGCGGGACTAGAGACCCAGACGGAGGGTGACATCCACATCGGCGACGAACTCGTCAATCAACTGGGACCGCGCGCACGGGACATCGCCATGGTGTTCCAGAACTACGCGCTGTACCCCAACATGACCGTCGAGGAGAACATGTCCTTCGGGCTGAAGATGTCCACCGACATGTCTGCTGACGAGATAGAGGAGGCCGTCACCTCGGCCGCCGAGATGATGGACATCGACATGCTGCTCGACGACAAGCCGGGGGAACTCTCCGGCGGCCAGCAACAGCGCGTGGCGCTGGGCCGGGCTATCGTCCGAGACCCGAACGTCTTCCTGATGGACGAGCCGCTGTCGAACCTGGACGCGAAGCTCCGGGCGGAGATGCGGACCGAAATCAACCGGCTCCAGAACGACCTGGACGTGACGACGCTGTACGTCACGCACGACCAGACCGAGGCGATGACCATGGGCGACCGGCTGGTCGTGCTCAACTACGGCGAACTCCAGCAGGTCGGGACGCCTCTGGAGTGTTTCTACCGGCCGGCCAACCAGTTCGTCGCCGGCTTCCTCGGGTCGCCGTCGATGAACTTCTTCGACGGGACCGTCGAGGGCGGCACGCTCCGCGCGGACGGCTTCGACTTCGACCTGACCGAGGGGATGCAGTCCGCGGTCGGGAACCGCAACGAACTCGTCCTCGGCATCCGGCCCGAGGACATGACCCTGCACGACCGGGCGAACTCGGGCCACGAGTTCGAGGCCGTCGTTGACGTCGTCGAGCCGATGGGGAGCATCTCCTACGTCTACCTCCAGGCGCGGGCACAGAGCCACGAACAGACGTTCATCGTCGAGACGGACGGCCAGCGCCCCATCAGCGAGGGCCAGCACGTCTACGTCGAGATTCCCGACGAGGACGTCCACCTGTTCGACGCCGCCAGCGGCGAGACGATTCACCAGCGCCAGCTCGGCGACGACGCCGAGATGGCACTCGAAGAGCAGATGAAGCCCGCCGAGTAACGACCACCCGCCGTCACACATCCGTTTGCACTACACGACACATGACAGCCCAAGATATTCCACACTACGAGACGCGTAACGCTATCTGCGAGTACGGCCGAAGCCTGCTCGACGACGACCTGACGACCGGCACGGGGGGGAACCTCAGCGCCCGGCTCGACGAGACCCACATCGCCATCAGCCCGTCTGGAGTTCCCTACGAGGACATCGAACCCGCGGACGTTCCGGTCGTACGGACCGACGGGACTGTCGTCGAGGGCGACATCGAGCCGTCGACGGAACTGCCGATGCATCTGGCCGTCTACCGCGAGCGACCGGCGGTCGGCGGCGTCGTCCACACCCACTCGCCGTACGCGACGACCTTCGCCTCGCTGGGCGAGCCGATACCGGCCTCGCACTATCTCCTCTCCTTTACCGGGACGGAGGTGCCCGTCGCCGAGTACCGGACACACGCGACGGAGGAACTCGGCGAAGCGGCCGTCGACGCGCTGGGCGAGTCGTTCAACGCCACGCTGTTGCGCAACCACGGCGTGTTGACCGCCGACGAGACGCTGGACGACGCCTACACGGTCGCGCTGATGGTCGAGTACTGCGCCCGCATCCACCACCAGGCCCGGGCCATCGGCGAGCCGGAAATCCTCCCCGACGAGGAGATAGACCGGCTGGCCGACAAGCTCGACAGCTACGGGCAGTGACCGTCTTATGAACCACGTCGCTATCGACATCGGCGCGAGCGGCGGGACGGTGTTTCTCGGCGAGGTGAGCGAGTCGTCGTTCGCCGTCCGGGAGGTCCACCGCTTCGACAACCGCCCCGTCGAGCGCGACGGCCGCTACGTCTGGGACGTGGACGCGCTGGTCGATAATATCGGGGACGGCATCCGCGCGGCCGACGACCACGCCGACGGCCTCGACACGGTCGGTATCGACACCTGGGGGCTCGACTTCGGGCTCCTGGCCGACGGCGAACTGCTCCGGGACCCGGTCTCGTACCGCGACCCGGAGTCGACGGCCACGCGCGAGCAGGTGTTCGACGCGGTCGGCAAGCGGCGGCTGTTCGACGCCACCGGCATCACGAACTGGAACACGCCGAACACGCTGTGGCAGCTGCACACCCTCGCCGAGCGCGAGCCCGACCTCCTCGAAGCGAGTGACGGGCTGTTGATGATGCCACAGCTCCTCTCGGCACAGATTGGGGGCCAGCCCGCCGGCGAGGTGACGATAGCCTCGACCACGCAGATGGTCGACCCCGAGGACCGAACGTGGGCCACCGACCTGCTCGACGAGCTATCGGTGCCGACTGACGTGCTCCCGCCGCTGTCGGAGGCCGGCCAGTCCCTCGGCGCTGTCGACGAGACCGTCGTCCCGGGGCTGGCCTCGACGCCGGACATCGTGACGCCGGCCAGCCACGACACGGCGGCGGCCGTCGCCGGCCTCCCGCTCGTCGAGGACGCCGCGTTCCTCAACACCGGGTCGTGGTTCGTCCTCGGCGTCGAGCGCGACGACCCAGTGCGGACGGACGCCGCCTTCGACGAGGCCGTCTCGAACGAACTCGGCGTCGACGGGACCGTCAGGCTCCTGAAGAACATCAACGGCTTCTTCATGCTCGAAGAGTGCCGCGAAGCGTGGCGCGAGACCGGGCAGCCGGTCGAGTACGCCGACCTGCTGTCGGCCGCCGAGCAGGCCCCGCCACGGGCCGCACTCGTCGATACGGACGCCGACGCCTTCGGCATCGACGAGCCGATGCCCGACCAGATTCGGGCGTACTGCCGCCGGACGGACCAGCCCGTCCCGACGGGACAGGGGGGTATCGTCCGCTGTCTCCTCGACAGCCTGGCGGCGAAGACGGCGCTGGAACTCGACGCGCTCGCGGCGGTCGTCGAGGACCCGCCCTCGCGCATCGTCCTCGGCGGCGGCGGCGTCCGGAACGAACTGTTCTGTCAGCTCCTGGCCGACGCCACCGACCGCCCGGTGTCGACCGGGCCGGTGGAGGCGACGGCCGTCGGCAACGTCCTCACGCAGGCCGTCGCCGCCGGAACCGTGCCTGACATCGAGACCGGCCGGCGGCTGGTCGAGTCGGCGTTCGAGAAGACGACCTACGAGCCGCGGGCTGGCGACGAGTGGAACCGCGCGAAAGAACGACTGGCTGCACTGACCGACGCCCCGTCGTCCGAGGCCTGAGTCCTCACCGCGAGGTGTAGCCGCCGTCCATCACGACGGTTGACCCCGTCATGTACGAGGACGCGTCCGACGCGAGGTAGACGACGAGTTCTTTCAGTTCCTCTGGCCGACCGAGCCTGTCCATCGGTGTGTTCTCCAGCCACGTCTCCTCCATCTCCGGGTTCTCCGCGAGCACCTCGTCGACGAGTTCGGTGCGCATGTAGCCGGGCGCGATGGCGTTGACGCGGACGCCCCGGCCGCCCCACTCGACGGCAAGCGACTGGGTCAGCATCCGGACGCCGGCCTTCGTCGTGTTGTAGCTGGCCTGTTTCTGCGGGACGTTCACGTCGAAGCCCGACATCGAGGAGATGTTGACGATGCGTCCCTCGCCGCGTTCGAGCATCCGCTGGCCGACGTGCTTGGCACAGAGGAAGACGCCGTCGAGGTTGACCGACACGACACGCCGCCAGGACTCGATGTCCGTCTCCTCCGCGGGGGAGTTCTCGACGATGCCGGCGTTGTTGACCAGCACGTCAATCGGTCCCAGGCGGTCGGTCACGTCCGCGACCATCGCCTCGACCGAGGCCTCGTCGGTCACGTCCACTTCCGTCGCGATGACCTCCGTCTCGCCGTCGAGTTCCGACGCCGTCTGTTCGGCCTTGTCGATGTTCACGTCCGCGATAGCCACGTCGGCCCCCATCTCCGTGAGACCGGTCGCCATCTGCTTGCCGAGACCTTGCGCCGCACCGGTGACGATAGCCGTCTCTCCGTCGAGGGAGAAACTGTCCAGTACACTCATGCGTACGTCTCCCACTGCGGTAGCCTCCAGCATAAATGTACGCCTATCGCTGGCACGGTTCCTGCGGGTCAGTATCGGCAGCCAGTCATTACAAGTAGTTCCTCGAAGATATCTCACCCATGCAAATCACCGACTTCGAACTGTTCGCCGTGCCGCCGCGGTGGTTGCTCCTGAAGTTGGAAACCGACGAGGGAGTCGTCGGCTGGGGCGAGCCAATCGTCCAGGGCCGGTTAGAGACCGTTCGGGCCGCGGTCACGGAGCTCGTCGAGGCGTATCTCCTCGGTGCCGACCCGCTCCGGACCGAGTACCACTGGCGGAAGCTCTACCAGAGCGGGTACTTCCGGGGCGGCCCGATTCTCATGAGCGCGCTCGCCGGCATCGACCACGCGCTGTGGGACATCAAGGGGAAACACTACGGCGCGCCGGTCCACGAGCTACTCGGCGGGCACGTCCGCGACAAACTGCTCGTCTACCAGTGGCTCGGCGGCGACGACCCCGAAGACGTGGCGGCCGCCGCGAAGGAGGACCGGGAGCGCGGCTACAAGGCGTTCAAGTTCAACTTCGCCAGGGAGTTCCGGCCGATAGAGACGCCGGAGGCAGTCGACCACGCGGTCGAGCGCGTGGCGGCCATCCGCGACGCCGTCGGCGACGACGCCTTCGTCGGCGTCGACTTCCACGGCCGCGTCTCGAAACCGATGGCCGCCGACCTCGTCGAGCGCCTCGAACAGTTCGACCTGATGTTCATCGACCAGCCGCTGCTCCCCGAACAGGACGACTCGTTTGCCCAGGTCGCCGAGCGGACGACCGTGCCGATAGCCACGGGCGAGCGGTTCTACTCCCGGTACGATTTCAAGCGCCTCCTCGTCGACGACGGGGTGTCGATAATCCAGCCCGACGTGACACACGTCGGCGGCATCAGCGAGATGCGCAAGGTCGCGTCGATGGCCGAAGCGTTCGACGTCGCCGTCGTCCCGCACTGCCCGCTCGGCCCCATCGCCTTTGCTGCGAGTCTGCAGGTCGCGTTCTGTACCCAGAACGTCGTGATGCACGAACAGGACCTGGACCTGCACGACCCGGCGGCGAGCCAGCGACTCAAAGCCCTGGAAGACCCCGGGACGTTCCAGTTCGAAGACGGCTACGTCAGGCGGCCGACCGGCCCCGGGCTCGGCATCGATGTCGACGAGGCCTGCATCCGCGAGCAGGCCCAGACGCAGGTCAACTGGTACAATCCGGTCTGGCACCACGAGGACGGCAGCATCGCGGAGTGGTGACTGCCCACCCTGTGTATTTTTATAGCTCTGCCACCTGCCACCAGGTATGCGAACAGCTGTCTTGGTAGAGCCGACCGAGTTCGAACTGGAGGACCGCCCCAGACCGTCGCCCGGCCCCGACGACGTGCTCGTCGCCGTGCGGGACGTGGGCATCTGTGGCTCCGACGTGCACTACTACGAACACGGTCGCATCGGCGACTACGTCGTCGAGGAGCCGCTCGTCCTCGGACACGAGAGCGCCGGCGAAGTCGTCGAGGTCGGCGAGAACGTCACCGACCTCGAACCGGGCGACCGGGTCGCACTCGAACCCGGCGTCCCCTGCCGGCGCTGTCCCCACTGTAAGCGCGGCGACTACCATCTCTGCGAGGACGTGCGGTTCATGGCGACGCCGCCACACGACGGGGCATTCACCGAGTACGTCTCCTGGCCCGCAGACTTCGCCTACGAGCTTCCCGAGTCCGTCTCAACCGCCGAAGGGGCGCTGTGTGAGCCGCTCTCCGTCGGGATTCACGCCTGTCGCCGCGGAGACGTCGGAACCGGCGATACGGTGCTGATAACCGGTGCCGGTCCAATCGGGCTGATGGCGATGGAGGCCGCGCAGGCCGCCGGCGCGACGGACGTCATCCTGACCGACGTGGTGGCCGAAAAGCTCGCGTTCGCCGACGAACGCGGTGCGGACCTGACCGTCGACGTGACCGAGACGGACCTCGAAGCCGCGGTCGCCGAGCACACGGGCGGAACCGGTGCCGACGTCGTCGTCGAGGCCTCCGGTGCGGAGCCGTCGATACAGTCGACGCTCGACGTGGTCCGTCGAGGCGGAACGGTCGTACTCGTCGGCCTCGCCAGCGAGGCGGAGGTCCCTCTCGACGTGCTGGAACTCATCGACAACGAAATCGACGTACACGGCTCGTTCCGGTACAAGAACACCTACGGCGCGGCCGTGGACCTGCTTGCGGACGGCGAGGTCGACGTCGAGGGCATCATCGACTTCGAGTCCGGACTCGAAGACATCGACGACGCGTTCCGCCGGGCGATGGAACCGACCGTGGTCAAGGGCATGATATCGCTGGATGCGTGACCGACGCCGCTCGGGGCGACACGCCGCGAAGGACACATAAGACAGAGCTCTGTCTATTCAACTATATTGCCAGTTCTCGAACTATCGCCGACAGCATCACGATACTGGACGTGGTTCCCGAAATACGTGCGGTCGGTTGGTACGACAGCGTAGCGTGGTAAAGGCTTTCCAGCCCGCTTAGCGCTCACGATTCGAACGACGGCCATTTCGACGAGAATACTGAGAACGTGCCAACGTTTAATAAATACGATAGTTATATTGTCGTACAGATTTTTGAACATACTGCTCTTGGCGACAGAGTGAGGGCATGTGGCGTCGCGCGGATGTGAATACCACGCACTGCCGGCAGCCGAACGGTTATGTCCCCCTGCCGTTGTGGGCGGACATGGACCTCTCTATCGTCGACCTCTCTCCGGTTCCCGATACCGGCACCGCGACCGAGGCGTACGCGAACACCGTCGAGGCCGCACAGCAGGCCGAACGGCTCGGCTACTCCCGGTTCTGGGTCGCGGAACACCACGGGATGGGGGAGACTCTCGCGGGGACGACCCCCGAGGTACTGCTCGGCCACCTCGCCGCCGAGACCGACTCGATTCGGCTCGGTTCGGGGGCGGTACTGCTCAACCACTACAGCCCGTTCAAAGTCGCCGAGGTGTTCGGCTCCCTCGATGCGCTCGCGCCGGGGCGTATCGACGCCGGACTGGGGCGGGCCAACGGCTCGCCGGCCGTCGACCGCGCGCTCGGGACGGCCCGCCGCGTCCGCGACCCCGACGAGGACCACGCGGAGAAAATCGAGGCCGTCGTCTCGCACCTCTACGACGGCTATCCCGACGGCCACGCCTACAGCGACCTGGAAATCCCACTCTCTGGCGGGGACCCGCCCGCCCCGTGGGTTCTCGGGTCGAGTCCGTCCAGCGCTGCCATCGCTGGCGAACTCGGCCTGCCCTACTGTTTTGCGGCGTTCATCCGGCCCGAACTGGCCACCCGCGCCTTCGAGGAATACCGGAACCGCTTCGACCCGTCGTCGCTGGCCGGTGGCGTCGACGAGCCACACGGGATGGTCGCGGTGAACGCGGTCTGTGGCGAGACCGACCGCGAAGCGGCGCGGCTCCGGGCCGTGGCCGAAGCGTCGTTCAAACGGATGGAGCGGGGAGTCATCGGTACGACGCCGTCGGTCGAGGAGGCTATCGACGAGCTCGGGGGCGTGCCCGAACCGACGCCGGCCACGCTCGACGCCGGCGAGTGGCCCCGAGCGATTTCCGGCAGCCCGGACACGCTCGACGGCCTTCTCGAACAGCTCGCCGACCGCGTCGGGGCCGACGAGGTGATGATACAACACGCCGTCGGCGACCACGCCGACGGGCTCCGCTCCCACGAACTGCTCGCCGACGGCGTCGGCCTCTCACCGCGGTGACTGTTCCGCCTCGAACGGACAGATGCGTCGGTGGCCGCGAAAATCGGCAGCCAGGTAGTACAAATACAGGTATATATACTGGGTATTGGAAGTATATCTGGGTCTACAACTCGAAAAATGAGAAAAACCCTCTAAATTTGCTGGAAATAGGATAATCGGTGTGTGGAATTACACAATACAACTTCGGATAGTGGCTATACAACCAAGAACGGATGCGTTCGCGGGCGATGACTGCTGCCGACGGTTCGGGGACCGCCTCCTCGTAGTCGGCTCAGTCGTCGGCGACCGCGGAGGCGGTCGGTTCCATCGCGTCGGCCACGGCGCGCTCGGACACGGGCGTCCACTCCAGGTCGCGCTCGTACTGGAACGCGCGGTGGTCCTGCGTGGGGTCGACGACGGTCAGCGAGAGCCAGTCGTTGTCGAGCAGTTCCGCAAGCTCACCGTGGTCGGCGAGCACGTCGGTGACGCGGTCGACCGGGGCGTGGATGACCGTCGAGAGGCGGAGCGGCTGGTGGTACGGGTCGTCGTCGGCGGCCATCAGCGACTGGAGCGGCAGGCCGGCCATCAGGTCGCCGCCGTTGCCCTGGTAGACGCCGACGTTGCCGACGGGGTTGTGGGTCACCTTGGACCCGCTGCCGTAGACGGCGTTGTCGACCGTCGAGAAGTAGTACTGGGTGTTTATCCACTGCGTGACGACCATCGGCCCGGTGAGTATCGACTCCAGGGCCTCGCCGTCAGGGTCAGTCGACCAGTCGTATGAGTGGAGGAACGCGCGGCCGTCGAGGTCCACGTCGCTCGTCAGCTCGCGCGGGCCGACGACGAAGCCAGCGTTGCCGGCCAGCCCCCACTCGGGGCGGGTCTCGGCCCAGTCGGCGGCGCGGCGCTCCGTCTCGCTGACGCCCGACGAACCGTCGGCACCCATCGATTCGGCGCGCTCGGCGGCCGCGTCCTCGCGGGCGGCGGCGAGGTCGCCGCGCAACTGGGCGAGGTCGTCGGCGTGGCTCTCGGGCACGTCGCTGTCGTACAGTTCCACCTCGGCAGTCGTCGTGTTGTGTTCGCCGGCGAGGAAGACCGTGTCCTCGGGGATGTCGAAGCCCTGGTCGCGGAGCGCGGCCCTGACTGCCTCGTCGTTGCAGATTTCGGCCAGCACGCGGGCGTTCGGGCCGCCGGGGTTGCCCGCACAGGCCCCACAGTCCAGGCTCGCGTCGTAGGGGTTGTTGGCCGTCTCGCTCGCGTGTCCGGTGAAGACGACGAGGCGGCTGAACTCCTCCCAGCCCATCATGTCGAACGCGGTGGCGGCGTACTCGACTTTCTCCTCTGTCGTCAGCCCCACCGGCAGGTCGCCGGCGTAGCTGTGCTGGTAGTGGACGAGTGGGTCACAGAACTCGTGGTCGTCCGGCACCGACTCCTCGACCGTGTCGAACAGGTCGTGGACGCGCCCGGGGACGAGCGTGCGGGCCGCGAGCGCGAGGCTGTACCCGCTCCCGGCAGTCTCGACGTAGCCGTAGGCCGTGGCGGCGTTGGCTTCGAGCGTCTCGATGACTTCGTCGGCGGCCTCGCGGAGGCCCGACCAGCGGTCGTGGCTCGCCTGCGTGTCGTCGTCGGTCGGCACGTCGGTGATGCGGTGCTGCGGGTCCAGAATCGGCGGGCAGGCGTCGACCGACACCTCGTCGTCGTAGCCCTGGTACTCTATCGGGATGCCGAAGAAGCCGGCGTATCCGTGGGTCTCGTAGTCGCCCGTCGCCTCGATGTGGCGGCGGATGACCTCCGAGCGGGTGTCGATACAGAACACCAACTGTGCGTCCGGGCGGCCGCCGGTGTCGCTGTCGGCCAGCGACTGGCTCTCGGCGGCGACGGTTTCGACCAGGGCCCCGCGGTAGGTCGCCTCCCACGCACGCAGGAACGCTCCGGCGAGTTCGGCGGTCGGGTCCGGCTCGACGCTGTTGTCCGAGGGGGAGATGTCGGCGTCGACGGCGTCGAGCAGCGCCAGCCGCGCCGCGAGGTACCCCGCCAGCGAAATCGGATAGGTCGACTGCCACGCGCCCTCGTCGTCGTCGCGCTGTTTAATGAGCCCCGTCCAGCCAGGCAGGGCGGCCAGTTGCTCCTCGAAGATGGTCTCCCACTGGTGCTCCGGGTACGGCGCGAGCACGGCTTCGATAGTGCCGGTCGGCGTCTGCGCCAGGGCGTCGACGGCCGTCGCCGGGATTTCGCTGTCGTGTTCAGCCACCCCGCGGAAGGCCGTGTAGAACCCCGCTTTGCGGTTCGGCATCGACCAGTGTGCGCTCCCCTCGTCGAGGAACGCCGACAGCCACTTCGCCAGCACCTGGTCGACGCGGTCCGTCGGACCGTCGGCGGCGTCACCCGTGGCGTCGCTCGCGTTGGCCATGTGCTCGAGCAGTACCTCGGGGTCCTCGTCGTAGCCGAGGTCGGCGAGTTCCGTTTCGAGTATCCCCGGGTCAATCTGGTCACGCTGGAGCGCCGTGCGGAACGTCTCGGCGCTGGGGTAGCCACGGCCACCCAGCAGGTCGGCGGCGTCCGCTACCGCCTCGTCGAACGGCCGGTCCTCGAACCCAGCCAGGGGGTTCGCCGTCACGAACGAGTGAATCGGCCAGAGCGAGCCGACGGTCGTCGCTGCGGTGTCGATGCTGTCGCGGATGGTGGCGTCAGTACTCATTGTAATCCTCCGTCGCGGTAAGCACGGTGTCGGCCGCCGGCTGGCCGGCGTTCAACAGCGCCACGTAGAGGCGCTGGCTGCGCTCGTGAACCCCCGTCTCGATGCCGGTGTAGATGGCGACGAACGCCACGGCGACGAGGCCGTGGAGCAGGGTCAGGTCGGTCGTCACCGCGCTCACCGGCACGAGCGCCGAGACGGCCGAGTAGACCACGGCGTAGATTCCGATGGCGGGGAAGAAGACCAGCGGGACGGCTCCGTAGCGGGCCGTCGCGGAGAGCGAGGTGTGCTGGACGGCGCTGCGGGCCGCGTGGAGCGTCGTGAACACCACGAACAGGGTCAACAGCAGGCCGCTGTCGGCCGTCGTCCCCTTTCCGGTCAGTACTGCGAACAGCGCGCCGCCGGCGAGACCGGTCAGCAGCGTCACGGCGGCCCCGGCGACGCTCGCCACCGGTCCCACCGTGTGCGGCGTCCCGTCGCCCGGGCTCGTGTGTTCGACTTCGCTTCCCGAACTGAGGAACTGGTAGGCCTTGTAGAAGCCGTGCAGGATGAGGTGGGTGATGGCGGCTCCGAAGAAGCCGAGGCCGGCCTGCATTATCATGAATCCCATCTGGCCGACCGTCGAACAGCCGAGTTGGCCCTTGACGTCCGTCTGGACGGACTTCAGGAGTTTTCCGCCGATGGCGCTGGCACCGCCGACGGCGACGATTGCCAGCATGAGCGCGGGGTCGACGGTGACGACCGGCGCGAAGCGGGTCAGCAGGATGCCGCCCGCGTTGACGAACCCGGCGTGCATCAGCGCCGACGCGGGCGTCGGGGCGGTCATCGAAGAGAGCAGCCAGCCGTGGAACGGAATCAGGGCGGACTGAATCATCGCCGCGAGCACGAGTGCGCCGGCGGCGGCCAGCCACACCGGGCCGCCGAGCGTGTCGGCCGCCGCGGCGACCCCGGAGACCGTCGTCGCCCCGGTCGCCCACCACAGCGCCGCCAGTGCGAGACCGAGGAGCCCGCTGCTGGCGAGGAAGTACCTGCGGGCGACCGACGCGGCCGCCTGCGCCTGGTCCCAGCCCCCGACGATACCGATGAGTTTCGCCATCAGCAGTCCCATCGCCAGCCACAGCGCCGCGAACAGGGCGAGGTGGTCAGCCGCGACGAGCCCCATCACGACCACCGTGAAGCCGAACACGGTGGCGAAAAAGGGCGTTTTGACGCGACTGCCCGCCATGTAGCGGCGCGAGTAGCTGTGGACGATGCCGCTGAAGAACGTGACGACCACCCACATCAGCACGGTCAGCCCGTCGACGGCGACCACGCCGGGAACCTCCCATGTGAACCCGGTTCGGACTCGGACGGCGAGTACGGCGATGCTCGCAGCCAGCATCGACCACACGAGCCACGTGAGTGCGACGGGCACGAGCGGCGAGTCTGCCGCCGTGTCCGGGAGTGATCCGACCGTCGTCGTAGAGTTGCGTCCTGACATCGTTGTTCGTTCGTGACCCATCACGGCAACCTCGGAACGCGGTTGACCGGGTCTGGTTGTCTTCACCCCTATTGCGAACATACTGGTTATTAAATCCTTCTATACTACCAGATTGTTCCTAAAGAGGTGAATTATAGAACATTATGGTTTTCGAGGTGGCCGACCGGGAGACACGCCCTACCTGGACCTTCAGGGACTCTGGCGGCCGATACGTGGTGGAGCGAGTTTTCGCTCAGACATACGGCTACGCGATAATTGGGGCTGCGTTCCTGGCGACACGGACAGAAATTCCCGAATCGTTCGACGGACCAGAAAGGAGGGGACTCCGCGGCTGTCTCTGAGCGCGACCCGTCGTCAGTCGCCGTTCCTGGAATCGAACTTGCCGAAGGGCGTCGTCTCGTGGCTCCGGACGAGCACCTCGTCGGCCACCGTCAGGTCCATGTCCAGGAGCGCCTGCGCGACCGGCGTGATGTCGCTATCGGACTCGCCGACGGCCGTCACCAGGAGGTTCTGTTCGCCGGTGACCAGTTCCTGTACCGATACGACGCCGTCTATCTCCAGAATCTCGGGGATCAGCTCGCCCCGTTCGGGAATCGACGCGGTGCAGTACAGGAGCATCCGGAGCGGGTAGCCCGCCTCCTGGTAGTCGACGTCCGCGCTGTAGCCTTTGATTATCCCGCTGGATTCGAGGCGGTTGATGCGCTTGCGAACGGTGCTGTCCGACGTGTCGGTCCGCTCCGCGATGTCCCCGGAGGACATGTTTCGAGCGTCCTCCTGTAACGCGTACAGAATCGCCCTGTCTACGTCGTCGATATCCTGGTCGGCCATACTGGTACGTCGGCGAGACAGACACTTTACTGTTGTACGTTACCCTGCATCTCTCTCGGGTGTCGGCACACCGTCTCGCTGCCCGACTGAACCGCGGTATCGTAGTCAGCTTTCCCCGGAGCAAACCTACGGATTCCGACCCGGCGTCCGGCTCAGACGGACCGGTCGCCGGTGTCACCGAACTGCACGACGAGTCGTTCCGCAGCGAGTGCGTACACCGTCATCTCCGTCCCCTTCTCCGAGTACCACGTCTCGACGGCTTCGATGAGGTTCGCCCTGCGGAGGCGGTCGAGGTGATAGGAGACGCTCTGGAGCGACCGGTCGACGGCGTCGGCGATGTCCGACGCGGTGCGCGGTTCGTCTCTGAGCGCCCCAAGTATCTCCTGTGCTGTCTCGGACGAGAGAATTTGCAACACGTCGGTCGGTTCGGTGCCGTCGACGACGACGCTCGTCTGCTCTCGGGGTGCGTACTCGACCGGCGGGTGGTGGGGGAAGGCGCTTGCCATGGCTAGTCTGAGTTCCTTTTGTTCGGCTCAATCCGAACAAACCAATCAAACAATTTAATACTTACGAATCACATATGCGGTGATATGGCGTCGGGCACGCGGCAAACAGGGCGGCCAGTTCTGACACATGAGTGACGAGGACAGCGCGGTCGCACGCGAACGAGTCATCGAGTCGATGGAGCAATCGGCCGAGGTGTACGGCCTCAGCCGGAGCGCCGGGCGCATCTACGGCGTCCTGTACTTCGCCGATGCCCCGCTTTCCATCCCGGAACTCGTCGACGAGACCGGCTACGCGAAGTCGACGGTCAGCAACGTCACGCGGACGCTGTCGCGCATCGGTCTCGTCCACCGGCGGTCGTCGGACGGGGGCGGCAGACGCGTCCGGTTCGAGGCCGAGCGGGAGGTCTGGTTCATCCTGCAGGACGTGTTCCAGCAGTACCTCCTGCGGGAAGTCCAGACGACGCTCCGGACGATTCGCCGGGCGGAGAAGCAACTGCCGGGGGACGCCCGCGAGGGGGCGCTCGTCCGGGACCTCCGGGAGACCTACGAGGACCTGGCGGAAATCGTGCAACTCACCTCGGAGTACTCGGCCGCGGAACTCCGCGAGGCGCTCGAAGCGTACGAGGGGTAGCCGTCGCGGGCGACTACCAGTACACCGTGTACGTGCAGGTGTCGTCCCCGTTCCGGCGACACGTCTCGCCCGTCTCCTCGACGAACACGAACCCGTCGACCGGCGCGTATTGCTGGGCGACGCCGCGGACGAGGCCGCGGTCGAACGGGCACGGGTACGGGTTCTCGCAGACCACGTCGCCGGCTCGCTCGCCCGCGGACTCGAACCGGTAGTGGCCGATATCCCCGCCGCGGTGGTTCCGCTGGTAGGCCTCGTCTATCGACTGCAGGCCCTCGGGAACGCTGTCGAAGTCGTTCGGCCAGTCGGCCACCCGCGGAATCTGCTCGCCGAGACGGTCGAGGACGTGCGGTTGCAGGTCCTCGGCAATCGTCTCGAACGCGTTCAGCCAGGCCTGCTGTGGGTACCACTCGTCGGGCGCGGGGTCGGTGATGCCCTCCGCCGCCAGCGCCGCCAGCGCCCGCTCCCGGTACTCGTCCGAGAACTTCCCCATCGCTTCCTCGACTATCGTGAGGACAGTTCGACCGTTCACCTCGACGGACGGGTCGAACGCGTCGTAGGATGCCATTCTGTCGAACTGTTCGCGGGGGCGGAAATAAAATCCGGCTATACACGCGTCACCCACGGGGCTTCCGTGAGGTGGCGCACCAGAACGAGTGTGGCGACCCACGCGGCCCGGCGCTTACCCCTGCTGATACCGCCTCGCTCGTCGGCCCCGTGCTGGCGGTGAAGACCCTCGCGTACGTCACGCTCCCCACCGCGGTGTTTGCCCTGCTCGGCGGTGCCGAAGCCGTCGGAATATCGGAATACGCACACTTTCTCGCGGCCCGGAGCGCTGAGTAGCTACCCTTATACGTGTGGCTACACGAGAGGACGTATAGGCGGCCACAGCGGTGGGGTTGCCTCCCGTACCCATCCCGAACACGGAAGATAAGCCCACCAGCGTTCCGGCGAGTACTGGAGTGCGCGAGCCTCTGGGAAACCCGGTTCGCCGCCACACCATTCATATCTGTTGTACCGGTGAGCCACGCGAGCGTCTACCCGGTCGAACTCGATGGGTCCGGTAGTCCGCTCTGGTCGTCTGTGCGACCGTACCGACTTTAGGCTATTGTGCGCTGGTTCGACGTATGGCGCGTGACCCGCTACTGACCTCCGAGACGAAGGTGACGCTCGCGTTCATGTTCGTCGGCCTCACGGCGTGGTACGCCGTCCGACTGTTCACGGCGAACGACCTGCTGGAGATGGGGGCGCTGTTCGGCGTCGGCATCGTCCTTCCGACGCTCGTCAACGAACTCCGACGGCGTCGAGACCCGGACTGACGGGATGCCGTCGCTCGGCTGACCACCGACCGGTGAGGACGAGATGCTGTGGCGGGCGCCGTCCAGCACGTCCTGTCACGGTCGAGACCACTCTAAGCAAAACGCAAACATGGCACCTAGCAACTGTATAGATATCTACGATATTACTTGTAGGTGCGAACATAAAGAACGAGTAGCAGCACACATGTGGTCTATTCTCTACGAAAACTAAAACACCTAAACCCTATTCTGCCGAACACTTATATGTAGCCTATCCGATATGGCGGCCGTAATGCCCGAGACAAAGTTCGAGGTCGACGTCGACAATGCGCCGGACGACCAGCCGGGTGCGAACCCGTTCAATCGGTGGCACCCGGACATCCCGGCGGTCGTCGAAGCGGACCCCGGCGAGAGCATGCGACTGGAGGCCTTAGACTGGACTGGCGGCCAGATAACCGACAGCGACGACGCCAACGAGGTCCGCGACGTGGACCTCTCGCAGGTCCACTACCTCGCGGGTCCCGTCCACGTAAACGGTGCCGAGCCGGGCGACCTGCTGAAAGTCGAGTTCCACGACATGGGGCCGCTCAACGACCGCTCGGAGTTCGGTTTCACGGGCACGTTCTCCCAGCAGAACGGCGGCGGCTTCCTGACCGACCACTTCCCCAAGGCGGCCAAGTCCATCTGGGATATCGACGGCTACACTGTCTCGTCGCGCCACATCCCCGACGTCGAGTACGAGGGGAAGATTCACCCTGGTCTCGCGGGGTGTGCCCCGAGCGAGGAACTGCTGGAAGCGTGGAACGAGCGCGAGCAGGAACTCATCGACAAACACGCCGAGGACCCCGAGTCGATACCGAACCACCCGACCGGTGAGGCAGAGCCCGCTGTGGCGAACCCACCGACGCCCGACGGCGCGCTGATGGGCGAGATGGACCCCGAGGAGGCCGAGGAAGCCGCGGAAGTCGCGGCCCGGACCGTCCCGCCCCGGGAACACGGCGGGAACCACGACATCAAGGACCTCTCTATCGGCTCGACGGTGTACTTCCCGGTGTACGTCGAGGGCGCGAAGTTCGGCATCGGCGACTTCCACGCCTCGCAGGGCGACGGCGAGATATCCTTCTGTGGCGCAATCGAGATGGCCGCCTACGTCGACCTGGAGTTCGACCTCGTGAAAGACGGGATGGAGAAGTTCGGCGTCGACCACCCCATCTTCGAACCGGGCCACCGCGGGCCGAACTTCGAGGACTACGTCACCTTCCTTGGCTACTCCGTCACGGAAGACGGCGAGCAGAAGTACATCGACTCCCACACCGCGTACCGGCGGGCCTGCCTCCAGGCTATCGACTACCTCAAGCAGTTCGGCTACACCGGCCAGCAGGCGCTGCACATCCTCGGCACCGTCCCGGTCGAGGGCCGCCAGAGCGGCGTCGTAGACGTGCCAAACGCCTGCTCGACGCTCGCGCTCCCGACCGGCGCGTTCGAGTTCGACGCCTCGCCGACGGGCATCGAGCACAACAGCACGGACCGCGGCGAAATCCCCATCACGGACGACCCGCTGTGATGAGCACCGCTGGGAAGCCCGACGATAGACGCTGATGCTGGGAGATGACACAGACGACGAGGGCAACGAGGAGCAGGGGGGCACCGGGGACGCCGCCGGCGCACTCGCCGACGCCGTCCGGACGACGCTAGGGCCGAACGGCATGGACAAGATGGTCATCGGCGAGAGTGGGACCGTCGTCGTCACGAACGACGGGTCGAAAATCGTCGAGTGGATGGACATCGACCACCCGGTCGGCCGGCTGGTCGAACGGACCGCGGCCGCGCAGGACGAGGCTGTCGGTGACGGGGTGACGACGGCCGTCGTGCTCGTCGGTGCACTCCTCGACGCGGCCGCGTCTCTCCGCGCGGACGGGCTGCACCCGACGACAATCGTCGATGGATACGTCGGGGCCGCCGAAGCCGCCCTCGACCGGGTCGAGCGGTACGAACGTGCCCTCGATGGCAACGACGACCGCCTCGGACAGATTGCGAAGACCGCCGTCACGGGGCGGTGGGACGACGCGTCGACCGACCGGTTCGCCGACCTGACGCTCGGGGCGTTGCGGGCCGTCGGGTTCGACACGTCGAAGCTCACGCTCCGGTCCTACCCCGGCGGCGAACTCCGCGAGTCGGCGCGTCTCGACGGCGTCGTTGTCGATCTCGACAGTTCCTCGACCGCTCTCGAAGCGCTGAATCCGCGCGCCGACACCCACGACGAGCCGGCCATTGCGATGGTCGACGGCGAAATCGGCATCGGGGAGCCGGACAGCGTCGAGTCGGTGGCGTTCCGGGACGCCACACAGCGGCGCGCGTTCCAGGACTACGAACGGGAGCGCAGAGCGGACCTCGTCGAGGGGGTCGTGCAGTCGGGCGCGGCCGTGCTGTTCTGCCAGAAATCCATCGACGAGTCCGTGCGAACCGCGCTCGCACAGCGCGGCGTGCTCCCCGTCGAGCGGACCCGGCGTGACGAGTTCGACGTCATCGCCCGGGCGACCGGGGCTACGCCGGTCACGGCCGTCGACGAACTCACTCCGGAGGAGACAGGCACCGTCGAGGCAGTCAGCCAGCGCACCGTCGGGACCACACGGACGCTCGTGTTGCGGGGCTGTCCCGAGGAGCGGCGGGTCTCGCTGGTCCTCCGCGGCGGCACGCCACACGTCGCAGAGGAGGTCCGCCGCATCGTCGCCGACTGCATCGACGTTACCCGCCTCGCGCTCGAGGACGGCGCGTTCGTGCCGGGCGGTGGTGCGGTCCCGACCGCGCTGGCGATGGACGTCGCCGACGTTGCCCGCGGGGTCCCGGACCGGACACAGCTCGTCTTCGACGGGTTCGGGACTGCGCTCGAAGCGGTGCCATGCACACTGGCCGCGAACGCCGGGGCGGACCCGCTGGAGACGCTGACGACGCTGAAACAGCGCCACGACAGCGGGACGGCGACGGTCGGCGTCGGACCCGACGGCCGCCCCCACGATATGGTTGCGGCGGGTATCCTGGAACCGGCCTCGGTGTTCGAGAGCGCGCTGCGGCGAGCGGTCGCCGTCGCCACACAGCTACTTCGGGTCGACGACGTGGTCCGGACGGACACCGACGACCGTGCCGGGGAGGCCGACCACGGCCACGCTGCGACCGGCGGCTACCCGTGGGCTGTGGGACACTGAGCCCGGCCCACTCTCCGACTGGGGTGGTGTTACGGCCGGTAAGGCGGGATAGCCGGCCCCACTGCCAGCCGAAACACCTCTATGGTTCCACCACTTACGCGGAATACTGTGCGTCTCAGTCACCGGACCCGAGCGCTCACAGTGCCCGACGACGTTCGGGACGCGATGGCGGCACACATCGCGGCGAGTCACCCTCACGAGGCCGGCGGGTACCTCGCGTGTGCGCGACGGGACGACCGGTTGTACGCGACCGACCACGTCCCGCTCGACAACGTCTCGCCGCGGCCGCGCCGCCGGTTCGTCGCTACGGCCGCCGACGCCGTTCCGCCGGAGCCGCGGGTGTTCTATCACTCACACACGTCGGCGTCGACGCCCTCGGGACTGACGGGCACCGACCGGCGAAACATCCGCGACCGCTTCGCGCTCGTCGTGTTTGCCCCCCACGGGGAGCCATACAGTTACCGCCTGTTCCGCCTGGGGATGTTCAACTGGCAAGAGGTCCCCGTGACGGCGTGCGAGTCCGCCGAAGAAGCGACCAGACTGCCACGGCTGGTCTGAGGCCACGCCCCCGGTCACACTGTCCAGCCGGCTGAGAACGGAACCGTCAATCTTCGGCCGGTCAGTCTTCCTCGCCGCCGGCCACGATGTTGGGGTTGTTCTGCTTCTCGACGCTGTATATCGGGTAGTCGTCCTTGGTGACGTAGGCGATGACGAGGAACGCCACGAGCCCCACCGCGGCGGCGATGAACGTCGGCAGGCCGTCGAAGGCCGACGTGAAGATGTCGTTGGGGATGTACAGGAGCGTGTTCTCGTAGGCGTAGGTCGTCGGGACCAGGACGAACAGCACGAGCCGGGTCCCGGAGCCGGCCAGCATCGAGCCCAGCGCCGCCGGCGTAGTGGCGATGTCGGACCAGTACAGCCCCATCACCAGCGGGACGAACGCGCCGGCGAGCATGATGTCGAAGGCAAGCACGAGCAACATCCCGGTCGCGGACACCCGTATCGCCAGGAACACGCCCAGCAGCGTAATCGGGACCGACATCAGGCGCGTGACGGTGAGTAGTTTGTCGCTCTCCGAGCCGAAAAAGCCCTCGTCGACGCCGCCGTCCGTGGCCGTCGCCGGGCTGGCGGCGCTCTCTTCGTCGACGCGGATGTTCCCGATGTTACGGGCGATGACCGCCGACGTGCCCAGTATCGCACCGTCGCTCGTCGAGAACGAGGCGGCGACGATGCCGGCGAGGACGAGCGCGGCCAGCCACGGCGGCACGGCGTTCTGGAGGAGCGTGTACAGCACGGCCTGGTTCCCGGCCTCGACGCCGAGCGAGGAGAGAATCGGGTTCGCCGACAGCGCGACGACGGAGAACGGAACGCCGATGACGAGCGTGCCGGCGGCCCCGATGAAACAGGCCTTCTGTGCGGTTTCGGGGCTGTCGGCCGCGAACACCCGCTCCATGAAGTCGATGGCGACGATGTCACCGAGACCCAGGGCGACGATGGTCGCGAGGTTGATGTACGCCCCCTGGCTCGGGTCGGTGAGTTGCCCGAGGTTCGTCGGCCCCATGCCGGCGGGAATCGTGATGCCGTAGTTGGTCGTGACGTAGACGATGAGCGCGATAGAGCCGACGAAGGCCACGCCCGCCTGTATCACGTCGGTGTAAGCGACCGAGAACAGCCCGCCGGCCACGGTGTACGCGAGCACGAGCCCGGCGATGATGAACACCCCCAGCTGGAAGCTCGTGCCGACGAAAATCTGGAAGAGGTACCCGCCGGCGACGAGGTTCCCCGCGAGCAGGAACGCGTAGGCGACGGACATGATGAGGCTCGCGACGATTTCGGCGGTGCGACCGTACTTCCGGCGGTAGAAGTCCGGCAGCGTCGTGAGGTTGAGTCGGTTCATCGGCTTGGCGAAGAACAGGCCGGTGAGGAACAGGCAGGTCGCCAGGCCGACGGGCAGGGCCGCGCCGGCCCAGAAGCCGAAGCCGGCCGCGAGGTCGGTGTTCCCGAGCGTCGCGTTCGAGTCCAGCGACTGCGCCATCAGCGTCGCCGCGGCCAGCGGGAGGATGAGCCCCCGACCGGCGACGATGTAGTTGATGCTGTCCCCGTTGACCTTCTTGGCTACGTAGAACCCGATGGTCATCATCGTCACGATGGTGGCCGCGAGCCCGTAGAGGATGACGCTCACGGCGCACCACCACTGTTGACGATTGCACAACTAAATCCGTATTCGCCGCTCGCTTCCACAGTTTTAGGCCCGATGTTGTTTTGGGTCGGACGGTAATCAGTCACGTGAGTTTCGTTTTGGGCACTACATAAAGCGGTTATGACAGTATTGTTTACACAGTAGAGTTGTCCCGCAACGCCCATGGACTGTAGGCACAGGTAGATGGACACATGTACAGTATCTACGGGATAAGAGTCCTAGTACTGTTTTAATATTTGGCCGGATGTCCGGTTGCGTATCGTCCAGAGACACGCGCGTTCGGAGAATTTGTTTCAACCGGAAGTGGAAAATGTGTGCTATTCGGACAGTACGTAGAGTGTTCGATGGACGCATCGCAAATCCACTGGAGTGGTAGGACGTGACGCCCGACCCGATTCGAATGAAGCGGAAGGTCCAGCAGCTGGGTTCCTCCACGCTGGCGGTGACGGTGCCCGTCGACTGGGCGCGCCAGCACGACATCTCGAAGGGTGACGAGGTCATCGTCCAGCGCGACGAGAACGGCGGGTCGCTGCTCGTCGTTCCCGAACAGCCCACCATCGAGGACGTTGAGGCGACCATCGACGCCGACGCGCTAACCCCCGACGCCTTAGAGCGGGCCATCATCACGCAGTACGTGCTGGGCCGACAGCTCATCCGGGTGGAGGCGACGGCGCCGCTGGGGCTGGAACACCGCAACGCCGTGATGGACGCCGAGCGCCGACTGATGGGACTCGGCATCGTCGAACAGGCGGAAACGACGGTGACGGTGCGGTGTTCGGTCGCCCCGGAGGACTTCGACCTCCCGACGCTGCTCGGCCGGCTCAGCCGCACCGAGGCGGTGATACGCGGGGACGCGATTTCCGCGCTCATCGAGGGCGACACGACTCTCGTCGAGACCGTCGAGAGCCGCCAGGAACAGGTCGAGAAGCTCTTTTACCTGTTCCTTCGCCTGGTGTTTACCATCTACCGGAACCCGCGGCTGAACCAGGCCGTCGGCCTGGAGACGGGCTTTCCCCTCATCGGCTACCGCTCCGTCGCACAGGACGTGGTGCTGATGGCCGACACGGCCATCGAAATCGCGGGCCTGGCGACCGATTCGGCGACGCCCGACCCGACGACCGCCACGAAGCTCACTGAACTCGGGGACGCGCTCGACGACGCGGCCAGCGCGACCCGGTCGGCGGTGACGACGCCCGACTACGACGCGACCGAGGACGCCCGCGCGGCGTTCGACCTCGTCGACGACCGCATCGACGACCTGAACAGCCATCTCGAAGCCGAGCGACCCGAACCGCTGCTCGCGCTCCAGCGCGCCGTCGTCCTGCTGGAGCGAAGCGCCAGACACGCCCGCGACAGCCTCTCTGTGGCGACCCACTTGGCCTTCCGGAACGACCCGTCGCTTGTCACCGGGGAGTAACTGTCGCGCGGCGACACATTCCTTAAATCCCTTAAGGAAACTCGAACGGTACATGTCCACTCGTGGTCATAGGAGTGGGTTTTACACATCCGAAGGAACGCTTTTCCGTAGTTCGCAATCATCTACTTCTGTCGATAAACGCGCCGGGTTCGACCAGTTCGAATCCGGAAAACTACCACATCATGACCGACCGAAACGGCGACGACATCTACGGCGACAAGCACAAGGAAGCGAACGAACCCATCTTCAGCGGCATCCCGACGTTCCTCAAGCTCCCCGAGGTCGAGCGCGATGCCCTCGACGAGGAGGACGTCGACATCGGCATCCTGGGTGCGCCTCTGGACACGGCGACGACCATCCGTCCGGGCACCCGGTACGGCCCGCGCGCCGTTCGGGCCGCCTCGACAGTGCCCTCGCCCCCCTACGAGCACTTCAACATCGAGACCGGCGTCGACCCCTTCGACACGTTCAGCGTCGCCGACACCGGCGACGCGGCCGTCTCCCCCGGTGACACCCGCCAGAGCCAGCTGAACATCGAGGACGCCGTCTACGAAATCAGCGAGCAGGCCACCCCCATCGTCATCGGCGGCGACCACTCCATCTCCTACCCCGACATCAAGGGCTGGGCCGAGGCGAACGACTACGACGACATCGGCCTCATCCACTTCGACTGCCACGCCGACACGGGCGACGAAGGGCTGACCGGCTTCAAGTACGACCACGGCGCGTGGGTCAAGCGCGTCTTCGACGACGACCTGATGGCCGGCGAGAACTACACCCTCATCGGTCCGCGTGGCTTCTGGCCCGGCCCGGACACCTACGAGGAGATGCGCGAAGCCGGCATGAAGTGGTACACCTCGATGGAAGTCGGCGGGATGGACCTCGACGACATCGTCGCTGACGCGGTCCAGCGCGCCACCGACGGCACCGACGCCGTGTGGGTCTCCTTCGACGTGGACGTGATGGAGCCGGCCTACGCCCCCGGCACCGGCGAACCAGAACCCGGCGGCCTCATCCCGCGGGAGGCCATCTACATGGTCCGCGAGGTCGTGAAGGCGCTCGACCCCGAGGACTTCGGCTTCGACGTGGTCGAGGTCTCACCGGCCTACGACACCAGCGACAGCAGTTCCTACAACGGCGGCGTCACCAGCGGGCTGGCCAACCGCCTCATCATCGAGGTCATGGGGAGCATGGCCCTCGCCGAGCAGGGGCTCGAATCCGGCGACCCGATAAAGCCCAAGGAGCCGCTCGGCCCCACCGAAGAGGCCGAGACGCCGGCCGACGACTGAGTCGGACCTCAGTTCCGCTTCTGCGCTTCCTGTACTGTTCTCATCGCGGAGAGCAGTCGGCTACGGGGCGCTTCTCGAACTTGCGCCAGTCGGTACCGACGCCGCTTGCATCTCCCAGCCGACCGTGGCCGGCTACAATCGTATCTTCAGGCGCTCTCGGCGGCGTCCGGCCCGTCGTCCCGCCGAGCGAGCAGTATCCCAGCGACGAAACAGGCGGCTCCCAGCCCGTACAGACCGTAGCTCAAAAGCTGCCCGGAGACGAGAAAGCCCGCGACGACCAGTACCCCGAACGCGGCGTGTAGAGTCGCAGTCTGGTTCACATCCGGGGTAAGTGTTCGCGATGAAAAGCGACGCGATAGGGGTGCCCTGCTCGAACGGCACCCGCTCCGGGTGGCGCCGCAACCACCCCGGTTCAGGCCGGGCGGAGGCGAACGATGGGTGCGTTTGGCGAGTCGACGGCGACGAGCACGTGCCCACTGGGTTCGACCGCGACGTCGCGGATTCGCCATCCCCTGTCGGCGAGGAGCGGCTGCGCTTCCTTGACCGTGCGCCCGTCGACGGTGAACCGGGCGAGGTACTGCGAGGCCAGTCCGCCGACGAGCAGGTCGCCGGTCCACTCCGTGAAGGCGTCGCCGGTGTAGAAGGTCGTGCCGCTGGGCGGGAACCCCCCGGACCCGCAGTCCCACGAGTAGACCGGCGCGACCACGTCGTCGCGCTCCGCGTGGCTGACGCCGATAGGCTCGCCGCTGCCGTATGTACAGCCCTCATCGGCGACCGGCCAGCCGTAGTTGCCGCCCCGCTCGACGACGTTGATTTCGTCGCCGTCCTGCTCGCCGAACTCGGCCTGCCAGATAGCGCCGGTGTCGGGATGAACGGTCATTCCCTGCGCGTTGCGGTGTCCGTAGCTGAATATCGAATCCACCGCGTCGGGGTCGTCCGTGAACGGGTTCGAGTCGGGAATCCCGCCTGAGGGCGTCAGTCGAAGCGTGGTCCCGAGTTCGTTCGTCCGGTCCTGGGCCACGTGGTCCGGCCCGAAGTCCTTGAACTGCCTGTCGCCGACAGTCACGTACACCAGCCCGTCAGGGCCGAACACGACGCGGGACCCGAAGTGGCCGTCGGAGTCGACGAACGGCTCCGCGACGTGCAACTGCTCGAACGCCGTGAACTGTGCGCCGTCGGCGTCCAGGCGGCCACGGCCCAGGTGCGTGGCCGACTCGCCGCTGTCGTTTTCCTTCGAGTACGTCAGGTACACCCACGCCGGGTCCGGGAAGTCGGGGTGAAGCGCCGCGTCGAGCATCCCGCCCTGACCCCTGGCGTACACCGACGGTGCGCCGCTGACGCGCGTGACGGTCCCGTCGGACGGGTCGACCAGGACCACGCGGCCGACGCGCTCCGTCACCAGCAGTCGGCCGGCCGCCGGCAGCGGCGTGACGCTCCAGGGAGATTCGAGCCCCTCCGCGACGGTCTCGACGGCCAATCCTGTGCCGGAACCGTCGGTCACAGCGTCTGTTGCCGCCGAGCCGCCCGCTGGCTGGTCTTCCTCGGGAGCGCTACAGCCCGTGAGTGTGCCGGCGACCGCCAGCCCGCTCGCCGCGAGAAACGTTCGTCTGTCCATCGTACTCGCGGCTACGGTTCCCGTGCTGTTAACTGCGGCCCCAATCGGCCAATGGCGGCCCAGGCGACAGCCAGTCACATCCCGGGTCCGGGCAGTGGGAAGTGTCATTACTCACGCGCGGCTATTGTCCGCCATCGATGGACCCTCATGACCGACCGGGGGACGAGCGCCTGCCGTCGGAGACGCTCTCGCCGCTTGCGGCGCGGGTCGACGAACTGCTGGCGCTGTACCGGTACGAACTCACGCCGGCAATCGACGCGATAGACGCCGCCGTGCCCGGGTACGGCGGGCTGTTCGACCCCGAGACGACCGCCGACGAGATACGGGCGGCGGTCGACGGGCTTCTCGAAGCCGGCCCGCCACAGTCACAGCGGACTCCCGGTACGTCCGGGGCGTCACAGGTCGTCCTCTACGTGGACGGTAGCGCCCACAGCAACGGCCCGGCGGGAGCCGGTGCCGTGATTCAGGCCGACGAGACGGCGATTGCCCGGCTCGGGCGGCCAGTCGGCTCCCGGACGAACAACAACGTCGCCGAGTACGCCGCGCTCCACCTCGGCCTGCAGGCGCTGACCACGCGGTGTGACCCCGCGTCGGTCGAGGTCCGCATCGACTCGATGACCGTCATCGACCACATCTGGGGGCACAAGGAGAACACCGTGCGAGCGACCCCCTACAGCACGGCGATTACTTCCTTCCTATCGAATCTGCCCGCTCACGACTGGACACACCTGGCCGACAGCGACCCGAACCCGGCGGACGCGCAGGCGACGGTTGGAGCCGATATCGCGGCCCTCGGCCCGGGGTGAGTAGCGAACGGGCGTCCGACGCGACGCTGGACACAGCGGTGGCCGTTATTCTGCCGTTTTTATTCCTCGACCACGTACAGAGTGGTAATGTACACTGACGAGCGGTTCGATTACGACGTGGCCGTCGTCGGCGGCGGCCCTGCCGGGCTGACGAGCGCGCTGTACACCACTCGACTCGGGATGGACACCATCGTGGTCAACCGCGGCGGCGGCCGCGCCGCGATGATGACCGACACGCACAACGTCATCGGCGTCACGGAGGACGTGTCCGGTAACGAGTTCCTGGAGACGGCCCGCGAGCAGGTCCAGGACTACGGCGGGACCTACGAGCGGGGCTTCGTCGAGTCCGTGACCCCGCTCGAAGACGCGGACGGGTTCACCGTGACGACCGGTGACGGCGAGCTAGCTGTCAAGCAGGTCGTCCTGGCGACCGGGTTCGCCGACGAGCGCCCGGACCCGCCGCTACCACGGACCGGTAAGGGCCTGCACTGGTGTCTCCACTGTGACGCCTTCATGTTCGTCGGCGAACCGGTCTTCGTCATGGGGACCGGCGAGGCCGCGGCCCACGTCGCGATGATTATGCTGAACTACACCGACGACGTGGACATCCTGACCCGCGGCGAGACGCCGGAGTGGAGCGACGAGACCCAGACGATGCTGGAGAACCACCCGGTCGACATCGTCGACACGGAGCTGTCGGGCAAGCGGACCGACGACGACGGGTGGCTGTCGGCCTACGAGTTCGAGGACGGGAGCGTCCGGGAGTACAAGGGCGGGTTCCCGATGCTCGGCTCGGACTACCACGCGGAACTGGCCGACGAACTCGGCCTCGAGCGGAACGACGACGGGACGGTCGCCGTCGACGACCACGGCGAGACCAGCCAGTCCGGCGTCTACGCCGTGGGTGACCTCACCCCCGGCCACAACCAGATTCCGGTCGCCATGGGAGAGGGCGCGGACGCGGGCATCGCAATCCACAAGGACCTCCGGAAGTTCCCCCGCTCGGCCGACGAGATTGCGTCGGAGGGCGCGGTTTCGGACGACGAGGTGCCCGCTGTCTCCGAGGACCTGTTCACGACGGCACTGTTACACGAGGGTCACGCCGCCGGGCCGCGGTCGGCGGACGCGCCGGAGGCCCGCGCCGACGACGACTGACCGGCCCAGCGGCTGGTTTCCTTCGACACACGGCGTTGTGGTCGGCGCAAAAACGGTCACAGCAGCCGGGCTACTCGTCGTCGTCGGCCGCACGCTGTCGATACGGCTCCAGCAGGTCGTCGAGGAGCAGACACCGGGGGTCCGTGACCGGGTACGCGGTGTCGATGTACTCCTCCGCGGTCTCGATTTCGCCGCGGATGGCGAACTGGCGGACGCGGGCCGCGTTCTCGTAGAAGTTCTCGTTGATTTCGGGCGACATCTCGGTCCGGTCGGTGGCCGGCTGCTGGAAGACGTCCCGCTGGAGTTCGTCGAAGTCGACCATCTCGGGTTCGTAGTCGTCAATCTCCGAGAGGACGTACTCGACGGCGAACCGCTGGAACTCGGACTTGTTCGAGAAGACCCCCTCCGCTACCATCTCCTCGACGCAGTCCATCACCGTTTCGGGGAACCGGACCGTTGACTTGACCACGTGTGTATCACCATACCGTCGACCCACATAAAATATACTCACGGGTGCCCCGACTGCAGTGTGTCCCCTCGGAAGTACGCAGAGAGCGATTACAGAACGTACTTTTGCCTCGGAGCCGTTCTGTAGCCTGACAATGGGTCGGCCGAACGTGTTACTCGTCGTTCTCGACTGCGTCCGCGCGGCGAACACCTCGCTGTTGGGGCACCGGCGCAGGACAACGCCCTTCCTCGAAGAA
Source organism: Haloarcula sp. DT43 (assembly GCF_037078405.1). Taxonomy (NCBI): domain Archaea; kingdom Methanobacteriati; phylum Methanobacteriota; class Halobacteria; order Halobacteriales; family Haloarculaceae; genus Haloarcula; species Haloarcula brevis. The sequence goes on along the minus strand of NZ_JAYMGZ010000003.1, from coordinate 61,451 downwards.
TTCGGGCGCGAGGCGACGGTGTACACGCAGGCCCGAACGACCGCGAGCTGGTCGCTGCCGGCCCACGCGAGCCTGTTCACCGGCGTCCCCTCCGAGGGCCACGAACTCCGAATCACCGAGCGACTGGTGCCCGGCCAGACCGTCTTCGATTACCTCGACGGCGAGGGCTACGAGACCGGCGTGTTCTCCGAGAACCCGTATCTCACGGTGCATCCGTCCGGACTCAGTGACAGCTTCGAGACTGTCGTTACAGAACGGCCGGACTCGACGGACGTCGCGGACCCGTCCGAGACGCGCAACGGCGTCGACGGGTTCTGGTACGCCGACAGACTGACCGAGTGGGTCGACGAGCGAGCGGAGCCGTGGGCCGCGTGCCTGAACCTGATGGACGCCCACATGCCCTACGCGACGCGGGACGCCTACGACGAGTGGGGGACGGAGTTCTACTGGGCCATGCACGACGACCTCCCGATAAAGTGGGAGTGGAGCGTCTACGGGGAACAACTCCCGGCTGGCGTCGGGCAGTTGGTCGAACCGCTGTACGACGGGGCGATTCGACAGGCCGACGCCGTGCTGGAGCAGGTCGTCAGCGACCTGGCCGAGCGGGGCGTGCTGGAGGAGACGCTCGTGGTCGTCACCGCCGACCACGGGGACGGCTTCGGGGAGCCGCCACAGGCCGACACCGAACCGCCAGCGGTCATGCACGGGATGGGCACACAGGAGGAGCTGTTCCACGTTCCGCTGGTCGTCAAGGGACCCGGACAGACCGAGGGGCGTCGGGTCACGTCCCTGGCGACGCTGTCTCGGTTCCCCGACGCCGTCCTGGCGGCGTTCGACGGGGACGGGAGCGACCCCGGGTGGTTCGAAGCCCCCGACGGCCGGACGACGGCCTACCAGGCACCGCCGACCGGCCAGACCGCGGAGTATGCCGAGCAGTACACCGACGACCCCGACCGGTTCCGGCAGGCTGCGTCGCTCGTGTATCAGGACGGGCCCGGCGACACCGTGTACAAGCGCGCGGCCTGGGGCGAGGACGAGTACGCGGCTGTCGTCCGGGGCCGCCGATCCGAGCCCGCCGACGACACACCCATCGACCGCCCGCCGTCGGCGGTCGTCGCCGACTCGGCGGAGCGCAGCGAGTCGATCGACATCGACGCGCTCGCCGACGGGGACGACGAGATGGCGGAGTACGACATCGACGGCTTCGACGACGTGGACCTCGAAGCCCGGCTCGAACGACTGGGCTATCTCTGACTCACAGGACTTCGGCCGGGCAAGCGGTCACTGGCCGACCGGGGGCCAGCGCGGAACCGAAAGCGATGTTTGTGCCAACTCGATTTGTACGAACGATGTATCGCGATATTCTGGTTCCGACGGACGGGAGCGCGTCGACACAGCAGGTACTGGAGCACACACTCGACATCGCCGAGGGGCGCGACGTCACCGTCCACGCCCTGTACGTCGTCGACGACCGGGCGTTCCTGTCGATGGATGAGGACATGCAGGACGACGTGCTGGCGGACCTGCGGGCCGAAGGGGAAGCGGCCACGGCGGCCGTCGAGGAGACGGTCGAACAGGCGGGTGTCGAGGTGTCGACGGCCATCCGGCGGGGAAGCCCGGCGGAACGCATCGTCTCGTACGTTGACGAGGCCGGCATCGACCTGATTACGATGGGGACGCAGGCGGACACCTACGAGAAGAACATGCTCGGAAGCACGGCACAGAAAGTCGTCACGAAGTCGTCCGTGCCGGTGCTCACTGTCGACGTGTCCGAGTCCGAATAGGGAAGCCCGGCCACCGTCGGACGCGAGCGAGTCCGCCGTCGCAGTGTCCGGGACCGAGGTATCGGCCGGGGACGCCTGTGCCCGGTCAGTGTGACTGCGCGGTGCCGGCTCTGACGGTGAACGACCCGACGAGCGTTTCGAGCCGCTGTGCTTGGTCGGACAGCGAGTCCATTCCCTCGCTCACTTTGTTGAGCGAGGCCGTCTGTTCCTCGACCGTCGCGGAGACGGACTCGGTCTCGTCGGCGGATTCGACGCTTATCTCCGCCACCTCGTCCATCATCGACACCACGCCCTCGCTGGTGGCGGCCTGGCTGTCGGTCGTGTCGCTTATCTCCTGGACCCCGGTGTCAGTCTGCGCCGCGTTTTCCGCGACCCGCTCGAAGGCGTCGACGGCCTTCTCGACGGCTCGAATCTCCTTTTCGACCAGGTCGCTCGCCTGCTCGACCTGGCTGACGACGGTGCTGGTCTGGTCCTGAATCCGCTCGATGCGGGTCCGGATGTCGCCCGCGGACTCCTGTGTCTCGTCGGCCAGTTGCTTGACCTCGTCGGCGACGACGGCGAACCCCTCGCCCGCGTTGCCCGTGCCCGAACCGCCGGCGCGGGCCGCCTCGATGTTGGCATTGAGCGCGAGCATGTTCGTCTGCTCGGCGATGTCGGAGATGAAGTCCACGATGGACGCGATTTCCGCCATCTGGTCGTCGAGTTCGGTGACCGTCGTCACGGTCTCGTCGATGGACGCCTTGACCTCCCGGGCGTCACGCAGCGTGTCGGCGGCGAGCTCCTGCCCGTCGGTGGCGATTGTCGCGGTTTCGGCGGAGGTCTGTGCGACCTCGTCGGCCGACGCCGCGATTTCCTCGACCGCCGCCGAGAAGCTCGAGACCTCCGCGCTCGCCTCCTGCACCATGTCCCGCTGTTCGTCGGCCCCGGCGGCGATTTGCTGGATGGAGTCGCTGACCCCGTCGCTCGCCGTCGCGACCTCCTGGAGCGCCGAGTCCGATTCGGAGACCTGCCGGTCGACGGCGGCGGCGAAGGACTGAATCTCGCCAAGCGTCGCTTCGAGTTCGTCCGCCATGTCGTTGAACGCGACGCCGATTTCGCTCATCGAGTCGTTCTCGCTGTCCGCGTCCACGCGCACGGTGAAGTCGCCGTCCGACATGTCTTTCATCGCGTCCTTGTACGTCTCGGCTTTGGATTCGAGGTGGGCGTTGAGCGCCGCCACCTCCTCGCGCTCCCGTTCGGCCTCGTCACGGAGGCGCTGTGCTTCCTCGCGCTGGCTCTCGATTTCGGCGCGCTCCTCTTCGAGGTTGTCGATGCGGTTCGCCCGCTCGCGGGCCCGCTCTATCTCGGCCTGTGCCTTCCGTCGGGACTTCTCGATGGAACTCAGGTGAATCGTCAGCGAGATGGCCAGCATGGCGACGAACCCGCCGTGGATGGCTCCCCACGCGATGGGGTTCAACTGCGCCGCCGTGTGGTTGTACACCGCCGAGGGGTCGACGATGCCGAAGATGATGTGGCTCACGACGACGTAGGCAATGCCGATACCGAACGGAATCCAGTCCTCGTAGACGGCGACGATGCCGATAGCGACGAAGAAGTGGAAGTGCGCCTCGATGTACCCGCCGCTGAAGTGCACGAGCGTGCCGGTACAGAACGCCAGCCCGGTAACTGCGAGGACGGTCCGTATCCGACGACTGAACCGCGGGACGGCTGCAGCGAACGCGAATCCGGCGATGAGCCCGATTTGAAGCACCACCCGACCGGTAGGGATAGCGGGGATACTCGCGCCGGCGAACGGACTCTGTGCCGTCTCGACCAGCCCTAGCGCGAGCAGGAACGGAATGTGCGCGAGGACTGTGAGTATGAAGTACTTGTGGCGGAGCTCCCACGTCTCGTCGGGTATCGAACTCCCGTCCGGAATACTCGACAGCAGGCTATCACCGCCGACTGACCTGTCGGCGGTTCTATTTGTGCCCGTATCTGTCACGTCAGCGTTCTCCATGTCGATAAAAGCCGTTCGGAGACCATATTCCTGCTCCCGATATTATCACACTTGATTATTTCGCCATCGATACGTCGAAAACACGTCGACTCCTCCACAAATTGGAGCTGACATGTGTCGTAGTCTGGCGGGGTCCGGGGAGCGGTCACGCCGCGACGGGCGAGATACGCAGTCAGAACGTAAGTGGACCGTAAAGAACGCCTAGATGGGTTTATCCCTGTGACTGTCCAGAGGTGTCGTATGAGCGAACTGGCCGTCGGGGTCGTCGGCGCCGGCTGGATGGCCACCGACTACCACATCCCGGCCTTTACCAGCCATCCGGACACGCGTGTCGTCGCCGTCGCCGAGCGCGACGCGGACCGCCGAGCGGCCGTCGAACGCGAACAGGCCATCCCCGGCTACGACGACGCGGCGGCGATGCTCTCGGCCCACGAACTCGATGTCGTCAGCATCTGTACCCCGCCGAGCACGCACGAGGAGATATTCCTGACCGCGGTTGAGGCCGGCTGTCACGTCCTCTGTGAGAAGCCGCTTGCGCTGACCGCCGACAGCGCCCGTCGGATGGCGGACGCCGCGGCGGCGGCCGGGGTCGTCACGCAGGTGGGGTATCTCCACCGCTACTACCGGAACTACGACCGGGCGCTGGAACTGCTCTCGAACGACCTGCTGGGCGAGGTCGTGGAGGTGACCGTCGCCCATCACTCGGCCCCGCCGTCGGCCGGGTGGTACTACGACCCCGACCTCTCCGGCGGCGGCGTCGCGCGGGACCTGTTTCCCCACACGCTGGACGTTCTTCTGGAGGTGTTCGACGCGCCCCCCGAGGTGACGGACGCGCGCGTCCGCTCGCTCCGCGACCGGCCGGTCGAGGACGCCGCCAGCGTCTCGCTCGACTTCGACGGCGTGCCGGTCGAGTGCTCGGCGACGTGGACACAGACAGAGGGGGTGAGCCGCGTCCTCGTCGTCGGCACCGAGGGCTGGCTGGAACTGGACGCCGAGACCCTGCAGGGGGACGTCCACGGCCGCCCGTTCGAGTTCAGACACGGCGAGCGCTCGCTCGTCGACGTCGGCGTCGCCACGCTGTTCCCGGCCAGCGACGAGGACGCCCACACGGCGCGCATCCACGACTTCGCCGACCACGCGGCGCGCGGCGACACGGACACGGCCGCACCGGCCGCCCGCGGCGTCGCCGTCGCGGAGATAATCGACGCGGTGTACGACCGGTGTGGCGTCGACTGGAGGGCCGCTCGATGACCGTCCTCGTGACGGGTGCGACGGGCTTTATCGGGCTGAACCTGCTCGCTTCGCTGGACCGGGACGCGGTGGCGATGGTGCGGCCCGGCTCGCCCAGCGGCCGGCTCCCGTCCGGGGTCGACACCGTCGAGGCAGACCTCTCGGACCCCGACTCGCTGTCGCGGGCGCTGGCGGGCGTCGACAGCGTCGTCCACCTCGCGGCGGCCGTCTACGACACCGCCCAGATGGCCGGAACCAACGTCACGGGTACCGAGCGACTGGTCGACGCGGCGGCCGACGCCGGCGTCTCGCGGTTCGTCTTCACCAGCACCGTCAGAGCCCACCCCGAAGTGCCGGCCGACGCCGACTCCGCCTACGAGCAGTCGAAGGTCGCCGCCGAGGACCTTCTCTTCGGCCGGGACCACCCCTTCGAGGTGTCAGCCATCTATCCGACCTACATCTTCGGGCCGCGGGACTACCGGCTGACTCGGTACGAACACGTCCGGCCGATTGCGACGAACCGCCTGCTGGTCCCGCCGCTGTACACCGTCGACAGGTACAACATCGTCCACGTCGACGACGTGGTCGACACGGTTGCCCACTGTCTGGACGGCGCGCCCGGACGCCACCTCGTCACCGGACCGAACCTCTCGAACGGGCAGGTGCTGAACGCGCTGGCCCGGCACACCCCTGGCAGGTGTACCGTCGTCAACGTCCCTTACGGCGCGATTCGGTGGGGCGTCAAGCCGGCGATGGACCTGCTCTATCGCGCCGGTATCTCGCCGGTGCCGGGCGAGGGGTTCCTCGAACGGGGCGACTACGGCACTGTTCCCGAGCGGCTGACCGAACAGGCACCGGTCCGCCAGCGGTCCTGGCAGGCCGCGATAGCGGACACGGTCGCGTGGTACGACTCGGTGGGTCTGCTGTAACATGCGCGGACGTGGCCCCCGCGGGACACTCTCGCCCCCGCCGCTCCGACGGTCGATGAACCTCGCACGCGCGAGTTCGCTGCTGTTCCTCGTGGAACTGCTGAACACGGCGCTTGGCTTCCTCGGGACGGTGTACTTCGCCCGGGCGCTGGGCGCGACGCTGCTCGGCGTCTTCTTCCTGTTCGAGGCGACCCTCTACACGATGGCGACCGTCGTGGACTTCGGGCTCCGCGGGGCCGTCGAGAAACGCATCAGCGCCGGAGACGACCCCGGCCAGATGTTCGGGGCGGCGGTGGTCCTGAAGCTCCTGCTCATCGCCGTGGTCTCGGCCACTGTCCTCGCACTCCGGGACCCGCTGGCGGCGTACGTCGGGGCCGACCTCGCGGTCGAACTGGTCGGCGTCGTCGTCGCCTTCGAACTCTCGATGCTCGTCGTCCACGTCCTTCAGGGGGAGCTACGGGTCGCACAGACGGCGGTCCTGCACTTCCTGCGGAGCCTGACGTTCGTGACCGTGGCCGTCGGTCTGCTGCAGTACGGCTACGGCGTCCGGGCGCTCGTGTGGGCCCTGCTCGTCTCGTACACGGTCCTGTTCGTCGGGGCGAGCCTCCGCCTCTCGACGCCGCTCTCACGGCCCGGGACCTACCACCTCAAGTCGCTGTACGACTACGCGAAGTTCAACGGCATCTGGGGGCTGGGCGGGCACGTCTACAACTGGATGGACGTCATCGTCATCGGCCTCTTCCTCTCGCAGGCCGCCGTCGGCGCGTACGAACTGGCGTGGCGGCTGACCACGACGGCCATCATGTTCAGCACCGTCTTCGCCAGGGTGCTGTTCCCGCAGCTCTCGGCGTGGCAGGCCGACGGCGCGGTCGAGAAGGTCCGGGACCTCATCTCCGACGCGATGACGACCTCGCTGTTGCTCATCGTCCCCTCCGTCGTCGGTGTCGCGCTCATCGGCGGGGAGATACTGGGCATCGTCTTCGGCCCGGAGTACACCATCGCCGCGGCCGCCTTCGTCGTGTTGATGGTCGAGAAGCTCCCACAGGCGCTGAACCTCGTCTTCGACAAGGCGATTCAGGCCTTCGACCGGCCGAAATACGGGGCCATCGCCACGGTCGTCTCGCTGTCGACGAACGTCGTCCTGAACCTCTTTCTGGTGCCACGCTACGGACTGGTCGGCGCGGCGGCTGCGACGCTGGTGTCCGTGACGGTCAACACCCTGTTGCTGTGGTACTACCTCGAACGGCTCACCCCCGTCCGGTTCCCGGTCCGTGACGTCGGCTGGACGGTCGCGGCCGCGCTGGGGATGGGCGTCGCGCTTTTCGGTCTCGTCCGCGTGCTGTCCGTCGAGACGCCCGCCACACTCGTGGCCGCCATCGCGGTCTCGGCGGTGGTCTACGGCGTCTGCGTGCTCGCCGCGCCGCCGCTACGGGTGAAAGTCGTCGAGAGCGTCCGGAGCGTCCGCGGCTAGCTGGTCAGCCGGTAGACGACGCCCTCGGTCTGCCCGAGCGGGTCGTCGGCGAGGGCGGCCCGCGTCCCCAGAACGTAGCTGTCCGCGCCGTCCTGCCCGAACGACAGCACCTGGATGTCGAGGCCGCCGTCGACCTGTAGCTCCTCGACGGGCCAGGTACCGGCGTCCTGTGGCGCGGCAGCGAGGAGCCGGCCAGCCGGGGTGGTAAACGAACTCGTGAACACCCCACAGAGGTACGAGCCGTCGACAGCGGCGACCGACCCCTCGTGGATGTGGCCGCCGATGACCGCGAAGCCCACCGCGTCGCCCTCCTCGTCGAAGTGCGGGAACTCGAAGACCGGGTCGACCAGCGGCTCGCCGCGGTCCGACTCGACGAGGCACTGGTCCTCCGAACTGGTTCCGAGCTGCGGGTCGTGGCAGTGGGTCCCCTCCTTCAGCGGCCAGCCGTAGTTGGAACCGGCCTCGATGACGTCGACCTCCTCCCAGGTGGCCTGCCCCACGTCACCGGCGATGAGTCGGTCGCCGCTGAAGGCCATCTTCCACGGGTTCCGCAGCCCCCACGCGTACAGTTCGTCCCGCCCCTCACGGCCGACCAGCGGGTTGTCCGCGGGGATACCGTACGGCGTCGTCTCGGTGCGACTGTCGACGTCGATGCGGTAGATGCAGCCCTTGAGCGTGTCGAGGTCCTGTCCGTGGTACGGGTTCAGCCCGTCGCCCAGCGAGCCATAGAGGTACCCGTCCGGCCCGAACTCGATGGACCCGGACTGGTGAATCGGTCGGTGCCACGGCAGGTCGAGCAGTACCCGTTCGCTGTCGGGGTCGACCGCCGACCGGTCCCCGGTGGCCCTGAACTCCGAGAGCACCTCGCGGTGGTCGATGTCGGCCTCGGTCGACGGCGCGCTGTATCTGACGTAGCACAGCCCGTTCTCGGCGAAGTCGGGGTGGAAGGCCAGCCCGAGCAGGCCGCGCTCGTCGTATGAAATCCAGTTCGGGAGCCCCTCTCCCAGCGCGACCATCCGGTCCGTGATATCGAGAAACGGCGTCGACCGCAGCCCGTCGGCGTCGTGGACGTGGACCGTCCCGACCTGGTCGACGATGAACCGCCGGTCGGCGTCCTCGTCGGCGGTGACGAGCGCGCTCGGGGAGGTGAGTCCGGTGGCGACTTCCTCCAGTCCGACCGTCGGTCCTTGTTCGAAGTACGACCTCGAGATACCGTCCGTTCCGTCGTCGGGGGTCGCTGTCGCCGTGGGCGTCGCTGACTCCGTCTCTGTGGGCGACTCCGTCACCGTGGCGGTCTCCCCGGGAGACGACCCGAGACCGAACTGTGAGCAACCGGCGACAGTTCCAGTCAGTCCAGCGGCACCGACCGCTCTGAGAAACTCTCTCCGGCGGAGTAAGCTGCCCTTTCGCGACCCTCTATTCATATGGCAGACATGGGATTCATCCATTTAAGAGTTTACCAGTCCCTACCGCAACATAGGCCCGCTGAGAAACGTATATTAAGCCTGCAGGAGATTGGTAAGGTATGCATTCTCGCTCGGTGGGTAGATGAAGGCGGTCGTCTTGGCAGCCGGGCAGGGGCAGCGACTCGGTCCCCTGACCGAGGGGCGACCGAAGCCGATGGTTCCGGTGGGCAACAAACCGATTCTAGAGAGCGTCCTCGAAGCGGCAATCGCCGCCGGCGTCGACGAGGTAGTGCTCGTCGTCGGCCACGAACGCGAACGCATCCAGACGCACTTCGGCGACGGCGACGAGTGGAGCGTCGACATCCGGTACGTCGTCCAGCCACACCAGTTGGGTGCGGCACACGCACTCTCGCAGGTCGAGTCGGCAGTCGAGGGCCACTTCTTCGTCCTGCACGGCGACCAGATAGTCGACGCGGCGCTACTGGAGCGCCTGCTCGACCGCTGGGACGAAACCGCGACGCCCACCATCGCGGCCGTTCGGTCGGACCGCCCGACCGAGTACGGCGCGGTGGAGGTCGCCGGGGAGACCGTAGAGTCCGTCTCGCGGACGCCGACCGACGACCCGCCGTTCCTGGTCAACGGCGGTGCCTACGTCTTCGACGAGCGCGTGTTCGACGTGATTCGGGACATGCACGAGACGACGGACGGCGACTTCGGGATGGCGACGGCCCTCCAGCGGCTCGCCGACCGCGGGAGTCTCTCGGCAGTGCTGCACCGCGGCTCCTGGCAGGACCTCACGTACCCGTGGGACCTGCTGGCGACGAACGCCGCGCTCGTCCACGGCCGGGCCGACGACACCGACCCCCGCGGCGTCGACGACACGGCCGCGGTGTCCGACGGCGTCGCGCTCGACGGGAGCGTGTCAGTCGGGCCGAACGCGACGGTGTTCTCGGGGACCTCGCTGGGCGAAAACGTCCGCATCGGCGCGAACGCGGTGCTCTCGAACTGCATCGTGATGCCCGGCGCTCGTATCGGCGACGGGGCGGTCGTCCACGACTGCATCGTCGGGGAAGCGGCGTCTCTCGGCCCGAACGTGACCGTCGAGGGCGGACCGGCGACCGTCGTCGTCGGCGACGCGGTCCACCGCGAGGTCGGGCTGGGTGGGGTCGTCGCCGACCGGACGACGCTCCGGGGGAACGTGACCGTGACGCCTGGGACGGTAATCGGGCGGGAAGTGCTAGCCGACAGCGGGACCGTCCTGCGGGGACGTATCGCGTCGGGCGAAACAGTGCGGAGAGGGTAATCATGTGTGGGATAATCGGATACATCGGCGACTCGGAGGCCCGGCCGCGGCTCGTGGCCGGACTGCAACGACTGGAGTATCGCGGCTACGACTCGGCGGGTATCGCGCTCGCCGACGAGGAGCTATCAGTGTTCAAGCAAGCCGGGACCGTTGGAGACCTCGACTTGCCGGTGGAGACGCCACAGACCTGTGGCATCGGCCACACGCGGTGGAGTACGCACGGGAAGCCGACCGACGCGAACGCCCACCCGCACACCGACTGCTCGGGGCGGGTCGCCGTCGTCCACAACGGCATCATCGCCAACTACGACGAGCTGCGCGAGACGCTCCCCGACCACCGCTTCCGCAGCGAGACCGACACGGAAGTCGTCGCCCACCTCGTCGAGGCGGAACTCGAAGCCGGCGTGGACCTCCGGGCGGCGGTCGCGGCCGTCGTCGACCGCATCGAGGGGAGCTACGCCCTCGGCGTCGTCGCGGCCGGCTACGACGGCATCGTCGCCGCACGGCGCAACAGCCCGCTCGTCGTCGGCCACGGAGCCGACGGGAACTTCATCGCCAGCGACGTGACGCCACTGCTCGAACACACGCGCTCCGTGTCGTACCTCGAAGACGGCGACGTGGCACACCTGACCCGGGATGGCGTCACGGTCCACCAGGACGGCGCGCTCGTCGACCGGGCCGTGACCACCGTCGAGTGGGACGCCGACGCCGCCGAGAAGGGCGGGTACGACCACTACATGCTCAAGGAGATACACGAGCAGCCGACCGCTCTCCGGCAGGCTATCGCCGGCCGTATCGACCCCATCGAGGGCCGCGTCGAACTGGACGACCTCTCGCTGTCCGACGACTTCCTCGCGGGCATCGACGAGGTGCAGTTCGTCGCGTGCGGGACGTCGTATCACGCCTGCATGTACGGGAAACAGCTGCTCGAAGAGCTGGCGGACGTTCGCGCGACCGTCGAGTTCGCCAGCGAGTACGACGTCGGGAGCGGCCGCGACCCCGAACGGACCCTGGTGGTCGGTGTCAGCCAGAGTGGGGAGACGGCCGATACCCTGCGTGCCCTCCGGACGGCCAGCCGCTCGGGGATTCGGACCCTCGGCGTGACCAACACCGTGGGGAGTACGATGGCACGCGAGTGTGACGACGTGGTGTACATCCGTGCCGGGCCGGAGATAGGCGTGGCGGCGACCAAGACGTTCGCCTCACAGGTCGTCGTCCTCGCGCTGTTCGCGCTGACCGTCGCAGAGCGGCGCAGCGAACTCGACGCGACCGTCGGCAGGGAACTGGTTGAGCACCTCCAGGACCTCCCGGGGGCCGTACAGGGTGCTCTCGACCGCGACGACGCCATCGAAGAGGTCGCCGTCGCCTACGCCGCCGGCGAGGCGTTCTTCTTCATCGGCCGCCGGTTCGGCAACCCCGTCGCACTAGAGGGGGCGCTGAAACTCAAGGAGATATCCTACGACCACGCCGAGGGCTTCCCGGCGGGCGAACTCAAACACGGCCCGCTGGCGCTCGTCACCGAGGGGACGCCGGTACTCGCGATACTGACCGACGGGACTCGGCCAGAGGAGACCCGGAACAACGTCAAGGAGGTCCAGTCCCGCGGCGCTCCGGTCATCGCCCTCACCGGGGCCGGCCAGGACGGCGACTACGAGGTGGGCTTCGAGGTGCCGGAACTCGGGCTGCTGGAGCCCCTCGTGGCGAACGTCTACCTCCAGTTGTTCGCTTACCACGTCGCCGACGACAAGGGCCGCGCTATCGACAGGCCGCGGAACCTGGCGAAAAGCGTCACAGTGGAGTAGCGCCCACGGGTCGTGAACTCCCCCGCCAGCAACTGACGGTCGGACGACAGTAGCAGTAAGGGATATCGTTGCTGGTAGCCAAGTACTTATCAAATGGAAACTGACCCACCACCGGGAGACGACGCCGACATCACGCGCCGCGAACTGCTCAAACTGACCGGCATCGCCACAGTCGGTGCCGTCTCGACGGCCGGGTGTCTGGGGCGCAGCGATATCGAAGTCGCCGAACTCGGCTACGGTGGGGTCCCGTGGCGGGCGTCCAGCGCCGTTCCGCCAGGGCTGACAGGCGCGAATCCCCTGTCGGTCGTCGGCCCCAGCGACGGGCTCGTGGGCCACTGGCCACTCGACGGGAGCGGTGGAACGGTCGCTGACGTGGCGGGCGGCAACGACGGCGTCGTCCGCGGGAACCCGGAACTGGGCGTGCCCGGCGTTCACGGTTCGACGGCGGTCGCGTTCGGCCCGACCGCGGACGACTACGTCGAGGTCGCGCCCGCGAGCGTCCTCGCACCGGCCGAACTCAGTTTCGCCGGGTGGTACCGCACGACGAGCGGTGGGGCCGAACAGACCGTCCTCCAGAAGGCCGACGCCCGCTACGGCGACGAAGGTTATGCCGTCGATGTGCAGACGCCGAACAGCCTGCGCGCACACGTGGGCGTCGAGAGCGGGCGGGCGACGGTCAATCCCTTCGGCGTGGCGACACACGACGGGGCGTGGCACCACGTGTGCTGTACGTGGGACGGCGAGGCGTTCGTGCTGTACCTCGACGGCGAGGAACGCGACCGCGACACCGCACAGTCCGGCGCTGTCGTCCACAGCGACCGACCGCTGTACGTCGGGTACGGCGACAACGGGTACGCCAGCACCTACGCCATGAACGGTGCCGTCGACGACGCTCGCGTGTACGACCGCGCTCTCGGTAGCGACGAGGTGGCCGCACTCTACGAGGGAGTCGGGACGCAGACGGAAACCGAGACGCCGACGGTCACTGACACGCCGACGCCGACCCCAACGCCGACGCCCACCGAAACACCCACACCGATACCAACGCCGACGCCAACACCGACCGAGACACCGTCATCTACGCCGACGCCCACACCGACGTCCCCCTCGTCGCAGCCAGCGCCGGTGGCCCGCTGGCAGTTCACAGAAACGGGCGGGACGACGGTGGCCGACAGCGCCGGGTCGAACGACGGGTTCGTGCGCGGGTCGCCGACGCTTGCGGCGGATGGCGTCTTCGACACGTCGGGCATCGCTTTCGGGCCGACGGCGGACGACTACGTCGAAGTCCCCGATGCTGGCACCCTCAGGCCGGCGACGGCGCTCTCGTTTGGCGGGTGGTACCGCACGACGAGCGGTGGGACCGAACAGACCGTCCTCCAGAAGGCCGACGCCCGCTTCGGCGACGAGGGCTACGCCGTCGACGTCCAGAGCCCGAGCCGCATTCGGGCCCATCTCGCCGTCGAGAGCGGGCGAGCCACCGTCAATCCCAGCGTCGACACCCACGACGGGGCGTGGCACCACGTGTGCTGCACGTGGGACGGCGAGGCGTTCGTGCTATACCTCGACGGCGAGGAACGCGACCGCGACATCTCTCAAGCGGGCGAGATAGTTCACAGCACCCGGTCGCTGTACGTCGGGTACGGCGACAACGGGTACACCACCGTATACGACCTAGACGGGTCCGTCGACGACGTCCGCGTGTACGACACGGCCCTCACGGCCGCCCAGGTCGCCGCGGTAGTCGACGGGGCCGGGACCGACGGAGAGACGCCGAGCGACACACCGACTGCGACGCCCATCCCGAACGACGAGTTCGGCGAGAGTGGCTACGGGAGCCACGGTTACGGCGGTATCGTCGCCGGGAGCAACTGATGACAGACAACCACCAATACGAAACTCCCCCGTCCGGGTCACTGGACTGGGACCAGCCGCTGAACCGCAACTTCGAACGCATCGACACGGACGTGGAAGTCCGCGACGCCGACGCCAATCGGTCGAACTACGTCGCCAAGGCCGGCGCGAAGTTCCTCGCGACCGACACCGGTAACGTCTATCTCGGCGACGGCGGTTCGTGGACACAACTGGGGACCATCGGCCCTGGCAGTAGTGGCTCGGGCGACGCGACGAGCGTCACCTCGCTCATCCTCGAGGGATACGTCGTCGCGCTGGGACGGAACAACTCCGCCCCGCGCTCCGTGGACCCGACGACGACGGCGACGCCGGTCCAGGACGCGCTGGACATCGTCGACGCCGCGGGCGGCGGCGAGGTCCGACTCCCCGCGGGCGTCATCGAGGAGACGGGGCCGATTCGTCCCTACGAGGAGACGCAGATAGTCGGTCTCGGGGTCGAGCTCTCGAAGGTCGCCATCACCGACCGGAGCGCCGACGGCATCCTGTTCGACCGCGACTCGGGCGTGAGCCGGGTCAAGCTCGACGGCTTCGCGTTGAACGGACCGGCGGGCAGCGAGCCAACGGGGGTCGCCATCCACCACGCCAACCGGGATACCCAGGACCTCTTCGTCGGTCGCCTCGTCCTCTGGGGCTGGAACAACTCCGTCTACCGCGTCGACGAGGGCGTCGGGCCCTTCCAGTGTCGCCACGACCAGCTGACCGTCTACGAGTGCGACGCCGGCGACCAGGACGGCCTGTTCGAGTTCCGCTCGTGGTACGGACCGGCGAACTGGTTCGGGACTATCGCGGCCTACCCCACCGCCACCGTCAGCGGGCGGAACACGACGGTGTTTTTCACCCGCGGCGGCACCCAGACCGTCGACTCGCTCACGATGGGCGGGTCGGCGGGCGTGGCCATCGACCAGACGTGGGACAGCCTCATCGAGTTCGGACACGTCCACTGGGAGCCGACGACGAACCCAACCGACCCGCCCGCTATCGTCCGCCTGCGCGGCCACGGCACGGCCGTCATCGACACGGTCAAACACGTCACCGGCGTGGCCGACTACGTCTACGAACTGGGCTACGACAGCTACAACGGCCGGGGTCCCAACCGCAAGGTGCTCGGACCCTACATCGAACTGGGCGCGGCGGCGGACATCACCAACACCGTCGTCAACCTCGCGCATCCGGTCGACCCCGACGAACCGTCGCTGTACGAGGGGTCCCCCGACGACGTGACCGTCACCCACACCGAGGGGTCGACCGGTGGCTTCCGGGCGCTCGGCACCGCCGGGACCGGCTTCTGACCTCGGCGGTTCCGTCGGTCGTTAAGTACCATCACCCCGGAGTGAGGTAGTATGACAGACGATACGTCGCCCGACGGCGCCGACCGGTCGCACGACCGACTCCTCGCGCACGCCCGCCACCGGACCGACCCGCTCGTTGCCGGACTCCGGCGACGCCTCGCCTCGTCGACGCTCGTCGAGCGCGCGGCCTGGCACACCGGCGAGCGCCTCCACATGCGCACGCCCGAGCGACGGCGACGGCCCGACCCGGTGGACATCCGGGGCCGGTACGCGAGCGAGACCGTGCCGTCCTATCCCGTAAATGCCGAGCGAGCGCCCGAGCGGTTCGTCCCGGCCGGCGACATCAATCCCGTCCTCACCGCCGCCGACGTGACCGACTTCGGCCGAGCGGACTGCGTCGCCGACCCGTTCCTCTTCGTGACCGATGCGGGGGACTGGCACATATTCTTCGAGATATACACGCAGAACCGCCGGCCGACGGCCGCAATCGGCCACGCCGAGAGCGACGACGGCTACGAGTGGACCTACGACCGCGTCGTCCTGGAGACGGACGAACACCTCTCGTACCCCTACGTCTTCCGATGGGACGGGGAGTACTACATGGTCCCCGACCGGTGGGCGAAGGAGCTGGGGCCCGCGGGCGTGACGCTCTACCGGGCCAGGTCGTTCCCGGACGAGTGGGAACCGGTCGCCGACCTCCTCCAGCCGGCGACCCCGCTACACGACTTCAGCCCGTTCCGCTGGGAGGGACGGTGGTGGGCGCTCATCGGCGACGGGACCGACCTCTACGCGTACTACAGCGACGAACTCGAAGCGCCCGACTGGACGCCACACGCCGACAACCCTGTCGTGGCCGGGCGGCCGACGGCGGCCCGACCGGGAGGCCGGCCGCTCGTCTTTCCCGACCATGTCCTCGCGTTCTATCAGGACTGTGCCGGCCGCTACGGCGAGCGAATCCACGCCTACGAGATTACCGAACTCACGCCCGAAACGTACCGGGACCGCGAACGGGCCGACTCGCCGGTCGTGGACCCGCCCGGCGGGCTGGGCTGGAACACCGGCGCGATGCACCAGGTCGACCCGTGGTTCGACGGCGAGGGCTGGCACTGCGCCGTCGACGGCAACCTCGGCCTCGGCTACCAGGTCGTCGGCGAACACCACTGGGCCATCGGCATCTACCGAGCCTAGGGGAGTTCCTGCGGGACGGGGTCAGGCGCGGTCAGGCCTTCGAGGAAGCCGACGCCGTAGTAGCCGTACTGGGCCGCGAGCATGACCGGGACGAGCAGGGCCAGCGGGCTCCGTCTGTCACGGTAGACCTGCGCCGTCGCGTAGCCGCTGACCAGGAGGTAGGCCAGGGCGAGCAGGGGGAGGTATCGGGCCTTCCGGCGCGCCAGGTCCGCCAGCGCCGCCGCCGTGCCGCCGCCGAGCGCCAGGGACGGGAGCGCGGAGTACCACCGGACGACTTTCCGGTGACGGCGCTGGATGCGCGCCATGGCGTAGCCGTACGAGCGCCCCTTCTTGCAGAACGACCCGAAGTCCGGCGAGAGGTGGTGCGAGACGGCAATCGACGGGTCGAAGACGAAGCGGTAGCCGGCCTCGCTCAGCCGGAAGTGAAACTCCGCGTCCTCGCCGACGTTTATCTCCCCGTCGTAGCGGTGCTCATCGAACACAGCCGCGTCGTAGAGGACGTTACAGCACGCGACCGACCGGACCTCCCGCACCCGGTCGATGGCGTGTGACTGCGGCGACCCGCCCGACCCGAACACCGTCCCCTGGAGGCTCCCGACCAACTTCGCAAAAGCGGGGTCGTCCGGGAACGGCCGGTTCGGGCCGCCGACGCCGGCGATGTGGTCGTCCGTGTCCGCGATTCGCTCGACGTGGGCGCGGAGCCACGTCGCGGGGACGGCACAGTCCGAGTCGGTGAAGGCGACGTACTCGCCGGCGGCCACCTCGACGCCGCGGTTCCGGCACGCGCCGATTGTCCCGCCGTCGACGGTATGGAAGGCCGCGCCGTACTCGGCGGCCACGGCCGCGGTGTCGTCGTCGCTGCCGCCGTCGACGACGAGTATCTCGTAGCGGTCGTCGGGGTAGGTCTGAGCTACCAGCGACGCCAGCGTCTCGCCGACGGTCCGCCCGGAGTTGTAGGTGACGACGACGACCGACACCAGCGGGTCGACGGCGTCGCCGCGTTGCTGTCCTGTCACGGCCTATCTCTCGCGATGTCCGTGAATAACGCTGTCGGTAGGCTAGCCCATCCACAGGCCGGCAACCGCAGACGAGAGCGCTGCCAGTCGGACCGAGCAGCGGTCGCCGCCCCGGAAAGCATAACACCGGACTCAGCGTACGGTAGGACGAACCTACTCGACCGTCGCCCAGCGACGACCACCACATGTCAGACGAAACCACCTCACAATCCGACTCCCAGCCGTCCTACCGCGTCCTCGGGTGTGCGACGGAACACCCGAGCCACGTCTTCCCCGTTCGGACGCCGTTCAATCAGCGCTCGTTCGACGCGCTCAACCGAACCGGGGTAGACCTCGACGTAGTGTCGCCGACGCCCTACGCCCCGCCGGTCGGCCCCTTCTCCGAGTACCGGCGCGTCCCGAAGACCGAGCGATGGGGGTCCTACGAGGTCCACTACCCCCGGTTCCTCTACGCCCTGCCGAAACGCTACCTCTATCACTACTCCGGGCGCTCCGTCCGGAAACGCGTGGCTCGCTACGTCGAGCGGACTTTCGAGACGCCACACGACGTGGTCCACACCTGTGGGTTCTATCTCGACGGCTACGGCGTGCTCACGTACTGTCGACGCCACGACATCCCGCTGGTCGCGCTCTCACACGCCGGGGACCTCAAGAACTTCGACCGGTTCAACGACACCGTCCAGTCCCACATCCGCGAGACCATCGACTACGCGTCGGCCGTCCTGACCGTCAGCGACGAACTGGCCGACCTCGCCCGCACCTTCACCGACGCGAGCAAGGTCGAGACGCTCCCCATCGGGGAGGACCCGGAGAAGTTCCCGACCGACCGCCGGGCCGCCATCCGCCGGGAACTGGGCATCGACCCCGACACGAAGCTCCTGCTGTACGTCGGTCGCTTCGAGAAGGAGAAGGGCGTCCGGGAGCTCGCGGCCGCCCTGGAGGGCTTAGACCGGACGGACGTGAGCGTCGCGGCCGTCGGCCACGGCGGCGCGCTCCGCTGGTGGTTCCTCGACCGACTGGGCGAACTGCGCCATCCCGCCCACGCCTACTGGGAGCTCGACCCCGTCGCCGTCAGGCGGCTACAGGTGGCGGCGGACCTCCTCGTCCTCCCGAGCTACTTCGAGGCGCGGCCGACAGTCATCTACGAGGCGATGGCCGCCGAGACGCCCGTGCTGGCCTCGAACGTCGGCGGCATCCCCGAGATGGTCGTCGACGGCGAGACCGGCGTGCTGGTTCCGCCCGCCGACGCCGCGGCGCTGACCGAGGCGCTGGACCACCTGCTGGACGACCCCGACCGACTGCGTGAGATGGGTGCGGCGGGCCTACAGCGCCTGCTGGACAACGAGTGGACGTGGACCCGCCACGGCGAGCGGCTGGCTGCGGTCCACCGGAGGGTCATCGATGCCTGAGCCACGGGTCAGCGTCGTGATTCCGGCGTACGAACGCGGCGACGTGGTGGGCCGGGCGGTCGACAGCGCGCTGGCCCAGACCGTCAGCGACATCGAGGTGGTCGTCGTCGACGACGGCAGCGACGACGACACCGCGGCTGTTGCCGAGGCGTACGACGACGAGCGGGTCCGGGTGCTCACCCACGGGACGAACCGCGGTGTCAGCGCCGCCCGCAACACCGGCGTCGAGGTGGCCGCCGGCGAGTACGTCGCCTTCCTCGACTCCGACGACGAGTGGCTCCCCCGGAAACTGGAGCGCCAGCTCGCGTCCCTTGACGGCCGGGGCGAGGAGTGGGTCGGTGCGTACTGCGACGTGACCGCCGCTGGCCTCTCCCCGCTCGGCCGGCTCGCCGCCGTCGTCTCCGAGCGGCTCTTTCGGTCGGCCGCGCCACGCGAGGGCGGCCGGGAACTGGCCGAGGCGCTGCTGTCGTTGCAGGTGTTCATGGGGCCGGGGTCGACGCTGCTCGTCGAGCGCGAGGCGGTCGAGTCGGCGGGCGGGTTCGACGAAGGGCTGTCCATCTACGAGGACTGGGACCTGGTCCTGCGGGTCCTCGCCGCGGGGAAACTGGCCTACGTCGACGAGCCGCTGGCCGTGACACACTTCACCGGCGACGCCCCCGCGGAGGCCTACGCCGCGAACGACCGCCGCTACCTCGAACGGAACGCCGCCCTCGTCGCCGCCCTCGAAGCGCGGGGCGTGCCGGTCGGGCAGGTCCACCGGATGGGGCTGGTCGGCCACTTCCTCGCCGAGGGTCGCTTCGGAGAGGCCGGCGCGTACCTCGACGTGGCGACCGTCCTCCGACCGAAGAACCTCGCTCGGCTGGCGTTCTGGTCGGTGCTCGGGCTGAGAGTCCTCGCCGGGGGGCAACGATGAGCGACCCCTACGACGTGCTGGCCTGCTGTATCCATCACCAGAGCCACCCGCTCCAGGTCCGGTCGCCGTTCAACCACCGGTCGTTCGACGCCATCAACCGCACCCACGCCGACCTCGACGTGGTCGTGCCGACGCCGTTCGCCCCGCCGGTCGGCCCCCACTCCGAGTACTCGCGGGTGCCGGCGACCGAGCGCTGGGGGACCTACGTGGCCCACTACCCGCGCTTCCTGTACATGGTGCCGAAACAGTACTTCTACCACGTGTCGGGGGACTCCCTCCAGAAGCGAATCCCCCGGTACGTCGAGCGGACCTTCGGGACGCCACACGACGTGGTCCACACCTCCGACGTCTACCTCGACGGGTACGGCCTTCTCCCGTATTGCCGCGAGCACGACGTGCCGCTGGTGGTCAACAGCCACGCGGTCGACCTGCACAACTTCGACAGTTTCAACGACGGGGCTCAGGCCCGCATCCGCGAGACTATCGACTACGCCGCTCGAATCATGGTCGTCAGCGACGAACTGGCCGAAGTCGCCCGGCGGTTCGCGCCCGCGGAGAAGATACGGACGGTCCCCATCGGGGAGGACCCGGAGAAGTTCCCGACCGACCGTCGGGCCGCCATCCGCCGGGAACTGGGCATCGACCCCGACACGAAGCTCCTGCTGTACGTCGGGGCGTTCACCGAACAGAAGGGCGTGAAGGAACTGGTGGAGGCGGTCGGCGCGCTCGAACGCGACGACGTGATGCTCGTCACCGTCGGCCACGAGGGCGACCTGCGGTGGTGGCTGCTGGAGCGACTGGGGGAGCTCCCACACCCCGCGCGGTCGATGTGGCGGCTGGACCCGGTAGCGCTCAGGCGATGGCAGGTCGCCGCCGACGCGCTGGTGCTCCCGAGCTGGACCGAGGGACGGCCGACGGTTCTCTACGAGGCGATGGCGGCGAAGACCCCGGTCGTCGCCTCGTCGGTGGGTGGCATCCCCGAGATGGTCGTCGACGGCGAGACCGGCGTGCTGGTCCCGCCGAAGGACCCGACGCGGTTGGCCGGGGTGCTTGACCGCCTGTTCGACGACCCCGAGCGCCTGCGGGCGATGGGGACCGCCGGCCATCGGCGGCTACTCGACCAGGACTGGACGTGGAGCGCCCACGCCGACCGCGTCACGGACATCCACGAGGCGGTGATGGCCGAATGGTGACCGTGTCCGTGGTCATTCCGTACAGCGAGCGGTTCACGCCGCCGGAGATGCTCGAAGAGGCCAAAGCGACCGTCGCGGCACAGACCGTCGATACGGAGCTGCTGGTCGTCGACGACGTGGACACCGGCCCGGCCGACGCCCGGAACGCGGGGTTAGACCGGGCCGACACCCGGTACGTTGCGTTCCTCGACGCCGACGACCTCTGGGCCCCGGACAAACTGGCGCGACAGCTCGACCGGATGGCGGAGACGGGCGCTGGCCTCTGCGTCGAGGGGCCGAAGACCACGCTCGACGACTTCGTCTACGAGGTGTTCGTGGGGGACCGCTCGGAGGTGACCTCCTCGATTCTCGTCGACACCGACCGGGTCGGGACCCGCTTCGAGACCGGGCTGGACCGCGGCGAGGACCTGCTGTACGTCTTGGAAGCGGCCAGCGACGGCGGGGTCTGTTGCTGTCCCGACCTCTTCGAGCGCCGCCGCCACGGGGAGAGCATGACGGCCTCCGGGATGGCGGTCGACGAGTACCGCCGGCACGCGAAGCGCTTCGGCTACCTCGTCAGCGAGCGCGTCCCGGAGGCCCAGCCGTACCTCCCGATTTACTACACTCAGCTGTACACTGACCTCGGCCTGGCCTGTCACGAGGCCGGGGAGTACGACCGCGCCGTGACCTACCTCGGGCGGGCGGTCCGCATCTCGCCACACCCGTTTTCGGTGGCGTACCTGTGCCGGAGCCTGTGTTACAGGCTCGTGCCGTTCTCGCCGTAGAGCCCGGCAAAACCGTCCGAGCTCCGGTAGACGCGCGTGTGGTCCGTGGTGTACACCTTGGTCCGGGTCGCGTCCGCGACGGAGAACCGGGCCCTGGAGACGGCGAAGGTGTCCTGCTCGCCGACGCGGAGCCCACGGCCCAGCGCGACGACGTTCCAGGTCCAGCGCTCGCGGGCGACCAGGTACGTCGCGTCGCTCTCCAGACCGGACGGCGCGGCGTCGAGTTCGGCCGTGGCGTTGAACCGGGCCGTCTCGAAGGCGCGGTTGGTCACGCGGTCGGTTGCCGTCGGTCCGTCGCCGTACGCGCCGACGAACCCAGCCGTCGTCTGGACGGCGCGGAACTGGTCGCCGCTCATCGAGACCTGCTCGCGGGGTTCCTCGATGTAGATGTCGGCTACGTCGTCGGCCGTGAGGACGGTAAACGCCGTCGCGCCGCCCAGCGCGGCGACGAACACCACGGCGGCGACGGCGTACCGCCGGTCGACGGCCAGCACGCGTCGGAGGCCGACAGCCAGCGGGAAGATAGCGACCAGCGTCACGACGAACTGCAGCCGCTCTAGCTGTGGGACGGGAACCGGAAGCGGGAGCAACAGTACCGACAGGCCGAGGCCGGTGACGGCCATCGTGAACCCCCGCTGGTACGCCCGGGGCCTGTCGAGCAGCTCGTAGCCCGCGAGCAACAGTACCGCCCACAGCCCGGCGGCGTACAGCCCGGTCGGCGTCAGCAGCCACTCGACGGCCCGGGCGACGCTGTCGACCGGGAGCGCCGTCCCGTACGTGTACAACTGCTGTGGCGGCACCGTCGCCACGTCGAGCAGGAGGCCGAGGCTCAGTTCGACGATGCCGACGGTGATGAGGCTCGGGGAGTACGACCAGTAGACGAGCAGGAGCACCGCGCCCACGACGCCGGGGAACAGCCAGCGGTACCGGAACCACCGCCGCACCTCCGGTACCGGGCTGTCGAACAGATACGGCCGGGCGAGGGCCACCGGCACGGCGGCGGCGGCGACGAGCGCGAACAGGACGTACGTCAGGTGGTGGGTGACGACCATCGTCGCGACGAGCGCGACGACGAAGACGGAGAGTCGGCGAAAGCCCCGCTCGTCGGCGGCGTAGCGCAGCCGGCTGGTGACGTAGATACCGACGAGGACGAGGAGACACGCCAGCGCCTGCGGGTAGAAGTACAGCGCGTGATAGGAGAAGAATTCGAGGACTGTGACCGAGAGCGCGGCCGTCAGTCCGAGCCGCTGTGAGCCAAACACCGACCAGCCCAGCAGGTACGAGAGCGGGACGACGAGCGTACACAGCGCGATGCCAGCCAGGACGAGCGCGTCGTAGCTCCGCAGCCCCGTCGCGTGTCGCACCGTCCCGACGAGGAAGTGAAACACCGGATAGAGGTCGTAGCCGTGTGGAATCGCCGCCGTGGAACGCGTCCGAAGGAGCGTATCGACCGCCGCGACGTGAGCGAAGGTGTCGGTGCCGCCGAAGTAGAAGCCGGTCGTGAGGTACTTCCCGAGCCGGCCGGCCAGAAAGAGCGCGCTGAGCTGTGTCAGTATCGCCGGCGCAGCGGGGTCGGCCCGAAGCTGGAGCGCAACGACGCCCAGTCCCAGCGGGAGGACGACCGCGAACGGCAGGACCCGTGAGCCCACCAGCGCCGTGGCGACGACGCCACCGCCGGCGAGCAACAGGACGGCCTTCGTCACGAGACTCGGCGGCACCCGCCGCGAGCGGGCGGGGCGGTCGCCCCGCGACAGCACGAACAGTAGAAGCGCCACTGCGGCCCCGACGAGGGTGAACCCGGCGCGCAACAGCGTCGGCCGGGGGAGCAGGCTGAGGCGGTCCGCGGCCAGCAGTCCCGCGCCGAGGAGCAGACAGACGGCGAACGGAAGCGCCTGCGTCCGCCGTTCATGAGTGAGAGCGACCATCGGGGTTTCGTTGGTAGCCGTTTCGCGGGTGTGACCAAAAGCGTTGCAGTCGAGGTGTACGCTTAACCGTCTCGCACCCAAGGAGCAGGTATGTGTAATCGGCGGACGGTACTACGGCTGAGCGGTGTGGCGCTGACCGGCGGCGTGGCCGGGTGTGGCGGGTCGAGTTCGGACGCGACGGAAGGGGGGACGGAGACGCCGACGGAGATGGAGACCGGGACACCGAGCGCTCACACCGTCGAGATGACCGACAGCCTCAACTTCGAACCGGAGACGCTGACGGTCAGCGTCGGCGACACCGTCGACTGGGTGACGACCGGGGCCGTCGCCCACAGCGTGACGGCCTACGAGGAGGACCTGCCCGATGGGGCGGCGTACTTCGCGTCGGGAGAGTTCGACAGCGAGTCCGCCGCCCGGAAGTCCTACCCGCAGGGGAGCGTCAGCACCGACGAAACATACAGTCACACGTTCGAGACGGCCGGGGAGTTCCCCTACTTCTGTATCCCGCACGAGTCGGGCATGGTCGGGACGGTCGTCGTCGAGTCAGGCTAGGTACGCCCGGAGGCCGTCCGCCAGCGTGACGGTCGGCTCGTACCCCAGCCGGTCGACGATTTTGTCGATGTCGGCCACGCTGTGGCGGATGTCGCCGTCGCGGGGGGCGACGTGGGTCAGTTCGGCGTCCGGAGCCACCTCGTCGCGGATGACCTCGGCCACCCGGCGGATGGTCGTCTGTGAGCCGGTGCCGACGTTGAACGCCTCCCCTGTGGCGTCGGTGGTGGCCGCGAGCAGGTTCGCCTGCACGACGTCCGCGACGTTGACGAAGTCGCGGGTCTGGTCGCCGTCGCCGTGGACCGTCACCGGGCCGCCGGCCCGGGCCTGTTCGGTGAAGGCGGTTATCGCGCCGGCGTAGTCGCCGCCGGACTGGCGGGGGCCGTAGACGTTGAAGTAGCGCAGCGCGACCGTCGGGAGGTCGTAGAGGTCGGCGTAGAGGCGACAGTAGTGGTCCCCCGAGAGCTTCTCCAGCCCGTACGGCGAGGCCGGACGCTTCGGGGCCGTCTCGGCCACCGGCGTCGACGCCGGCGCGCCGTAGATGGCGGCGCTGGACGCGAATACCACGCGGGCGTCCTGTCGCCGCGCGGCTTCCAGCACCGCGAGCGTCCCCTCGGTGTTGATGCTGTGACTCGCCGTCGGGTCCTCGACGGAGCGGGCGACGCTCACGAGGGCTGCCTCGTGGAACACGATGTCGGCGCCGTCGATGGCGGCCGAAAGCGCCGCCTCGTCACGGATGTCCCCCTCGACGACCGTCGCGTCGTCGGGGCAGTTGGCCCGGTCGCCGGTCGAAAAGTCGTCGAGAATTCGCACCTCGTTGTCGGGACAGAGGGCGTCGGCGACGTGGCTCCCGACGAATCCCGCCCCGCCCGTTACGAGCACCGTCCGCCCGGCGACAGTCTGGTCCATGTCTCTCTCTCGCTCGGACGCGTCAAATACCCGCTGGTGCTCACCGCGTCCGAGATGCCTGCCACCACGGCGCACGGGCGAAGTGGACGAGGAAGACGCCGCCGACGGCCACGGCCGCGAGAAACAGCCCCACCAGCGTCCCGGTGAGCTCCACGTCGGCGGCGAAGTCGGCGAACCCGACGAAACCGCCGTAGGGGTACGGCGGCAGTACCGGCCACAGCAGGAACGTGAACTCCCCGGTCCGCCAGTAGTAGAGGGCCGCGTAGGTGTCGCCGAGGAGGTGGGTCAGGTAGCCAAACGCGAACGCGAGGCCGACCTCGGGATGGTGCCGGTGCCACGCGACAGCGACGACGACGGCGCTCACGGGCACCACGAACAGCAACGAGTGCGCCAGCGACCGCCCCGACGGTATCGCGTTGAACCACCACGCCAGCGGCTTGTCGATGACGTCCGCCAGCTGGGTACCGACGAGCACCGCCAGCAGTTCGGCCTTCGAGAGCCGTCGGCCGAGCAGGAACACGACCGCGAGAAAGAGGAGGTAGCCGAAGGCGGCGTGAGTCCAGGGAAACATCTACGGTACTGACGGCGCGAACGCCCTTGAACCCGCTGCTCCGGCTGTCGGTGCGGTTATACCCCCCTGTGCCGTAGCGAGCCTAATGACGACCCCGCGCCAGCGACAGTTCCTGCTGTACCAGGCCGCGTGGACCCTCGCAGGTATCGCGCTGCTTGCCAGCGCCGGCCGCCTCACGGTCGAAGTAGCCTTCGTCGTCGCCTTCGTCGGACTCGTCGTCGTGACGGCCCTGACCGCACCGATCCACGCCACCGTCGGGTGGCGCACCCGTCTGCGCTGGCCGCTACTGGTCGGAGCGGCCGTCTTCGCCGTCTTCGTCGGCCTCCGCACCGTCGAGAAGTTCCTCGGCGCGCTGTGACCACCGGCAGGAGACCACGAGCACCCCGTCCTCGACACTGGTGTCGACGCGAACCCCCGTTTCGAGGGCGTCCGCGAGCGCGACGCCGACGACGGAAGCCACGGGGTGGTCGAACAGTGCCGCCGTCCCGACGCGGCTCCCGACGACGGTGACCGTCGCCTCGCCCGCTGCGGTCGTGGCGCTCGCACGCCCGGCCAGTTCCAGTTCATTGATCACGACATCGACCACTACCGCGAGCCGCTCCGCGGCCGGTCCGTCACCGACGGGTGTCTCCGTGGCGGCCAGCAGTCGCGTGCCCACAGGGTCGAACGTCTCCCCGCCGACGGCGAGCGAGACGCCGTCGTCGCCGGGGACGTACCGGTGTGGGGCGTCGGGCGCGCGCCGACGGGCGTCGTCGGCCATCGTGGTGTAGACGGCCGTCGTCACGGCCGCCGGGACCGTCGGCCCGGTGAAGACGAACCGCAACAGCACGGCGAGAAACAGCGCCGTCCCGCCCCACGAGAGCAACAGCGTCTCGGCGGCGGGCACGGCGACGGCGGCCACGACGAGGACGAGGCCCAGAGCCGCAAAGACAGCGGCCGGCGCCCGGGGACTGACCCGGTCCCGGAGGCGGCCGCCCGCGGCGACCTCGGTCCTGCTCACGGCCGACCACCGACTGAACAGCGCGCGCCCGTCATCGTACTGGAGTCCTGTGGTGACGGCATTTAGCTGTTGCCCTCGCCGCGCAGTCGCTTGAGCGTCGGATGCCCGTTCAGCACGTGCATCATCAGCGACGTGACACAGAGCAACAGGCCGCCGAGCGCGAACAGGATAGCCGCCGCGAGGGGGGCCGTCGCCAGCGTCCCGGTCTCGACGTACCCGGAGAGGAGCCACATCGCTACGGCGACGCCGACCAGCGTCGTGACGGCCCCAGGGAGCCCCAAGATGAGCAGCGGCCGACCGTACTCGACAGTCCAGAAGATGTTCCGCAGGAGGTCCATCCCGTGGGAGAACGAGTCCTGTGAGCTGCCGTTTTCGACGTCGTAGGAGATGGTCGTCCCGACTTCGGCGACGCTGAGCCGGTTGCGGTGTGCGTGATAGAGGATGTCGGTGCTCGCGCCCATGTTGTCCCCTATCATCGGGTCCGCCGCGAGCGAGCGCGTCGCCATGCGGCTGTACGCGCGGTAGCCGCTCTGTGTATCGTGGATGAAGCCGCTCGGGCGGAGCTTGCCGAGGCTGGCGTTCGTGAGGCTGTTGATGACCGCCAGCCCGACCGAGCGGACGAACGGGACTTTCGTGTCCCGTTCGCCGACGTAGCGACTGCCGATGACGATGTCCGTCTCGTCGCGTTGCTGTGCCTGGACCAGGGCCGGAATGTCCGCCGGGTCGTGTTGCCCGTCGGCGTCGATGACGACGAGGTGAGCGGCGTCGCGTTCAGCCCCCTCCCGGAATATCGTCTTGAGCGCGCCGCCGTACCCACGGTTGCGGTCGTGGACGACGACCGTCGCACCGGCCGTCCGGGCGCGGTCGGCCGTCCCGTCGTGACTCCCGTCGTCGACGACCACGACCTCCTGCGCGTAGGGGAGCGCGCTCTCGACGACGGAGCCGATGCTGTCCGCCGCGTTGTACGCCGGGATGCCGACGACGACCGTGGGGTTGGTCGGCGACTGGTTCCACAGCTCCGGAATGGCGATGACCTCGTAATCGGCGTCCGTGGCCGCTGTCGCGGTCCGTTCGTAGTCGATGCGCGGGCAGTCACGGGTCTGGAGGACGATACCCGGGAGACCCTGCCCTCTGGCGGTCTGTGATAGCACCCGGTGGAGCTGTAACTGCGAGGCCCACTTCGAGGGCGGCGCGGAGACGACGGCCCCCAGCGTTTCGAGTATTTCGAGCGTCTCGGCGTCGCCGTCGACGCCCTGCGTCGTGACGAGGACGGCGTGGCCGCGCCGCCTGGCCCTGAGGACGGTCCGGACCACGGCGTCCTCGTTGGTCGGCGTGAGGATGACGCCGATAGCCACGCCGGCCAGCGGGTCGGCCGCCGGCGTCGTCCGGCCGGTTATCATCGGCAACGCGCCGTCCGTGCGTGCGGTAACCGTGTCGGCAGACATCGAGAGCGGCGTCGTGGTCCCCTCGGCGTCGACCCACGTCACCGTCGGCGACGCCGGTCCGCTCTCGGCCGCCTGCAACACCTCCGCCGTCGGCTCGGACAGTGCCGAATCGACCGGCCCGTCGATACGGTAGCAAAACTCCGCGTCGGAGCCGGGCTCGGCCGTGTAGGTCACCGTCACCGTGCCGTCGGCGTAGGCGTCCACGGACCCGTCGTCTCCCACCCGGAGCGTGTGGTGTGGCGGTACCGGCTGTCTGAACGAGACGCGGAGCGGTTCGGTGCCGTCCGTCGCGACGGCGACCGTGACCAGCCGGCTGTCGGCGTCGAGTTCCACGACGGTTCGTGACACCGACGGTGTCTGCTGCCCCCTCCGCGTGCTTTTGTCTATTTGTGTCAATGTTAGGACCACACACCCACTGTTTACGTACCAATTGTAGAATAAAACCGGATAAATAGGTATCGGATACCACACCAACACGTCAAGAGGTCGTTACGAGCCCGATCTCGAAAACCGCCGAGTGACCGCTATCGACTGACAGAGACCCAGAGTTGGACGCGGCGGAACGGCGACTCCGACCCCCGTTCGTAGAGCCGGTAGGTCAGCCGAAGCCGGTCGCCGACCATGGAGGGGCGAACGGTGTGGCGTCTGACCGTCGACTCGCCGGGCGCGACAGCCACGTCGAAGGAGCCGAGCGGCTGGGACTCCGTGACGGTGGCCGACTCGCCGTCGACACGCACGCGTTCGAGCGCCGCGGCGACGGTGCCGTCGAACCCCGCCGCCTGGGTCGTTCCGACGCCGATACCGACCGTCACCGGCTCGCCGGCGGTCAGGGCCGTCGGGTAGCTCCCCGCGACCAGGTCGCCGGACTCGTCCTGCCCGAGGACGTAAAACTCCGTCACCGATGGCTGAGACGACGACTCCGCGGCGACCGCGGCGACGCCGGCCGCCGCCACGACGACCACGAGCACCGTCATGACGACACCGAGCGCCCCGTCACCCGCGACGGCGGCACGCGTCCGCGCCCGGACCGTCGCGACGGTCGCTCCTGCCCGCACGTCGGCCGGGACCTGCTTGCGACGGTACCAGGCGATAGCCGTCGCCGACAGGGTCAGCACGGCGAGCGCGACGACGACCGGGCCGCGCTGGAACCCCCAGACGGTCAAGTCGAGCGCGACGCCCACGACGGCGATGACCACGACGCTCCCGGCGGCGCTCAACACCAGCCGGGCTATCCACGACGTGCCCGGACCCGGCCCCGCGTCGCCCGCCCGCGGGAACACAGCCGAGACGAGCGCGTACCCGGGCCCCAGGAGAACGAACGGGAGACCGACCACCACGGCGAGTGTTCGCCACTCGCCGAGCGGCGTGAACGCGACAGTCAGCACCGCCGCGACACCCGCCACGACCGCGAGCAGGTCCGCCCGCGGCACGACTCCGTCATCTCTCTCGACAGCGGCCATAGGCATCCCTCGTGACGAGAGAGCTAAAAGCAAGCGGATGCTGGCGCGTTCGGGAGTCGCGGCCGCGAGGCTGTGGACAGGCGCGGTGAGCCACAGCGACGGCGTCCCGGTGGCCGTCGACTTCCACGGGCTGTCCGGTCGGTCTGGCTCGATACCGCCGACCGCCTATCGGCTACCCCTCGAAACAGGCCACCGGGGTCCCGTCCGTCCAGGGGTCGGGGTCCAGCGCATCGACCCCCTCGAAGTCGCGGCGCGTCGTCCTGGCCCGGACGACCCGCGCCGAACCGACGTAGTAGGTGACGTACTGGGTGACGTAGTCGAACTCTAGACCGGGATGGACCGACCCGGAGCCGACGTACTGGAGGCGGACGACGGCCGACCCGGCGGGCCCCGCGGTGACCCACGAGTCCCGGACGGTGATGTCGAACCGCGTCAGGTAGCTGTCGCGTCCGCCGTCGGTCGCCAGGTCGGTGTTCGACAGCATCTCGTCGTTCTGGCGGTACGCCCGTTCGAACGCGGTGACGTACGCCACCCCGGCCTCGCCCGCTGGCTCCGACGGCGGTCGCCCGGGGTACGGACGCGGTTCGAGCGCGCCCTCGCGGTCGACCGACTCGGCCGTCGGTCGGGAAACGGCCGAACAGGACACGTCCGGCGGCGTCTCCGGAACGTCGATGGCCCACCCGGAAGACGCCGACGGGGACTCTGACTGCGCGTCTTCCCCTGGCGGTGTTTCGGTGGCGGGAGTGCCATCGGGCGCGAGACACCCGGCCCAGGGGAGCATCGTACCGCTGCTGGCGAGCGCATGCAGGAGGCGACGACGGGAGACCGTCATACACCGGCGTACCGCCGCCGACGGTAAACCGCTTCAGGACGATCAAACTCGGATTTGAGTGCCCGGGAACGGTCCCTCCGAATTCGACATCTCCGCCCCGAGTGTGAGTTTTCGGACCGAGACGGGCCTTCGTATCGCTTTGCTCCGGCGGTCGCCGGGTTCGTCACGGAGCCGTCTGCAGTGCCCTGGACAGGAACGCCCGCGTCCGCCGCCAGGCAGTCTCGTTGGCACGCGCGTTCGCGGCCGGGCTTCCACCGTAAACGTCGGTCCGGTCCCGCGTCGTGCCAGCGGTCGGGAGATACGGGGGCCGCATGTAGTGGCCCGCGTCCTCGAAGGCGTCGTGAGCGTAGGGGTGTAAGTAGCCGGCTCCGGCGAGGCGGTCGACGACCCGGGCAGACAGCCGGGTAGACGGCCACCGCCGGTCGTCGGCGGCCGAGACCAGGTATATCGGCGCGTCGGCGGCCTCGACCGGGACCGTGGCCGCGGCAAGGCGCTCCCGCGGCGCGGCGTCCAGCGGCGGTTCGAAGAGCGGTAGTCCGGGGGCCGGCGGCGGTCCCGGGTCCGCGTCCGCCAGTTCCAGGAACGACACCGGTCGGTCGTCGACCGACCACGCGGCGGTCCCAGCCGGGGTCCGGTCCGGGCCGAAGCCCTCGTAGACGCCGCCGCTCGTGGCCCACCCGGCGACTGCGCCGACGGCGTCGGTTCGGCTCGCGGCGAGCAAGGCCAGCGTCCCGCCCCGCGAGAACCCGAACAGTCCGACGCCCTCCACGACCCGTTCGTGGCTCCCGAGCCACTCGACCGCCCGGGTGACGTACTCGACCGGGACCGCCCGGAGCGTGTCCGATAACGGGTCCGGGTCGCCGAAATACTGGAGCGCGAGGGCCGCGAACCCGCGGGACGCCAGCAGGCGTGCGAGGCCGACGAACGGGGCCCCGCCGTGGCCGTGCAGGTGGATTACGCCGGGAACGGGGTCGTCCCCCGGTGGGAGGAAGGCGGCACCGACCAGCCCGTCGGGGAGCGGGGCACTCCCGATGTCCGGTGCATACATGCGCCGGGTCGTCGTCGCCTCTGGAGCGTCCGTCCGCCGCTCTCGGCCGTGAGTGTGACCTCGAAGGCCTCAGTCGGTGGCTGGAACAGGACGCCGGGCGGGAGCGGTGCGGTCGGGCCGGTCTCGACCGGGCGCATCGACCAGAACAGCCCCATCCCGTCGTCTCGGTCGTAGTACCGGCTCTCGTCCGGGCGCTGCGCGCCGACCGTCACCGAACCATCTGCCCCGGCGGCGAAGGCGGCACTGGACTCCCATGCGGTACCGCCCCTGTCGTGCGTGTGACTCCGGAGCGTCACCGACTGCTCCGGGTCCAGGCCGGTGACTGCAACGGGAATCGGCTCGTCGACCAGCGCGCTCGCCGGCATCTCGATGGTTGGGGACGTAGACGAGGAACACCCGGTCAGGGCTACCGACCCGGTCTGTCCGGCCAGTCGGAGGAAGCGGCGGCGCGGGACCGTTCGCTGGGACGCCATGTCTCGGACCTCGCTTCTCGACGCAACCCCATAGGTGCGGTGCCGCGCCAGTGGTGTCGTATAACCGCGGGTATCCGTGGTAATTTAATCCGACGCGGTATAGGGTGTCGCATGCGGTATCTCACGGTCTTGGTCAAACCGAACGGGGACGGTGCCTTCCATCCGCTCGGCGGAAACCTGTCGGACGAGCCCTCCATCGAGCGGCGAGCGATTCACCACGTCGAACTGCTCGCCGACGACACCGTGTTGCTGTTCGCCGAGGCGAGCGGGGACCGGGAGCGATACGAGCAGATTATGGCGGCGTCGCCACACGTCCGTAGCTATCTCACCGCCGGCGAGGACCGCTGGATGGCAGTGAGCCAGTTCGAACCCACGGAGGGGGTCCGCGGGGCGCTCGAACTACAGCGGGAGTCGTTCCTGGTGGTGGAGACGCCGATACGGTTCACCGCAGAGGACAACCTCAAGGTGACCTACGTCGGGACCGACGAGACGTTCAAAGAGCTGTACGAACACGTCGCGGACGTCGATTACGTGACGGTCGACGTCCTCGAAACGGGCGAGTACCGGATCGACGAGTCGGCGTTCGGGAGGCTGATTACCGCCCGACAGCGGGAGGTGCTCGAAGCGGCCGTCGACCTGGGGTACTATCACGAGCCCCGGCAGGCGTCGCTCGCGGACGTCAGCGACGTCGTCGGTATCGCTCCCGGTACCGTCGGGGAACACCTTCGGAAGGTCGAGGAGCGCGTGTTCGGCGAACTCGTCCACTGAGCGGCCCGGAAAGCCACGGAATCCCGACCCGAGCGGAGACTGTGTACCGGAACTGTTCCGAGCGGTCGCTGCCGACGGGCTCGAACTGGGGTTGAAAAGGAGCCACACTGGTGTGGCAGTTCCCGTATTCGGCTCCCCGGCGTAGCCGCGGGTATGTCACGTGACCGTCCGACGCCCGTACAGACAGCGAAGCGAGTCGACCCTTCGAACCGACACTGATGCCAGTCACGACAACGCACCCGGACACTGACGCATCGTTGCTGGCCGAACAGGACCTCGAGTCCACGTACTACCAGGTCAACGGCGTCCGGTTGCACGCCGTGACAGCCGGCGACCCCGACGCCCCGCTTGTCGTGCTCCTGCACGGCCACCCCGACTTCTGGTACGGCTGGCGGGACCAGATAGGCCCGCTGGTCGACGCCGGCTTCCGCGTGGTCGTCCCGGACCAGCGGGGCTGTAACCTGAGCGACGCCCCCGAGGGCATCGACCCCTACCGACAGGAAGAACTGGTTGCGGACGTCCGCGAACTAATCCGGAGCGAGGGCCGGCAGTCGGCCCACGTGGTCGGCCACGACTTCGGCGGGTTCGTCGCCTGGAACCTGGCGCTCCGCCACCCCTCCGCCGTCGACAGGTTCGGGATTCTCAACGTTCCACATCCGACCGTGTATCGGGAGACCCTACGGGTCAGTCCCGGACAGGTCGCCCGGAGCTGGTACGTCTGGTTCTATCAGGTGCCGAAGCTACCCGAGTGGCTGCTGGAGCGAAACGACATGGCCAACATGGTCGAATCGCTGGAGGTGACCTCGAACCCGGGCACCTTCGACGAGGCGACACTCGACCGGTACAAGGCGGCCTGGCGGCACTCCGGCGTCGTCCCGAGGGTGAACTGGTACCGCGGGTTCCGTCGGTCGGGGCGCCCGCCCCGCAGCACCGTTTCACAGCCGACGCTGATTTGCTGGGGCGAAGCCGACATCGCACTCCTCCCCTCGATGGCCGACGAGAGCGTCGGCTACTGTGAAAACGGGCAGTTACGGACCTTCCGCGACGCGTCTCACTGGGTCCATCACGAGCGCCCGGAAGTGACTGACGAACTACTCCGACATCTGCAGTAACCGGCGTCGGCTGCCGCTGCTTGACGGCGAGTAATGAAGTTCGAGTAGGCCGACAGCGCCCTCACGGGGTCTGTGAGTACAGGTAGATGGCACAGAGCGCGAGGACGACCTCGGCGGCTTTCGCGCCGACTGCGAGCGGGTTCAGGCTGCCCCGCATGTAGAAGGCGTCGGGACTGAACCCCTGGAACGCGAACAGCGCGAGGACCGTCACGGCGGCGTATCCCGCGGCGACCAAAAACAGTTCCCGCCGCCAGTAGCGGCTGGTGTACAGGACAAGGCCGCCGAGAAACCCGAGCCCGTTCAGTACGAACAGGATACCCAGCGTTTGACTGAATCCCATGACCTGCGGGCCGAGAAACAGGTGGATGCCGGCGGTGACGAGCGTGGCGACGGCGGCGAGATAGCCGATGGGATGGGATGGGCGGCTAAACAGCGGGTCTTGGTGCGGCGTCGATTGGGCGACCATGTGGACCCGATTGTCCCCGCCGAAATGTAAATCCAGGTGCAGGTTCTCGCGGCGGCGGAACCGAGTGCCAGGCTGCCGTGGCCGTCAGGACGCTTAATTATACGCGGAGTGTATGTTCACCCAATGACGATTACAACAGAGTTCCGGCTCCGCTCGCCAGCCCTGCCGCTGGTCAGCATCCCGGCGACGCTCCCGCCGGAGGCAATCGAATGCTCGCACGCCCTCTGTCTCGAACCCGGCGCACGGGTGTTCCACGTCGAAATCGACGCCGAACACGAGGTGACAGAGGCCCAGCTCGCGGCGCTCGACGAGGTCACCACGGTGACGCCGCTCGGGGACCGGGGCGACACGGTCGTCTACAAGCTCACCGTCGAACTCGACGATTCGATTGCCCCGGCCTTCGACCCCGAGCGATTCGACGGTGCGAAGATGAAGTCCACGACCATCACCGCCGAGGGGTGGCACGAGACGAAGGAGTTCAAAGACTACGAGACGTTCCACGACTTCCACACCACCTTCGAGGAGCACGGAATCTCGGTCGACCTGATATCCATCACGAATCACTCTGACGACGACGGGACGACCGACGACAGCCTCACCGACCGCCAGCGTGAGGCTCTGGAACTGGCCGTCGCGCGCGGCTACTACGAGAGCCCGCGCCGGGTGACCGCCGCGGAACTCGCGGAGGAACTCGACATCTCGCAACCGTCCCTGTCCAGTCTCCTCCGGCGTGGCGAGCGCCGACTGCTCACCGACTCGCTCGACGTGCGGGACCCGGGTCTCGCTGGCACCCACAACGGGTGAGCGGTGCCGATTGGGTGCGTATCTGGCCGCGGCCGGCGAGACACAGAACCCTCGGTGACCCGCTCTTCCGGTCGCGGCCGAGCCGTGCAGATGTATTCCGGTCAGAGCCGACCGACGTATGGCCGTCGTCGCGGAAATTCTTCTGTCGTCGGTTCCCGCTCGTACAGTGGCTCGCATCCGGACCGAGCGATTTCCAGCTCCGGGGTGACACGGCTCGAAGGGGCGGGCGACCTCCGTCATAGCCAACCGCAGCGCGGACTCGGGGTGCGCGTTGCGTCGTGGACGGTGTCCACGTCGTGGGGCGGGTGCTCGGCTCCTATTTTGAGTGGGGCGTGCCTGTTTCGGCCCATATGTGAGTCGATAGTACCGCAGAAGTAACAGAGTAGAATATTACTTTGGAATCTTATATTTCTCAGATATTACTCTCGGAAAGCCGTCCGTGGCCTCGGATAGAGAGTCGCTAAACGCGCGCACGCTTGGGACGCAGGGTCAGGATTCGCGGACTCGGCCAGTGAGTGGGCAAACCGAGCAATGTTGCCAGAAAGCCGCCGCTGTGCGCCCACAAATGTTTGGTTGCATCCAGCAGCTACCAGCCCTGTCACTTCCGCTAGTCGCGCTAATTGCACCGTACTGACTCTATGACTTCGACATCGTGGCGTTGCACGCAGATAGCGCGGACCGTTCGGACCGCACGCCACGGAACCACTCACCACGTGGCGGAGAGGTGTCATAGAAGCAAGCGAGGAAATAAATTAATGCTGGTAGGACAACTTATCCCTAATTTTTCTGACTATTCAATTTCGTCGAGTATGTCTTCACCAAAATGTCTTCTCTCGACGTGCCCGCCCGAGAACGCTGGCCGGACTTGCCCGGCACCGGGCTACCGTGAGCGCTGAAGCACATGGCACGGTCCGGCTCCTACCACGCGGACCGAACACTGGACGTCGAGGTTCTGCGGCTGTTCGTCCCACGGGACCCACTAACTGGTCTGTGCTGGATTCGGTATTGTCCAAAAATGGTTCGAGGCTGCCGGACGTCGACCCGCTGTCGACTGCTGACCACCGGGTATCAGGAACCGACGTTTCGGCCGAGTCTTGCGACTTCCGCTCCTGTCTTGGTCCGCGCCCCGCTTCGCCGGCACTAATATCGGTGGCTCGCTCCGCGCCTTCTGTTCCGGATGCACCGGATAACGCAGTCGTGGCCGAGGCTCACAGTCCGGTGTAGTTGCCGGGGCAATTCTCGGGGAGTCGGCCGTTCCTGAGCGGGGACGAGGCAACGGACACCGAGCCGCGATTGTCGTTTCGGCCCGGTGTCACGCCGTGTCGCGTCCCACCCAGAAGTTATCCGGGCAGCGGTACCGAACGTACGTCTAGTCCGTTTTGTTTCTGTCTACTGTCCGGGCTGTGGTGATAGTAGTCGACGACCAGCCCCTTACGAGCATAGACGTACACCTGTTATTCTGGGCAAACTACGACGCCTCGTCCGGGGCAATCCCAGCACGAATGAGGGATTGGGGAGTCGGTATCGGCCGAGTAGTGGTTTCCCGAAACGCCCGACCACACTGACCCGTTCGAGACGAAGATGTCACAAATCACCCGTGCCGCCGAACTACGAACCGCGTAAATCGCTGTGAACGACTCGAAACGCCGCCAATCCGTATCTTCCGGTGATGGCGGACGATTTCGGCGAAATATTGCGTCCAATGTAGCGACACAGTCGGAACGGAATACGAAGACGGTGAAGTAGCCAGCATCGAAAGGGCCGCATACGACGGGGTGAGGCCATGTAATCACTCAAGCAGCAATAATTTCTTCCCAGGTACGAGGGATTCTCTGCCGACAGCCAGCGAGTGAGACGTTTGAGGGAGGGGAACATATCATTACATCGGTGGCAAACACCCGCCTGTAGCTGGTGAAGTCCCACGTGACGACTCTTGGCACCGCTTTCGGGACAGGGACGCGAACGGTGGTCGGCCAAACGGGGGATAGCGTCCGACCGTCGCGGCGTCGGGAGATGCAGGCAGGCTGTGGCCGGTGACGGTACCAGTTCGACGCCGTACCGGTGTGTCACAGTACCTACCCGAACACGCTGGTAGTCGGACACGAGCGAGGGACGGCTTGCGGACCGGCTCAGGAACTCACAGAATGAACCGAGACATCGATACACTCATTGAGGAACTCACACTGTCCGAGAAACTCGGACTGATTCACGGTACTGTCGACCCCGACCAGACCTCGACGGGATACACTCCTGGTGTCGAGCGGCTCGACATCCCACCGTTGCGGCTGGTCGACGGGCCACTGGGCGTCCGGGCGTTCGGCGAGTCGGCGACCGCCTTCCCGGCCTCTATCTCCTTGGCCGCGTCGTGGGACCCTGCCCTAGCGCGGGAGTTCGGCGCGGAGCTGGGCCAAGAAACCGCAGCCCACGGGCAACACGTCGTACTTGCACCGGGCGTCAACATCATCCGAGTCCCGACCGGCGGACGGAATTTCGAATACTACAGTGAAGACCCGTACCTGACCGCTCGAATCGGCGTCACGACGATAAAAGGGATTCAGTCCGCGGGTGTCGGCGCGACGATTAAACACTTCGTCGCAAACAATCAGGAGGAAACCCGGTACGAGGTCAGCGCGGAGGTCGAGGAGCGGGCACTCAGAGAAATCTATCTCCCCGCGTTCCGCGCCGCAGTCGAAGAGGCGGACGTCGCATCCGTGATGACCGCCTACAATCGGGTCAACGGCACGTTCATGGGCGAACACGCGCGCCTGCTCTCCGACGTGCTGAAAGACGAATGGGGGTTCGAGGGGTTCGTGATGTCAGACTGGTGGGGGACACGGAGCACTGTCGCCGCGGCGAACGCCGGGCTCGATATGGAGATGCCCGGGATAACTCGCGAGCAGTATCTGCCCGAGTCCGAACTCGACGACACCGGTCCGGTCAACGACCTCGAGATGCCACACCTGCCCGATGTCCCTGCGCTGTTCGGCGGCCCACTCCAGGACGCCGTCGAGAACGGCGAGGTCGCCGAGTCGACCATCGACGAGAAGGTTGAGCGGATTCTTACCACGATGGAGCGGTTCGACTGGCCCGGCGACCCCGACGGGAAGTCAGATACAGACGCACATCGGGAACTCGCGCGGCGGATTGCCGTCTCGGGGACCGTCCTGTTGAAAAACGACGACGCGTTGCCGGTTGCCGACGACGACTCGCTAGCGGTCCTTGGCCCGAACGCTGACGGAGCCAAACTCGGCGGCGGCGGCTCCTCAGAGGTAACGGCGTCGGTCGAATCCTCACCTGTAGAAGGACTCAGACAGCGAGGGACAGCAGTCACGTTCGAGCGCGGCGTCGAACCCATCGCGGAGGCGGTCGTCTTCGGTGACACCCAGGAATCGAGCGAACCCTCCGATGCGGACCTCGACGACGCGGTCGCGGCAGCCGAAAGCGCCGACACCGCGGTCGTAGTCGTTCAGGACGACGCCACGGAGTTCCTTGACCGTGAGGACATGACACTGCCCGGTCGACAGGACGAACTCGTCTCGGCTGTCGCCGAAGTGGCCGAGCGGACCGTGGTTGTCCTCCGGACGAGTGGGCCTGTCGACCTTCCCTGGCTCGGTTCGGTCGACGCCGTGGTTCAGACCTGGTATCCGGGACAGGCCGACGGTGAGGCCCTGGCCGCGGTGCTGTTCGGCGACGCCGAGACCGGCGGTCGCCTACCCGTGACCTTCGGCGAACCTGCAGCGTATCCGGCTACTGACGAATCCGCATATCCGGGTCGGGATGATGTTGCACGCTACGACGAGGGAATCTTCGTCGGCTATCGGCACTTCGGAAAGGAGCGTCTCGAGCCGACGTTCCCGTTCGGCCACGGTCTCTCCTACGCTTCGATAGAGTACGGGCAGCCGACGCTGACGGGGACGGACGGGGGCGGAACCGTCGAAGTTTCCGTCCGGAACACGAGCGACCGCCCCGGGACGGCTGTCGTCCAGGTGTACGTCGAAAAGGCAGCGGCACCGGTCGAGACGCCGCCGCGCGAACTCGCGGGCTTTGCCCGGCTCTCACTTGCGCCAGGCGAGGCGACGACAGCGAGCGTCTCACTGACTGAGGAGGCGTTCGCCTATTACGATGAAACCAGCGGCTGGACCGTCCCCGACGGCACCAACCGAATCCACGTCGGGCGGTCAGTGCGAGATATCGTGGCGACCTTCGAGCACGACACCTGAACGCTGCGCGTCACCACCGACACGCAGGCGACCGAGCCCGGAGATGTGTGCCGGTTCGCGGCGGGTCGTCGAACGGCGTCGACGCCACCGTCACTCCGGACGGCAGCCGCCGTGACCGGGGGTTAGTTACTGAGAGAGTCGGATTCCCAGTTCCACGGACCGTGGTCGGGGTCGATGACCCGGTGGCGGCGGTCGATGGAATCTATCAGCGAGACGTCCTCGTCGTCCAGTTCCAGGTCGGCCGCGGCGAGGTTCTGTACCATGTGCTCGCGGCTGCTTGCCTTCGGGATGGCGGCGACGTTGTCGTGCGAGAGGACCCACGCCAGGCTCACCTGCGCCGGCGTGGCGTCGTGTTTCTCCGCGACCTCGCGGATTTCGGGGACGTCGAACACTGCCCCCTGGGCCAGCGGCGAGTACGCGACGAAGGTGTAGTCGTGAGTCTGTGCGTGGTCGACTAGGTCCCGCTGGGGGAGCAGCGGATGCATCTCAGCCTGATGGGCGTACAGCGGCGCGTCGAGCACGGCCATCGCCTCGTCCAGCAGGTCGGGCGTGAAGTTCGAGAGCCCGACGTTGCGGGTCTTGCCGGCCTCGTAGGCGGCGTCGTAGGCGGGCAGGACGGCCTCGTGGTCGTAGATTCCGGAGGGCCAGTGGACGTAGAGCAGGTCCACGGTATCGACGCCGAGCCGGTCGAGACAGCCGTCGATGGCCGCCGGGACCTGCTCGACGGAGGGTGGCACGTCGTGGTGGACGGTCTTCGTCGAGAGCCAGATGTCGTCACGGGCCACGTCGGCCTCGCGGAGCCCCTCGCCCACGTACTGTTCGTTCTCGTACACCTGCGCGGTGTCGACGTGCCGGAAGCCGACGTCGAGCGCGGTCCGGACGTTGTCACGCCACTGTTCGCGGTTGTCGTCGGAGTAGGTCCCCAGTCCGAGCGGGGGGAGGTCTTCTGGTGGCATCGAATCGAAACAGCCACGTCGTTCGCATCAGTCTATCGGTCGGATGGAGCGGGCGGCGTCGGTTCGCCCGGTCGCGGTGACTCAGGATTCGGGCTGGTACTCCTCGTCAGTGACGTGGTCCAGCCAGGTGACGGCCTCGCCGTCTCGCTCCTCCTGGACGGCGATGTGGGTCATCGCCTTCTCCGGCGTCGCGCCGTGCCAGTGCTTTTCACCCGGCGGGAACCAGACCACGTCACCCGCCCGAATCCGCTCGATGTCTCCGCCCTCGCGCTGGACGAGCCCGCACTCGCTCGTGACGATGAGTCGCTGCCCCAGCGGGTGGGTGTGCCACGCGGTGCGAGCGCCCGGTTCGAACGTGACGCTCGCCGCCGCGGCGCGAGCCTCGGCCTGCGAGTCGAACAGGGGGTCTATCCGCGTCTCGCCTGTGAAGTACTCGTCGGGCCCTTCGACGGAGAGTCGCGAACAGTCGCTTGTGATGTCCATGGATTGAACCTACGCCATCCTTGGCCGCTGTGTGGCTTGATTCTGATGCTATACTGAAAGGCCGCTTAAGTCAATCTGCCAGACGGTACGTCGGAGCGGGACGCCTGGACGTCGTCGACGGTAATCGACTTCAGCCTTGAGCGGCCCACGGAGAGAGTAGAGATTTTTGAAATCAGACTGTGTCTGTATCTAATCAAATTCGATATTTTAATTTTGAATATTTGTATTTGACTGTGGTTTTATTTATTTAAACTTCTGATCCTGTAAATAGCTCTGAATCTACTATCATAGTTCCATATATTCAGAAAGGCGAGCGACGGTGGGGCGGTCCGTTCACCACGACGTGATAGTCACGTCCCGCAGTGGACGGGCGAGCGGGACCGACACCTGGCCGCCGGTGTAGTGGGAGACGTAGAAGCCGACGATTATCTCCAGGGAGCGTGTCGCCTCCTCGCCCGTCGAGGGGTTCTCGATGGCCCCGTCGAGGACGGCCACGGCGTCGGCGGCGGCGTTGGCGAAGGCGTCGCGATAGTCCTCGTCCCACGTCCAGGCTCCGTCGATACCCGGCAGGGTGGCCTCGACGTGCGTGCCGTCGTCGAGTCGCCAGTACCGCCACTCCCCGTCGTCGTTGTTGAGGTAGAGCTTGCCCTCGCTGCCGACGAACTGGAGCGTCATCGAGGAGGCGTCCCGTGGGATGGTGCAGTCGATGGTGACGAAACTGCCGTCGTCCATCACCACGAATCCGCCGCCGCCGGCGTCGTCGACGTGCTCTTCGGCTTCGAGTGAGTCGACGGCCTCGTTCTCGCCCGTGATGTAGCCCGACACCCGCTCGGCACGGGCGTCGAGCAGATACACGAGCGTGTCGAGCAGGTGAGTGGAGTTCCGCAACAGTTCCATTCGGAACTGCGTGGCGACGGCGTGGACGTCACCGAGGAGGTCCTCGCCCTGGATGAGGTCCCTGAGTCGCTGGAGTTTCGTGGTGAACCGGAAGGAGTGGTTGACGAGCAGTTCCGTGTCCGTCTCCGCGCAGACGGCGACCATCTCCTCGGCGTCGCTGACGGAGGAGGCGATGGGCTTCTCACACCAGACGAGTCCGGGGTCGGCCGCAGACTCGGCGGCGTCGACGACGTGGTCGGCGTGGAGGTACGACGGCGTACAGACGGAGACGATGTCGAGGTCCTCCGCCGCGAGCATCGACTCGTGGCCGACGTACCGCCGGTCGGGCGGGATTTCCCAGGCCTCGCCGAACCGGTCGAGTTTCGACTCGTCGACGTCGGCGACGGCCACCAGTTCGACGCCGTCGGTCGCGCTGTAGCCCCCGGCGTGGCTGGCTCTGACCTTCTTCTGGCCGATGTCCGCCTCGTCGTGCATCCCGAGGATGCCCATCCCAGCGATGCCGCCCGTCCCGATGATGCCGGCTCTGTATGTCATGTCAGTCGTACGTGTGAACGCTCCCCGTGGCGTTGTCTTCGATGTACGCCCAGTCGTAGTCGACGCCCAGGCCCGGTCCGTCGGGGACTTCGACCGTGCCGTCGTCGTCGACCGTGTCGAGCATGTCGGAGTAGCCGCCCTCGTACACCGGCGGCTGGGTGTTGGGCGCGTCGGGATGGACCAGGGCGAGTTCGTAGTAGTTCGTGTTGCGAATCGCTGCGATGCAGTGGCGCTGGGCGGGTCCCGGGGCGTGGAACTCCACGTCCAAGCCGAACCCTTCCGCGACCTTCGCCCGCTTCATCGCGCCGGTGATGCCGCCGTCGTACTCCGGGTCCGCGCGCAGGAAGTCCGTCGACTCGTTGGCCGCGAAGTCCGTCGCCGGCTCCAGCCCGCGGACGTGTTCGGTCTGGAGGATGGGGGTGTCGAGGGCCTGGCGGAGTTTCCGATGGGCGTGCTGTGAGACGCCGCCGTCCCGGTAGGGGTCCTCGTACCAGAAGAAGCCCTCTTCGTCGAGCGCGCGCCCGAGCTTCAGGGCGTCGGCGAACGTCTCCAGTTCGCAGGCGGGGTCGTGCATCAGGTCCATCTCGTCGCCGACAGCCTCGCCGACGGCGTGGACCGCCGCAATCTCGCGGTCCAGGTCCCGGGCCCCCTCGCTGCCGCCCCAGCCGTGGATTTTGAACCCGCCGTACCCCATCGAGCGACAGTCCTCGGCGAAGTCGGCGAAGGCCGCGGGCGTGTCGAGCCCGCCGTTCTCGTCCCCGTGATACGTGGAGGCGTAGGCGGGCAGTCGGGTCCGGTAGGTGCCGAGCAGTTCGTGGATGGGCGCGTCGTACTTCTTGCCGGCGTAGTCCCACAGCGCGATGTCGATGGGGCCGATACCCATCCGGTCGTACTTCCGCAGCGCCCGCTTCACCTCGCTCCAGTGGCGCTCGCGTTCGAGCGGGTTCTTCCCGACGAGGTAGTCGGCGAAGGTGTTTATCTGGGCAGCTCCAGGCGAGTTGCCGCCGACGTACTCGCCCGTGATGCCCTCGTCGGTGTGAACCTTGACGGCGAACAGTTTCCGCTCCGTTACCGCGCCCGGTTCGTACACGAGGTTGAACCCGTGCTGGTCTGTCCCGACGTCCTCGATGGGGTAGGCGAACTCGACGGACTCGATGCTGGTTATTTCCGGTGCCATACCACACTATGCGACACCACGGGAGATAAACGTGGGGTCTCCCGAGGTTTCATTTCACCGTGGTGTGTAGTTTGCCGTGGTATGGTCAAACACACACAGGTCGGCTCCGGTAGTGAGGCCGCCGTCGTCATGGGAGGCGACGCTCCGGCGTGACGATGCGCTTCGTCGATACACACACCCACACGTGGGGACCGGACACCGCGGAGCTACCCTGGCCCGAGACAGTGCTCCCGCCGGGCTGGGAGGGGGTCTACACCGCCCACGACCTCGTCGCGGACATGGACGCCGCCGGCGTCGAGGAAGCCGTGATGGTGACGACGCCGATGTACGGCCGCGGCGTGCGAGCCAACGAGTACACGATGCGGGCCATCGAGGCGTACCCGGACCGGCTGTGGGGAGTTGGCCTGATGGACTTCTACGGTGACCCCGACGAGGTCCGGGCGCGGCTCCGCCGGGTCGTCGGCCACGACCGGATGCTCGGCGTCCGGATGCACGCCTGCCTCGACTACGAGGAACACTCGACGGAGCTAAATCGGACCGCCGACTGGATACTCGACGAAGAACTGGCACCGGTCTGGGCCGAGGCCGCCGAGCAGGGAACGGCCGTGTTCGTCTTCCCGAAGGCCCAGCAGCTCCCGATGGTGGCGACGCTCGCCGAACGGCATCCGGACGTACAGCTAGTCGTCGACCACATGGCCTACCCCGACGAGACGACGGCCCCGGACGCGGCCCCCTGGACGGGGTTCGAGGCGCTGGCTGCCCACGACAACGTCGCGGTCAAGGTGAGTTCGCTCCCCCGGTCCAGCGGGGCGGAGTGGCCCTACGAGGACATGTGGGGGTACGTCCGCAACCTCGTGGACTGGTTCGAGGCCGAGCGCCTCATGCTCGGGTCCGACTACCCGTGGATGGACGACTGGGCGGGCTACGAGGACTGCCTCTCGTGGGTCGAGGCGGTGCCGTTCCTCTCGGCCCGCGAGTACTCGTATCTGGCCCACCGGACCTTCGAGCGGATTCACGAGTGAGCGGGGCCGGGACGACGCACTTGAGCGAACGCCCGTTTCGCAGGGCTGAACGTATCGACAGCGAAAGCAAACGGCAAACCTGGGAATTGTAACAGACGTACTTCTGTTAGACGAGTCGAGCATCCGTGTCATGAGGGGCCATACCACGGATGTTCAGTACAGCGGAACGAACCGACGCGTCTGGCGAACGCCGGGCGGACGGCTCAGGAGTAGGTGAGGTTGATTTCGACGACGTTGACCGCCGACTGGAGCAGTTCGGGGATTTCCTCGTGGAAG
The DNA here is from genome assembly GCF_037078405.1 of Haloarcula sp. DT43. NCBI lineage: Archaea > Methanobacteriati > Methanobacteriota > Halobacteria > Halobacteriales > Haloarculaceae > Haloarcula > Haloarcula brevis. Next base: position 16,917 of record NZ_JAYMGZ010000003.1, on the reverse strand, counting down.
CGGTCGCCCTTGATACGGCTCGTGGGTCCGGAGACGCTGAGCGCCGCCACCGGGTCCCCGTCCACCGAAGTGACCGGAGCGGCGACACACCGCAGGCCCGGGAGCCGCTCCTCGTGGTCACACGCGTGACCCCGCTCCCGAATGTCGGCGAGTTCCGACTTCAGCGCCGCCCGGTCCGTGATGGTGTTTTCCGTCCGGGCCGGCAGGCCGTGCTCGTCGACGATGGCGTCGACCCGCTCCTCGGGCAGTTCCGCGAGGATGGCCTTCCCGAGCGCGGTGCAGTGGAGGTTCACTCGCTTGCCGCCGTACGTGTCGACCGTGACGGCTTCGGTCCCCTCGGCGCGGGCGAGGTACACGCCTTCGCCGTGTTCCTCGACGGCCACGTTGGCCATCTCGCCCGTCTCCTCGGCCAGCGACGCGACCTCCGGCCGGGCGGTCTCGTAGATGTCCATCCGGTGGCGCTTGTACTCCCCCAGTTCCAGGAACCGCAGTCCCACGCGGTAGGCGCTGCCTTCCTTCGTGATGTACCCCTCGTCTTCCAGCGTCCGCAAGTGGTTGTGGACGGTGCTCTTGGCGATGTCGAGGTGGTTGGCCACCGCCGTCGTCCCTGCCCCGTCCAGTCGCTTCAGCGCCTCGACTATCCGGAGCGACGTTCTGGTCGCGGTGATTGTGTTCTCCTCCGGTGCCATACTCCGACATGACCGCCCACTCATATAGCTCTGTTCACCAGAACGGAACGACCGTCCGGGCAGTCGCGACGGCGGGGACAGTAACCGTCGCGGGAGTTAAGGAGTGACTTCGGGCGGGCCCGTCACGTAGCCTTCCCGAGTCGTCGCCGGCCAAATGGCAGTGAGGCCCCACTTGATTATTCCTCACGTTCTATTATCGACAACATTTATATACTGACGGTTTAAATCGACATGCTATGCGAGGCAGTGACAGACGACGGTTCCTGAAAGCGACCGGCGCAGCAATCACGACAGTCGCACTCGCGGGGTGCGGTGGAGACGGTGGGGGCGGTGGCGGAGACGGGGGCGGCGGAGACGGGGGCGGCGACGGTAGCAACGGCGACTCCTCCGGGGACGGCGGGTCCACCGGCACCAGCGGCGGCGGTGGCGGGAACTCCCTCGACAAAATCGGGATGACGGCGTACGTCCGCGGGGGTTCCTGGATTACGGCCTACATCGAGGCGGCCCGGTTCTACGCCGAGGACCAGGGCATCGAACTCGACGTCCGGCCGAACCAGCAAAGCGCACAGAAGCAGGTCTCGGACATCCGCGAGTTCGCAAACAGCGACCACGACGCCATCCTCGTCGGCGTCTGGCAGACGGGCGCGGCCGAGGGAGCCATCAACCAGGCCATCCAAGGGGGGACGCCGGTGTTTGCGACGAACGCCGACACATCCAGTTCGGAGATTCCGCTGTACGTCGGGTTCAGCAACTACGACGGCGGCGCGAGCTCGGCCGAGCAGTTGCTCAATGCCCTCGAACAGCAGTACCCGGACAAGGATACCTGGCGCGTGCTGAACGTCCGCGGCGTCCAGGGGAACCAGTCGGCCAACCAGCGCTCGCAGGGGTTCCTCGACGTGATGGCAGAGCAGGACCGTGTCGAAGTCGTCCAGACGCTCAACGGCGAGTACGCCCGTGACGTGGCCCAGTCGACGACCCAGGAGTGGATTCAGGCCAACGGCCGCGTCGACGGCATCTACTCCGGGAACCTCTCGATGGGACTGGGCGTCGTCGGGGCGCTCCGGAACCTCGACATGCTGGCCCCGCGAGGCGAGGAGGGCCACATCTGTCTGACACAGATGGACGGCAGTCCCGAGGTGAACCCGCTGGTCGGAGAGGGGACCATCGACGCGGCGGTCGACCAGCCCAACTACTTCTACAACCCAATCGCGATGTACTACATGCGGGAGTACGTCGAGAGCGGGATGGACGACAGCGTCATCCCGGAGGTGGGGTCTGAGGTCACGTCCGACCAGTTGACCATCGAGTCCGGCCAGCACAAGGGCGTCGAGATGTGGTCCGAGCCCATCTGGGAGCCCGGGGTCATGCGCGAGCAGAACGGCCACCCGTGGTTCCGGACCAACAGCGTCGTCATCACGCAAGAGAACTACGACCAGCCGTTCCTCTGGGGTAACGTCTGGGGCTAACGCTAATGGCAACGGACCAAGGATTCATCGGCCGGACTGTCGGGGACCGGGACGACGTGATGCTGACGCTGTTAGACAACATGATATGGCCGATTCTGGCCCTCGTCCTGCTCGGGGTGCTGGCGTTCGTACCCCAGACGTTCAGGTCGGCCCAGCTAATCCTGTGGGGGGCCGTCCCCATCGGGCTGCTCGTCCTGGCCGAGAGCCTCTGTCTCCTGTCGGGACACTTCGACCTCTCTATCGGCTCCATCGCCGGCTTCTCGGCGATGTTCACCGGGATGATACTCGGGACCTGCCCGAGTTGCTGGTCGCTGACCACCAGCCCATGGATAGGCTTCGCCGTCATCCTGCTCGTCGGGTCGGTCATCGGCCTCGTCAACGGCGTGATGATAGCGAAGGTCGGGCTGAACCCGTTCCTGCAGACGCTGGCGTTTCTCATCATCTTCGAGGGTGCGAAGACGGCGATGCAGACCCAGCCGGTCACGGGCCTCCCGCTCGTGTATACGCAGGTCGGCGGGACGCCCCGGTTCGCTATCGGGCTGATGCTGGTGGCGTTTCTCGTCGCGGGCCTGGTGTTGCGGTACACCTCCTTCGGACAGGCGGTGTACGCGCTCGGGAGCTCGGAGCACTCCGCCCGCGAGGTCGGCATCGACACCGAGCGGCTCATCATCCTCATCTACACTATCAGCGGCGTGCTGTCGGCAATCGCCGGGCTGATGCTGACCGGGTTCGTCGGCGTCGTCCCGCCGCTCATCGGTGAGGGGCTGGTGTTCCAGGCGTTCGCCGGCGCGGTCATCGGCGGCATCAGCCTCTTCGGCGGCCGGGGGAAGATTACCGGCGCGCTCGGTGGCGTCATCCTCATCCAGGTCGTCCAGTCGGCGCTGAACAACAGTCCGGTCATCGACGCGACACAGATTCAGATGATAAACGGCATCGTCCTGCTGCTGGCGATTCTGCTGTACAGCACCCAGAGCAAGATTCGCGCTCGCATCCTCGCGAGTGGTGCGGTATGAGCGTCGACGAGAGCGGCGCGGCGGAACAGCGCCACGCCGAGAGCGCAGACACCGACTCGGCCGGCACGCCGAAGCTCCGCGCGGAGAACCTCACGAAGCAGTTCGGCCGCATCGTCGCCGTCGAGGACGTTTCCCTGGAGATACAGCCCGCGGAGGTGTTCGCGCTCGTCGGCGACAACGGAGCCGGCAAGTCGACGCTGATGAACATGCTCAGCGGCGTCCACGAGCCAACGAAGGGCCAGATATACAAGGACGGCCAGCCGGTGAACTTCAGTAACCCCTCCGAGGCGCGCGACAACGGCATCGAGACGGTCTATCAGGACCTCGCGCTGATGAACGACCTCGACATCGCCACCAACATCTTCATGGGCCAGTTCCCACAGACCGGGTTCGGCCCATTCAGCGTCATCGACTGGAGCGAAACCTACGAGCGGGCCGAACAGATAATGATGGACCAGCTCGGCCGGGACCTGGACATCAAGACCGAGGTGGAGTTCCTCTCCGGGGGCCAGCGACAGCTGGTCGCCATCGGCCGGGCGCTTGCCTTCGACCCGGACGTCATCATCCTCGATGAACCCACGAGCGCCCTCTCGGTGGACGCGACCCGGCTCGTCCAGGACACCATCGACACGCTGGCCGACCGGGGCATCACCATCGTCATCGTCAGCCACAACATCGAGTCGGTGCTTCGGCACGCGGACCGCATCGGCGTGCTGTTCCAGGGACAGCTCGTCGACATCAAGCAGCCAGCGGAGACCAGCCTGGAGGAGCTGAACGAGTTGATGACGACTGGGACGCTGGCAAGCGGTCGCCTCGACGACTAGCCCGACGGCGGGGCGGTCCCCGCCGCCTCCGAACGGGAGGTGCGCGAGCGGCGGCGCGACACAGACCCCCGGTTTTTCGGCCCCGGCGGTCGTGGTCGCGGTATGGACACGCCAACACAGGTCGTCGACATCGAGTGTGAAACCGGCGAAGGGCCGCTGTGGCACCCCGAGGACGAGCGTCTCTACTGGACTGACATCCCGAAAGGGCGGGTCTACCGCTACGACCCGGCGGCCGACGACTACGAGTGTGTCTACAGGGACGACAACGAGCGTATCGGCGGCTTCACCATCCAGCGGGACGGCTCGCTGCTGTTGTTCCAGGAGGCCGGGGCGGTCCGGCGGCTCTCCCGCGAGGACTGGACGACCGAGTCCGTCGTCGCCCCGGACCCCGACCGCTTCCACGAGCGGTTCAACGACGTCATCGCGGACCCCGAGGGCCGGGTCTTCGCCGGCGTGATGCCGGACACGGAGCGGGACCTGCCCGGACAGCTCTACCGGCTGGACACCGACGGGACGTTCACGCTCGTCCGGGAGTCCTGCGTGCTCCCGAACGGGATGGGGTTCACGCCCGACCGGTCACAGCTGTATTTCACCGACACCTGCGAAGTCGACCCGGCCGAGCCCGGCTACGTCTACCGGTACGATTACGACCGCGCGAGCGGCCGGCTCTCCGACCCCGAAGTGTTCTACGACGCGAGCGACATTGAGGGGTATCCCGACGGGCTGACCGTCGACAGCGAGGGCCACGTCTGGTCGGCGTTCTGGGACGGTGGCGCGCTCCACCGGTTCGCGCCTGACGGGACCCACGAGCGCAAGGTCGCATTCGACCCCCGGAAGGTGTCGTCGCTGACCTTCGCCGGTGAGGACTACGACACAGCCTACGCGACGACGGCCTGCGTCGAGAGCCGCGAAGTCGACGGACCGGGCGCGGGGAGCCTCTACCGGGTGGACCTCGGCGTGACCGGACGGCCCGAGTTCCGGTCCGCCGTCGAGGTCTGAACTCAGCCGTCGGTCCGGACCTGCTCCCGCAGGCCGCGCATGTAGCCGATGGCGAACAGCCGCCCGTTCGTGTGGTAGCCGGGGTTTGAGTTGTCCTCGCCGGCCATCGTCGGGACGTGGTCGGGCCGCATCACCACGTCGTCGTCGACGTGGCGCTCGTAGGCCCGCATCGCGGCGAGCATGTCCGTCGGGCCGTCGTCGTGCCAGGTCTCGACGAACCGGTCGGCGTCGCCCTCGACGTCGCGGAAGTGGACGAAGTTGATGCGGTCGCCGAACCGCTCGATAGCCGCAGGGACGTCCGCGCCCATCGCGGCGAAGTTGCCCTGACAGAACGTGACGCCGTTGTACTCGCTGTCGTAGATGTCGAGGACGCGCTCGTAGTTCTCGACGCTCGTGACGATGCGGGGGACGTCCCGGAGCGAGGCCCGCGGCGGGTCGTCGGGGTGGAGCCCGAGTTTCACTCCCGCCGCTTCCGCGACGGGGACGACCTCCCGCAGGAAGTACTCCAGTCCCTCCCAGAGGTCCTCGTGGGTCGCGTCCGGCAGCGTCTCGGGCCCGCCGCGGGTCTTGTCGACGTCGAACTCGGTGACGTAGGAGCCACCGCGAGCCTCGACGTGGGCGCCGGTCCGCGCCCAGCGGACGCCCGCCATCCAGTCGTAGCAGACGACCGGAATCCCGACTTCGCCGCAGTTCCGGAGGAACTGCTTGAACACCTCGATGTCCGCGTCCCGACCCTCCCGACCGAGGCGGACCCGGTCCGAGATGGGGACCGACCCTTCGAGGACGGAGAAGTTCAGTCCGACCTCCGACAGCCAGTTCGAGAGCCCCTGCAAGTCGTCGTACGTCCACTGCGTGCGGCCGTTGCCGATTTCCAGCGGATGAATGACGGCGTCCTCGACGCCCAGCTGTCGGGCGAGGTGCCAGCGTTCGTCGGGTTCGTGTGGCAACACGAGTGCGGGCGAAACCATACCAGCCGACTCGCGGGGCGGCCACTAATACCCACCGCCCCCGTAACGCTGATTTGCCAGCCCCGAGTGGAGCCGGTATGGGAGACACCGAGCGAGCCGTCTACGTCCAGCGACTCGACCCCGACCAGCGGGAGGCGTACGTCGACGCCCACGACGAGGTCCCCGAGGGCGTGACCGCCGCGATGGAGCGGGGCGGCGTCGAGACGTTCGAACTGTACGTCCGCGAGGACGTCGCGGTCTGCATCTTGGAGTGTGCGGACCTGGACGCCTACCTCGACGCCGTCAACGGCGACGAGGCCGTCGCGGAGTGGGAGCGCTACACCGGCCAGTTCAAGCGGTCGGGCGTCGACGCGGACGCCGACCCCGAGGCCGGCATCCCGTTCATGGAACGGGTCTGGTGGTTCGAGCCCGACGCCGAGTGAGCCGGCACGGCCACGTCAGTGGCCCCAGAGGTCGCCCTCCGGGTCGTATCTGGCGTCCATGATGCGGTCCCACTGCGCGTCCGAGAGGGCGACTTCCGTCGCGGCGACGTTCTCGTCGAGCTGGTCGACCGTACGGGCCCCGACGATTGGGACGCAGGTGAACTCGTCCCAGTCCATCAGCCAGCGCAGGGCGACCTGGGCGGGCGTCGCGCCGAGGTCGTCGGCGACGGCCCGCACCTCGTCGAGGACGTGCCAGCCCCGCTCCGAGAGGTAGTAGTCGTCGAAGAAGTCGTCGAAGCTCCCCCGGGACCCGTCCGGAGCCTCGACGGCTTCGGGGTCGTCCGGGTCGGCGCGTTCGTACTTCCCGGTGAGGAAGCCGCCGGCGAGCGGCGAGTACGGGCAGACCGCGAGGTCTTGGTCGGCACACACGTCGAGATAGTCCTTCACGTCCTCGTAGTAGCCGGCGTGGTGGAGCGGCTGTGTCACCTCGAAGCGCTCGTAGTCCTCGACATCGCTCTGCCAGAGGGCCTTGGTCAGTTGCCAGGCGGCCATCGTCGAGGCCCCGAGGTGGTGGACCTTCCCCGCGCGGACGAGGTCGTTTAGGGTTGCCAGCGTCTCCTCGATATCGCTGTGCTCGTCCCAGCGGTGGATGTAGTAGAGGTCGAGATAGTCCGTGTCGAGGCGGTCCAGCGTCCCCTCCACCTGCGCGCGGATGTGCTTGCGGCCCAGGCCCGAATCGTTCGGACCGGGTTCGCCGCGGCCGTCGAAGGGGAAATACACCTTCGAGGCGATAACGAAGTCCTCGCGGTCGTAGTCCTCCAGCCACTCGCCGATATACTCCTCGCTCGTGCCGTGTGGGGTGCCGTAGACGTTGGCGGTGTCGATGAAGTTGACGCCGCGGTCCCACGCCGCGTCCAGCAGGTCGTGGGCCTCCTCGCGGCCGGTCTCGACCACGCCGTTCGTCTCCTTGCCGAAACGCCACGTCCCGAGGCAGAGCTCGGAGACGCGGGTCCCCGTGCTGCCGAGTTGTCGGTACTCCATGACACCAAGTGTTCGGCTGGCCCTGTAAAACGGTTTTCCCTCGACCTACCTGAACTCCGGGGCGACCTCGTCGCCGAACAGTTCCATCCCGCGGTGGTCGGGGAAGTCCAGAAACATCAGCTGGAGTTTCTCGAACCCGAGGTCGCGGATGCGCTCTATCTGCTCGGCGACCTGTGCGGGCGTCCCGATGAGCATGTCGCCTTTCTCCCGGGCCTCGGCGGCGTCGCTCAGTTCGTCGTCCATGTCCGACTCCTCGCCCCACGGGAGCGGGAAGATGTCATCGACGGCCGCGTCGACGGCCGCCTCGTCCTCCCGGACGAGCGCGTGTGCGAGCCACGACCGCTCGACGGAGTCCGGGTCCCGCCCCTCGTTTTCGAGGTACTCGTCGAACTTCCGGGCCTTGAACTCGATGGGGCGGCCGCGGGCCCGGCCGCTGATTTCGACGTTCCACTCGTCGGCGTGGCGGGCGGCGAGCCGGAGCATCTTCGGCCCCGCGCCGCCCACGACAATCGGCGGGTGGGGCTTGCTGACCGGTTTCGGCTCGTTCAGCGCCCCGTCGATGCTGTAGTGCTCCCCGTCGAAGGTCGGGCTGTCCTCGGTGAACATCGCCTTGACGACCTGGAGCCCCTCGTCGAGCATCTCGATTCGGGTGCCGACGTCGGGGAAGTCGAAGCCGTAGGCGCGGTGCTCTTCCTCGTGCCAGCCGGCCCCGAGGCCGAGCCGGACCCGCCCCTCGGAGAGCACGTCGACGGTCGTCGCCATCTTCGCCAGCAGCGCGGGGTTCCGGTACGTAATCGAGCCGACCAGCGGCCCGAGGTCGACGTCGTCGGTCCGCTCGGCGAGCGCGCTCAACAGCGTCCAGACCTCGAACTCCTCGGCCTTCGGACCGAGCATGAAGTGGTCGGGTGCCCACAGGCCTTCGAGGCCGGTGTCGACCGCGGTGTCCACGCCCCGGAGGATCGTCTCCCGGTCGAGACTGTCGAGCATCGGTGTGTCCCGGTGAACGCCAGCGCCCGCGTAGCACTGGACCATCCAGTCGAACTGCATACGCCTACTGGCACCGGAGCGAGAATAACTGTTGGGGGTTCACAGGCCGCTGTGTGCGAGCCAGCCGCCGTCGACCGCGAGGTTCGCGCCGGTGATGAACGACGCCTCGTCGCTGGCCAGGAACACCGCGGCGTCGCCGACGTCCTCGGGCGTCCCGAACCGGGGCAACAGTGTGTGGTCCGCCGCTTTGGCCACGTCCTCGTCGGTGTTGATGTCCTGCAGCGGCGTCTCGATGTAGCCGGGGTTGATGCAGTTGACCCGGACGCCGTCCGACCCCAGTTCGACCGCGAGGTCACGAGTCATGTTGACGACGCCGGCTTTCGCCGCCGCGTATGGCGGGCCGCCGCCGCCTTCGAAGCCCCGCACGGAGCCGATGTTGAGTATCTGCCCCCGGCGTTCGACGAGGTGTGGCACGGCGAACTTCGCGCAGTAGAACGCCCCGCTCAGGTCCACGTCGATGGAGCGGTGCCACTCCTCGACGGTCGTCGACTGGGAGTCCCCCGCTATCTGGATGCCGGCGTTGTTGACGAGAACGTCGACGCCGCCGTAGGTCTCGACCGCCGTGTCCACCATCGCGGCGACGCTGTCGGGGTCGCCCACGTCGGTTTCGACGTACGTGGCCTCGCCGGCCATCTCCTCGGTGACGACGACGTCCGTCGGGGTCGTCACGTCGCTGTCGTACCGGGCTCCCTGTTTGGGCTCCCGCCGGACGTCGGCGACGACGACGCTCGCGCCCTCTTCCCCGAACCGCCGCGCGATGCCGCGCCCGATGCCACTCGCTGCGCCGGTGACGACGACTGTCCGGTCCGCGTGTCGCTTGCCAGACATAGCTAGAGGTTCACAGCCAAGGACTTAACGGTGTCCGAAGAACGCCCCGTCGTCGTCGTCCCGCCGGGACGTACGACAGGTAGGACGTCGGGAGCGAGGCGAGAACGCCGGTAGAGACTGCAGGACGGCAATCAGGCGAATGAACGGATGCCTTCGAGGCAGGCACCGATGGGATGGTAGCCGGGCTCGACGGCGACGCCCGACTGCGTGGGAACCGGGTCGTTCGCCTCCGTCACTTTGGTGTACCAGTTACGCAGGTCCTGATTGACGAGATTAGCGTCGGCGTACTGCCAGAACGTGTCGTACCACGTCCGGTACGCCGTGTCCCCGGTTACGTCGTAGAGGGCCGCCGCGGCACCGATTGCCTCCGCGACCGCCCAGGAGTACTTGTCCCGGACCAGCGGTTCCAGGTCCAAATCGACGGTGTAGTAGAAGCCGCCGTCGTCGTCATCCCAGCCACAGGCGATGGCCGCCTCGAACAGTTCTTCGGCCCTGGTACCGAGCCACGCCTCGTCACTGTGTCGGGCGAGGACCGCCAGCAGTTTCGCCCATTCGATTTGGTGGCCCGGTTGGTATCCCCACGGCCGGAACGTGTGTCTCGGGTCGTTCCGGTTGTAGTCGAAATCGTGCTCCCAGTCGCTGGCGTAGTGTTCCCAGACGAGTCCGTCCGTCTCCGCCGCCAACTCGACCGTGAGTGCCTCGGCGATGGTTTCGGCTCGCTCCAGATACCGCCGGTCGCCGGTCGCCTCGTAGGCCGCTATCAGCGCCTCACACATGTGCATGTTCGCGTTCTGGCCGCGATAGTCGGCGGCCTCCGTCCAGTCGGGGTCGTACTCGCTCTTACAGAGGCCGTGCTCCGGCTCCCAGAAGCGGTCGGTCAGGAGCCGGTATAGTCGCTTCATGTCGTCGCCGACGCCGGCGATGTCGGCCTCGGCGGCGCGGGCGAGCGCCAGGAACGCGAACGCGTGACCGTAGCAGACGCGTTTCGAGTCGCGCGGTTCCCGGCCGTCGAGGAGCCAGTGATAGCCGCCACGGGCAGCGTCACGGTGGGAGGTTTGCAGGAACCGGAGGCCGTGTTCCGCGGCGGACCGACACCAGTCCGGGCCGTGCAGCGTCGACGCGACGCAGTAGTTGACGACGAACCTCGACGTGGCGACCAGGTGTTTCGCGGAGCGGTCGTACACCTCGCCCGTCTCCTCGTCGAACTGCGCGACGTACCCGCCCGCGTCCTCGTCGAGACACTGCGGGTAGTAGAAGTTCAGGACGTCGCGAATCTGACCGCGCAACCATTCGGCCGACCGGTACTTCGAGTCGGGGTCCATACACCGCCTCACTGTCCGGTACGGCAATAATGTTCTGGGTGTCCTGGACGCTGCTCTGGCGGGTAAGCACCAATGGACGAGAGCATTGGTAAACCAAGCTTCGGTGAGAGAGTATATCAGAATAGCGTTTCGTTCATGTGATTCGCAAATGTATATTAGACGCTTCGGGAAAGTATGGGTGTCTTTTCTGGTTCGAGATACATATCGAGATTATTTATCCGCGTTAGTACGACTGTTGCACTTATTTTCGGAAATATACCCCAATCACTCACGAATTACACGCAGATATCGTCGAAGCGCACACTATTGGGACAAGATTTCGAGAGATGGGTGCCGTTCCGAAGTAAAAACGGAGCGTCCCCCGCTTCTGATAGTGCGAAATACCCCCTCGGTCCGCCCGAACGACCCTGCCCAGGTGTGAGTACCGTTCGGTGCGGCAGTTCCGGAGCCGTAAGCGAAAAGGTCCGCACGCTCCTCTTTCGAACCGCTATGTCAACGACGTTGACCGTCGAAGGGATGAGCTGCGGTCACTGTGAGCAGAGCGTCGAGGAGGCCATCGAGGCCCTGGACGGCGTCCGGAGCGCCGACGCCGACCGGGACGCCGAACAGGTGACCGTCGACGGCGACGCCAGCCAGGAGGACCTCGTCGCCGCCGTGGAAGACGCGGGCTACGACGCGGCACCGTAGACGGCATCGGTCAGCGTTGCGGTCACTGCGGATTCGACGTTTTTGCAAGTAGGTAGCTGTACGCTCCGGGCGACGCCGGTGTCCGGTAGCCAGCGCCGGGACCAGTGGCTCGGGAGTTCTGTCAGTCGAACAGTCCCGCTTCCCGGAAGCCAGTCATCAGGTCGTCGATGAGGGCCTCGGCCGACTCGTAGGGGTAGTCCTGGTACTCGGCGTACTCCGCGCCGAAGTCCATCACGCCGACGCTCACGTCGCCCGCCTCGAAGGTCGTGCCCGGGCCGTCCGGCAGGACCGGGACCAGTTCCATCGGTTCCGTAACGGGATAGTCCGCGCTGTTGAAGACCGCTTCCAGTTCCGCTCTGAGTTGCGCAGCGGTGTCGGCTGTCATAACAAGACGTTGGTCGAGCGGGAGAAAAAGGCTTGTTCTGCCCGGCGAGCGAGGCGCGCGTTACTCGGTGTAGCCCAGGTCCCGAAGATTGCGCAGTATCTCCTCGTCCTCGACGGCGGCGTCGATGGCCTCGTCGACGATGTCCTGTTGCTGTTGAATCACCTGGAGGAGCTGTCGTGCGCTCCTGAGTTTGTATCGTACGTCGGGGTCGTCCACGTCGTCGAAGGCCCCTTCCAGTAACTCGTCTATCGTGGCGAGGGTCGTGTCAGCCATGTGTGCGCTGTAGTGGAAATCGGACGACTAATCGTGATGGGATATCAAGGAGAGTCCCATCAGAAGCACATGGGCACAGTCTTGGGGCACGTGTTAGCAGAAACCGACCGGCAGGTCCTCGTCATCTAGCGATTTTTGTTACAGGCAAATAGAAGTTTAACTTTTCTTTATATCTGTATTAGATCAACTCTGTTACTGGTAACGCCGTTGTACGTTTCGCCGCTGTACTATACTGAAAGCACCTCTCTCCTGAGCCAGTGCATGAATATTGTCATTTATATATTTTTATTGTGCTATACTACACGACATATCAGACTGTATTTTTATTTATAGAAAATATACAACTTCTTTTAAATACTCCCATAGGCCAAACGTGATGTCAGATAAGACACGCCGTCGCGTGCTGGAGGGCGTTGGTATAGGACTCACCGCAGGCCTTGCAGGCTGTAGTTCAGACAGTTCTAGTGGCGGCTCCGGGGACGGGTCTACTGACGGAGCAGATAGCGATTCCGGCACGACTGTGGGGTCAACGGGCAACGACTATGAACCGGTCACGTTCCTGGAAACGCCCGGTGAGACGCCTGGAGACACCGAAGAGATGTGGGAGCCGTTTTCGGAGTACGTCAGTTCGGAGGTCGACGAGCTGGACCTGGACGTCCAGTTCGCCGATAGCACCTCGGGAATCGGCCAGTCGCTTATCAACGACCAAGCCGAGATGACGCGCAGCGACATCGTGTTGCTCGCCAATCCTGAGGAGATTGACGTCGTCGGTATCGTCAACGAAGGCGGTGCGTCGGTGTACTTCTCCGGAATCGCGACACGCCCGGACTCCGATATCGAGGAGCTCGCTGACCTCGAAGGGGAGAGCATCGTATTCGCCGACCGGCTCTCGACGAGCGGGTCGCTGTACCCCAACTATATGCTCAACCAGGCCGGGCTCGATTCCGGAGAAGCCCCGTACGGCGACCCGGTCGATTACGACGGGACGTGGACGAGCGGCCAGGCGGGCGCGATAGAGAACTTCCTCAACCGGGACGAGTTCGCCGCCGTCGGCTGTGACATCGCTGTGCTCTTGGAGTACATCTCGGAAGACCAGTGGCCGGACCGGGTCCGCGAACAGTCCGGCCGGTGGGACGACGACGTCGGGTCGAGTTCGACGGAACTGGAACTGGTCGAAGCGTCGCAGTCGCTCCCTCTCTCACCGATCATCGCTCGCAGTAACTGGGAACACCCGCTTCGCTCCGACATCGAAGAGGCGATACTCTCGATAGACGAGGGGACGCTGCGGGAGCCGGACGGGGACGTAGACAACCCGATCAGTGCGGTTTCGCCGGGCAGTAACGAGGATTACCAGCCCATCCTCGACGTTATCAACACGCTCGGCGTCGATCTGGGGGACCTGTAGCTGTATATGGGCCTGAATGTGCAGGATTTGACCAAAGAGTACGGGGACACGACAGCCCTATCTGGTGTCTCCTTCGAGGTTCCCGACGGGAGCTTCGCTGTCGTGCTCGGCGAGTCCGGGGCCGGCAAGTCGACGCTGCTGCGGATCCTCAACGGGTTGACCGAACCCACCTCCGGGAGCGTGTATCTCGACGGCCAGGAAATCACCAACTCGCGGTCGGACGTCGGGATGGTGTTTCAGCAGCACAATCTCGTCGATGAGCTGAGTGCCTACGATAACGCCCTGACTGGGACATTCAATCGAACCGGCTTCGTTCGGAGCCTGCTCAACCGACAGCCCACAGAGGACAGAGAACTCGCACTGGAGGCACTGGAGACGGTCGGGTTACTCGACGAGGCAGGCCAGAGAGTAGACCGAATGAGCGGGGGCCAGCAACAGCGCGTCGGAATCGCACGCGCGCTGGTCCAGCAGCCCGCGCTCCTCCTCGCCGACGAGCCTGTCGCCAGTCTGGACCCCGCCAGTGCCGAGACGGTGATGGCGTGCTTCCGTGAGACTGCCAAGAAGCGCGACCTCACGACGCTGGCGAGCCTCCATCAGGTCAACATCGCCCGGGAGTTCGGCGAGCAGTTTATCGGCCTGAAAGACGGTACGGTGGTGTTTGTTGGCTCGCGCGCGGAACTCACACCCTCGATTCTCGAAGATATCTACGGTGAGATACAGACAGAAGAACTGCGCGAAGGGACCGACTCGAACGAATCTACACAGGCCAAACCGGCCGACAAGGGTGCCAGATTATGAGTACAGATTCCGATTCCCTCACCGAGAGGCTCCTTCAGCGATTACTGGGCGGTAGTCGAGGCGATTCAGCCGTCAAACAACGGCACATCGAACTGAAGCGTGCCAGACTAGTTCGTCGGCTGGCTCAATCAGCTCTACTTGCTGGTATTGCGGCACTGCTGTACGTGTCATTGAACGCGGCCGGGTTCTGGAGTACGGAATGGGTGGTGTATTGGCCACAGTTCGTCGAGGCACTCGCGCAGTATTTCCCGCCGAAGCTGTATTTCGACCTACTTCCCTTCGTCGACCTCGGCCGCTACTATCAGTTCGTGAACGAAGCGGGGCTGGTCGGAGAAGCGGGAATCACGCTCGCAATTGCGCTCGCGGGCACGATTATGGGTGCGCCGCTGGCACTGCTGTTCGGTATCCTCGGAAACGAGCGAGTCATCCCGTTTCCATTCAACTTCCTCTTCCGGGGCGTGATGAGTATTATTCGGTCGATTCCGGCGCTCGTCTGGGCGCTGATATACGTTCCCTTGGGCGGTATCACTCCAGTAACGGCAACCCTCGCGCTCGGTACAGACACTATCGGGGAACTGGGCCGTCTCCTCACCGACGAACTTGAAGAGGTAGATGACGGACCCATCGAAGGAATCAAAAGCACTGGCGCAGGCAAGCCGCAGATAATCACGTTCGGAATGATTCCTCAGATGGTCCGCCCGTTCATCGCGTGGGCGATGTTCGTTCTGGAGAACAACGTCCGGTCTGCGGTCAGTCTCGGTATCATTGGAGCGGGGGGTCTCGGAGTGACGCTCACGATTGAGCAACAAACCTTCAATTTCACCAATATGATGGCGACGATTCTGTTTATAGTGATACTCGTCATCTCCGTTGAAATGATCAGTCAGAGAACGCGGTCCTACCTCCGTGAGGGCGACGACGTAGAACAACTGAGCTTCTATCAGTTAGCTGTCGGCTTCCCGGAACGGATGGCCGATTCGCTCCTCAAATAGACAGGTGGGGCCGTGACAAGATCACCGACCACCGGCCCGCCGATATCCGAGCCGAGTTTCGGACTGTGATTGCAGGAGTAGAGGCACCGATTGTCGATACGGACCTTCTATCTCCCCGAGGTTTCGATACACTCTCGGGCCGGTCAAAGAAAAAGGAAATCCATTCCAAACCCACCCAGACTGTAACAGCTCTGAGGCTGGTACCGCTGCGGTCAATACGTATGCTGCACTCGGCGGTACTCCAATCTATCCAGGTGGTGATGACAAATTCGAGGTCACTGTCATCCACAATGCCATTCACGCGCTCACCCCGGGTGATATAGATACACCATCAGACGGCTGTTCCCAAGACCACTCTGAGGACCATTCTCTTGGCGCAATCAATTCATCAGGACATGTGTCACCGGCACAAACATGGTACACAACTGCTGTCGCATCGGGCAACCACCACCTTGTGACAACTGCTCAGGCAACCCAGAAGAACCCGCTACCGGTGTCACAACCGATATAAGTCCCTGCACAAAAGATGCGATTGTTAACTCTGCTGACAGGCTAGGATAGTAAAAAGAACACTCCTTATATATTTCAGAGAGTCTGCAAAATGGGACCGAATTCAAAAAACCGATTCATTGGTTGGGCGCTAATTATATTTGCAGTAGCATTGCTTATTATCTCTGGTTTACTCATTGGTGCTCCCTCGGAGCCGACGAACAGGGCTTACACCACAGAGACGAATGAATCGCAAGTGTCTCCGGATGACGAGGTAGTCAGTTACAATAACCTTTCAGCAGCGGGCCAAGACGTGTTCGACCAAGCACTCCGTGCTGATGGGATTGCCACAGTGAATCAGTCACCGCCAGATTTCGACTATCCAGATGATACAATGGACGCTACCTATGTCGAAAAAAGCGGGACTATATACACTATAGCCACTGGATCAAACCCATGCAGGATATGTGCCTTCGTGGAGCCACTTGGTATTGTGGTTGGGCTCGCGGGGGTCATCCTGTTACTGAGCGGTGTGTATCGCCTGGTAAGCAGGGGAACTGACGCTACGTAGGGCTGCTGGTCAGCCGAGTTCCTTTTTGCCTAATTTCAGTTTTCCCGCAGGTCTCTTGTACAGAGAGCAACAACACGGACAGTTATCCTCCACTGACAAATCTAAAACCGAGGAAAGAAGCAGCAACTGAACCTAAGACGAGAATTGCCGCGAAGCGGAGTAAACCCGCCGTCTGTCGCCGATTCTTCGGGAGGGATTCTGCGATTCCGGACAGCGCGGTTCCAACGCCGAGAAACAATACCCACCTAGTATCGCCTGCGACGCCGATGCTTGCGGTATACGCGAACATACACAAGAAGGAGAGCGACAGGCCGAACTGAAAGAGTGCAATTGGACGCCCTTGCGGCTCATTAAATAGTGTCTCGCTAACAGAGGGGACCATGCGATACAGGTTCCTGCTCACGCCACAAAAGGATGTTTCAACGTGATGCCAGTAACACGTCCACTCCTATGTTACGCGATTGTGCTGCAAGGGACGAGGGGCACCATACTACGGGGCTCGCGCTCTATGCAGCAGCACCCTCAGTAACTACTTGATATCTCTCAGTAGCGGAGTGGTCCATACAGCGTGTTGAAGTATCAGTACCTCACAAAGCCGGTTAGTTAGAACGTCTGCTTGCTGAAGATGTGTCCAAACACCAGCAGCAAGCAGACAGTGAAATCCACGAAGACCAGCTCCTTAACTTCCTCGTCAACCG